>NZ_JBVIJX010000021.1:0-190111 GCF_055581185.1 Streptomyces sp. NPDC031474
GTTACATTCCGAACCCGGAAGCTAAGCCTTACAGCGCCGATGGTACTGCAGGGGGGACCCTGTGGGAGAGTAGGACACCGCCGAACAAATATTGAAAAAGGCCCACACCGTAAATCGGTGTGGGCCTTTTTGCGTTTGCCATTAGGGTGATGCGTATGAATTACGTCATCCGCTCCATACGCGCCGACGAGTGGCCCGCGGCGAAGAAGCTGCGGCTCGCCGCGCTTCAGGACCCGGTGGCGCACCTCGCCTTCCTGGAGACGTACGACGAGGCTGTCGCCAAGCCGGACTCCTTTTGGCGGGAACGGGTCGCGGGAGTCGCGGAGGGTGCGACCGGAGCGCAGCAGATCATCGCCGAGGCGCCGGACGGGGAGTGGGTCGCAACCTTGACTGTGCTGGTCGAGGAGGCCGGCACGAAAGACTGGGCCGGCTTTGCCGTCGAGCGAACGCAAGGGCACGTCGTCGGAGTGTTCGTGCAGCCCGAGTCCCGGGGCATCGGTCTGACGGAGGTGCTCTTCGACGCCGCTGTGGAGTGGGCCTGGGCGAGCGGGGCCGAGCGGGTGCGACTGATCGTGCACGAGCAGAACACACGGGCCCAGAGGTTCTACCGCAAGGCCGGGTTCGTACCCAGTGGTGTCGTGGTGCCGCTCGAGCAGACACCCGGGGAGAGCCAGCTGGAGTTCGAGCTCGGGCGCGACCGGGACTGAAAGTGCTACACCGGTAGCTCGTCGTGCGGCCAGCGGGCCTTGGCCTGTTCGCGGGAGCGGAGCAGGGCCAAGGTGGGCAGGCCGCGGTCCGTTCCCGTGGACAGGAGCTCCGGGAGCTGGGAGATCGGGGCCACGGCCGCCACATCGTCCAGGACCAGGGTGAGTGGTGGGTCGAGGCGACCGGAGGATGACCGTTCGGCCATGCGCCGGCCGCGCTCGACCACGCTGGAGACGAGGGCCGTCAGGAGCGGCATCGCGCCCGGGTGCGTCCTGGGATCCTCGATCGATTCGCCTAGTACATAAAGCGTTCCCCCTTCGTCCACGAAGGAATCCAAGGCGAGGGCATCACTTCGGTTGGGAGTGCATGCCTCGCGGATGTTCACCGTGGAGAGGGCGGAGAGGGCGCGGGACGTCAGTTCCTGGGCGATGTCACGGCGTTCGGGGTGGGCGGTGAGGGCGGCTTCGAGCTCGCCGGCCGCGCCCGGGGCGGCCTTGGGGTGGGTGCGGAGGGTACGGACCGCGTCCTGGATGCCGGTGCCCTGGGACCAGCGGTGGACGTGGCGGATGGTGCGGCCGTCGATCGCAGCGGCGTGGAGATAGCTGCGGAGCAGGGTCTCGGCCGTGTCGGTCACCGCCTGGTCCAGGCGGGCGGTGGGGCGTACGGGGGTGAGGAGCGCCGCCGCGCGGGAGGCCGCGGTCGGTCTGTCCTCGCAGCCGGCGGTGGGGGACCAGTGGAGGCGGGCCGGGGTGTCGCAGCGGTGGGCGGGGTCGTAGAGGTGGATCGGGCCCAGCTTGGCCCTGGCGTCCTTGGTGTCCTGCCAGAGGGCCGGGTCGGAGGTGAGGACGAGTGCGGGGCCCTCGGCGTCCCGGACGGCCTGGGAGGCGGTGGCGTAGCGGAGCGCGGGGGGCGCGTAGTGGGCCGTCCCGCCTTCGACGCGGCCGCTCTCCCATTCGTAGGTCGGTTCGGCGGCGGGGCGCGGTGTCGGGGCGGGAGGCGACGGCGATGGTGATGCCGTCAGAGGGATCGGGTCCGTCGGCGGAGTCGGCTCTGTCCGTGTCCTCGGGTCGGCCTCGGGCGTCGCTTCCGTTCGCTGCGTGGGCACCTCGTGGTGCGGTACCTCGTGGTGTTGGGGCGGGAGGCCCGTGGTGTGCCGGTGGTCCCTCTGGTCTGCCTTCCGGCGTGCCCGTACCGCCCTCCACCGCGCCAGCGTCCCTATCACGAACACGGTGAGGACGAACAGGATCATCAGCTGGCCGATGAGCAGGCCCCAGAAGAGGCCGTAGCCGGAGAGTCGGGTCGGCTCCGCCTCCGGCCAGGCGCCGGGGATGTCGTGGGGTTGGGCGATGAGGTGGCGCATGGCCAGGGGGGTGCGGGTGAAGGCGACGCCGGCGGGCCAGGAGCCGTGGGAGAAGAGGGCTGCCAGGCCCGTCGCCGTCCAGACCAGGAGGGTCATGCCGAGCAGGAACGCGAGTATGCCGACCAGGAGGCCGTCCGGGATGCCTCCTTGGCTGTCGGCCCGGCTGTCGCGGCGCTGCTCGTCACCCGGTCTCATGACCACCCCGCCCCTCTACGCCACCGTCGACTCGGACGAGCCGTCCAGGTCGGCCATGTGCTGTTCCATGAAGGCCGCCGCTCGGCGTTCCTGTTCCAGTTCGGCGGCGAGCAGGGCGTCGTCGGCTGCGGCCGCCTGTTCGGCGGAGGTCTCCGTCATCGCGCGGTCGGTGAAGACCAGGGGGCGTTCCGTCTCCGTGACCAGGTGTTTCACCACCTGGACATTGCCGTTGACATCCCACACCGCGATGCCGGGGGTGAGGGTGGGGATGATCTCCACCGCCCACCGCGGGAGGCCGAGGACTCGGCCCGTCGCCCTCGCCTCGTCCGCTTTCTGGGCGTAGATCGTTCTGGTCGAGGCCATCTTCAGGATCGCGGCCGCCTCCTTCGCCGCCGCTCCGTCCACCACGTCCGACAAGTGGTGGACGACCGCCACGAAGGACAGGCCGAGGCGTCGGCCGAACTTCAGCAGGCGCTGGAAGAGCTGGGCCACGAACGGGCTGTTGATGATGTGCCAGGCCTCCTCGACCAGGAAGATGCGCTTCTTCCGGTCGGGGCGGATCCAGGTGTGCTCCAGCCAGACGCCGACGATCGCCATCAGGATCGGCATGGCGATGGAGTTGCGGTCGATGTGGGACAGATCGAACACGATGAGCGGGGCGTCCAGGTCGATGCCGACCGTCGTCGGACCGTCGAACATGCCCCGCAGGTCGCCGTCGACCAGGCGGTCCAGGACCAGTGCGACGTCCAGGCCCCAGGCCCGTACGTCGTCTATGGCGACGTTCATCGCCTCCGCCGACTCCGGTTCGGGGTGGCGGAGCTGTTCGACGATGTCCATCAGGACGGGCTGGCGTTCGACGATCGTCTCGTTGACGTAGGCGTGGGCGACCTTGAGGGCGAAGCCGGAGCGTTCGTCCAGGCCGTGGCCCATCGCCACTTCGATGATGGTGCGGAGCAGTGCGAGCTGGCCCGTCGTGGTGATCGACGGGTCCAGGGGGTTGAGGCGGATCCCCATGTCCAGGGCGGCCGTCGGGTCCAGGCGGATGGGGGTTATTCCCAGCGCCTGCGCGATGAGGTTCCATTCGCCGACGCCGTCCTCGCCCTGGGCGTCCAGGACGACGACCTGGCGGTCGCGGAAGCGGAGCTGGCGCATGACGTAGGTCTTCTCCAGCGCCGACTTGCCGTTTCCGGACTCGCCGAGGACCAGCCAGTGCGGGGCGGGGAGCTGCTGACCGTACAGCTGGAAGGGGTCGTAGATGTAGCCCTTCCCGGAGTAGACCTCGCGGCCGATGATGACGCCGGAGTCGCCGAGGCCGGGGGCGGCCGTGGGCAGGTAGACGGCCTGGGCCTGGCCGGTGGAGGTGCGGACCGGCAGCCGGGTCGTCTCGACCTTGCCGAAGAGGAAGGAGGTGAAGGCGTCCGTGAGGACGGACAGCGGATCCCGCATCAGCTCATCAGCCCCTACCTTCGGATTCCGGTGGCGAACGGGAGGGTGTTCACGAACGCCCGGTGGTGCTCTCGGTCGCACCACTCCAGCTTCAGGTACGACTTGCCCGCCGAGGCCCTTATCGTCCGTTTGTCGCGGGCGAGGGCCTCGGGGTTGCGGCTGGAGACGGTGATGTAGCCGACCAGGTTCACGCCGGCCGCGCCGGACGCCAGGTCCTCGCCGCGCTGGTCGAGGCGGGAGTGGGCGGCGACGTCGCGGGGGTCGACGGTGCGGTTCATCTTGGCGGCGCGGCTGGCTTCGGCCTCGTCGTTCGTCTTCTCCGTGAGCATGCGTTCGATGGCGACCTCGGTGGGTTCGAGGTCCATCGTGACGGCGACCGTGCGGATGACGTCCGGGGTGTGGACGAGGAGCGGGGCCAGGAAGTTGACGCCGACCGGGGTCATCGGCCACTCCTTCACCCAGGCCGTGGCGTGGCACCAGGGGGCCCGGGTGGTCGACTCGCGGGTCTTGGCCTGGAGGAACGTCGGTTCCATGGCGTCCAGCTCGGCCGGCCAGGCGTTGCGCTTGGTCATCGCCTGGATGTGGTCGATGGGGTGGTCCGGGTCGTACATGGAGTGGACGAGGGAGGCGAGCCGGCCCTGCCCGAGGGGCTGGCGGACGCGGATGTCCGCCTCCTGGAGGCGGGAGCAGATGTCCGTCAGCTCGCGGGCCATGACGACGGCGAGGCCGGCGTCGCGGTCGAGTTTGCGGCCGGACTGGGGGCGGGCGGCGCGGGCCATGGCGTGCGCCTCGGCGGAGAGCTCACGCGTGTAGTGCATGCAGGCGACGAGGTAGGCGCGGTGCTGCTCGCTGCTGGTGGACACCATGGACTGGAGCTGGTCGTAGGAGCGGGCCAGCCAGTCGGGGGCCTTCTCGTCCCCGCGTACGGCGACGTCCTTGGCGTGGGCGTCGGGGTCGGCGGGGAGGGTGCGGGCGAGTATCTGCAGCCGGGTGACGAAGCCGTCGCCGTTCGCCACGTGCTTGAGGAGGGTGCCGAAGCGGTCGACGAGGGCCTCCTGGTCCTCGCTGTCGCGCAGGCCGACGCCGGGGCCCTCGATCTCGATGGCCGCCGTCACCGTACGGCGGTCGGCGTGCAGGAGGACGGCGATCTCGTCGGGGCCGAAGGGGGCGGCCAGCCAGCTGATGCGGCCGATGCCCGGGGGCGGGCCGATCTCGATCTCCTGGCCGTCGAGCCGGGTGCCGGCCTCCATGGCGGTGGAGCGGTATGTGGTCCCCTGGCGGAGGGTGCGCTTGTAGCTGCGGTTGATCTCGAACCACTTGTAGAACGTGCGGTGCTTGTACGGCACGTAGACGGCGGCCAGCGCGATCACGGGGAAGCCGCTCAGCAGGACGATGCGCAGGGCGAGGACGGGGACGAGGAGGCCGCACATCATGCCGAGGAACGCGCCGATGACGATGAGCGCGATCTCGCCGGTCTCGCGGTTGCGGCCGACGATCGCGTTCGGCCGGGCGCGGCCGATCAGATATGTACGGCGGGGCGCGACCATGTGGGACACATGGGACTCGGTCGTCAACGCCCTTCACCTCCCGTGCGGTTGTTGCTGCTGTTGCGGTTGTTGCCGGCGTGCGGGGTGTTGACCGGGCTGCTCGCGCGGGGCGCGGGTGCGGCGGAGGGGACAGATCCGCCGCCCCCGTTCGAGGAGCGCGAGCTGTGCGCGGCCACTCCGCCACTGGCGGGGTTGGAGGGGCGGGCGCCGGAGGAACCGGACTGGCCGCCGCCGTTGTTGTCCGCACGGGTGCTGTGCGTCTTGATGCCCTGGGCGACGAGGGTCGCCGGGGAGCTGATGACGGCGGCGGCCTTGCCTTCGGCGCCCTGCATGATGCGGTTGTTGCGGCCGCCGGCGATCTCGTCGCCGAAGCCGGGGACGAAGCGGTAGATCATCGCGCTGGCGAAGATGGCGAGCAGGATGATCGAGAGGCCGGAGACGACGGCGGAGAAGGCGTTGGGGCCGTCGTCCGAGGACAGTGCGCCGGCGAGGCCGAGCACTATCACGATGACCGGTTTGACCAGGATGACGGCGATCATGATGCCGGCCCAGCGGCGGACGTGGCTCCACAGGTTCTTGTCGACCAGGCCCGCGTAGACGACGGTGCCGAGCAGCGCGCCGACGTAGAGGAGGGCGGCCCTGATGACCAGCTCCAGCCAGAGCACTCCGGCGGCGAGGATCGACACGAGCGAGACGACGATCAGCATGATCGGGCCGCCGCCGATGTTCTCGCCCTTGGCGAGGGCGGCGGAGAAGGTGCCGAAGAACGTGTCGGTCTGGTTGCCGGTGGTCTTCGCGAGGACGTCGGTGATGCCGTCGGTGGCGGAGACGACGGTGTAGAGGATGAGGGGGGTGAAGGCGGAGGCGAGGACGGTCAGCCAGAGGAAGCCGACGGCTTCGCCGATGGCGGTGGTGAGGGGGACTCCGCGCACCGCGCGCTTGGCTACCGCCAGCAGCCACAGCAGGAGGGTCAGGACGGTCGAGGCGGCGAAGACGACGGCGTACTGCTTGAGGAACCTGTCGTTGGTGAAGTCGACGTTCGCTGTGTCCTTCACGGCGTCGCTGAGCTTGTCGACGGTCCACGCGGCGGCGTCGGCACAGCCCTTGGCGAGGGAGGAGAGGGGGTCGAGGGTGTCGGAGACGCCGGGGTTGGTGGTGAGGGAGCCTCCGTTGCCCTTCTCGCAGTACTTCTTGGCCTCGCCGGAGATGAGACCGCAGTCCACGCTGTCGGACGGTGACGGCGTCGGCGAGGGTGTCCCCGACGGCGTCGGGTCGGGCGAGGGGGCCGCGAAGACGCGGGTGGCCAGCAGCACGGCCGACGTCTGGACGGCCGTCACCGCTCCGGCGAGCGTGAGCAGGCGGCGCGGGTTAGCGGGCATACGTGAACCCTCCGTACTCCTCGATGGCCTTGCTGATCTCGTCGGAGGTGGCGGCCGGGTCGTCGCCGGGGACGGGAGCGGGGCCGTCCTTCTGCTCGTCGTCGACGATCTTCCAGTCGCCGCCCGTCCACTGGAGGTCGAAGGTCCAGGTCTTCCACGACGAGGTGACGGGGTCGGTGGAGGTCGTCCCGGACATGCCGATGAGGCCCAGGTACCAGACGGCGACCTTGGCGGTGCCGGTGGAGTAGGCCTGGGCCGTCGTGCCCACGGGCACCACGCGGGAGACGAAGGTGTTGCCGTCCGGGGCGTTGCCGTCGGCGTCGAGGCCCATCTTCGCGAGGAAGTCGGTCGAGTACGCCTGGTCCATGGCGCCCTGCAGCTTGGTCGCGGCCGCGGTGGTGTAGAGGTTGTCGACGAGGGCGTGCCGGCTGTTCTTCTGGAACATGCCGGTCGAGCCGAGCGCGACGGCGTAGTTGGCGGCGGCGGACTGGGCGCCCTGCTGGGTGTGGGCGAACCCCGAGGGGATGCCGTTGGTCTTCGACTTCACCGGTTTTGTTCCGCTGGCTGCTGTGCTGGAGGACTTGGGGTTGTTGGTGCCGGCGGGGCCGTCGGTCGTCGTTGAAGAGGAATCGTCTCCTCCGCGGTTCGCGAAGGCGATTGCCGCGATGAGGACGACGACGACGCCGACCACCGTGACCAGGCTCCGGGAGGAGGAGCGGGGGCCTCTGCGGGCGCCGCCGTAGGGGTCGGTCTCGGGTAGGCGGACGCGGGTGCCCGCGGGTTCGCCGTAGTCGTGTTCGTCGCCGGGAGTCATGCCGCGTACGCCCCCTCGCTGCCGTTGCGGACCGCGTAGAAGTACGACGGTAGCCGTGCTGGTTCCCGCGCGGGCGCGGTGTGGTGACTCGACATCAGGGACATCAGGGAAACGCAACCTCAGCCGGTGGGCACGACAGGTGGGTGGGGACGGCGGGCCGGGCGCGCCCGGACGGGACTGGGGGTGGTGCGGGGGACGCCGTTACACGGCCATGCCGTACACGATCGTGAACAGTGTCCCGAGTGAGCCGATGATGAAGACGCCTGTCAGGCCCGCGATGATGAGGCCCTTGCCCTGTTCCGCACTGAAGGTGTCCCGCAGGGCCGTCGCGCCGATGCGTTGCTTGGCCGCGCCCCAGATGGCGATGCCGAGGCAGATGAGGATGGCGACCGCCATCACGACCTCGATCATCACCTTGGCCTCGTTGCCCAGGCTGCCGAAGGGCCCCCAGTCCGGAGCGATCCCGCCGATGATGGTGTTGATATCGCCCTTGTCGGCCGCAAACAGCATGTAAGTCACCGCCCCTGGTGGGTAGTTCCGCAGTTCCCCTGCCGGTGTGCAGAGGTCACGCCTCATTGTCGCCGACGAAGTCGCCGTCCGTATGTCGACTTGGCGTCATTGTCGGTCAGGATTCGTACGATTGACTCGTACGGTCACTCTGTGTATCACGGCACGTTACGCCGGGCAATGAGGCCGGAGCGGAACCTGTGGTGTGGTTCCGTCGTTAGCCCACTTCACGGCCCCGTACCGTTTCTGACGGCTGGTCGGGTGAGCGTACGTTTCGATGTTCTCATCGATGGTCTCATGACGAACGGCGAGCGGGCCGCGGCTGGATGCCGCGGCCCGCTCGCCTTGCGCCACGTGTGGCCCCCACGGCCCACTGTGGCTGCTCTGTGTGACGGGGAAATGTGTGACGGAGGATCAGGGTCAGCCGGTGAAGGCGTCGGTGCCCTGCGGGGTGCCCCAGCCGGTCGGGCCGTCGTAGCCGGACTTGGCGGTGCAGAAGTAGCTCGTCGAGCAGGTGCCGTTGTTGCCGCTGGTCACGTCGTTGAGGGCGGACGTGCCGGCCGCGGCGTAGGGGTAGGAGGCCGGGTAGTCGCTGCTGCCCGGGGTGCCGGCGAGGGCGTAGACGCTCGCGATGATCGGGGCCGAGGCGCTGGTGCCGCCGTAGGTGTTCCAGCCGGTGCCGTCGGCGCCGTAGGTGTCGTAGACCGAGACGCCGGTCGCCGGGTCGGCGACGGCCGAGACGTCGGAGATCATGCGCTTCGAGCAGCCGGTGTCGGTCTGCCAGGTCGGCTTGGCGTCGTAGGAGGAGCAGCCCGAGCCGGTGCCCTCGGTGCTGCTGGTCTTCCAGACCGACTCGGTCCAGCCGCGGCTGTTGGAGCTGGTGGACAGCTTGGTGCCGCCGACGGAGGTCACGTACTTGGAGGCCGCCGGGTACTCGGCGCCGTACGCCTCGTCGCCCGCGCTGACGGTGATGGCGACGCCCGGGTGGTTGAAGTACGAGGAGTCGTAGCTGGTGTCGGAGGAGGACTCGGAGCCGCCGTAGCTGTTGGAGACGAACTTCGCGCCCAGGGTGACGGCGCGGTTCACCGCGGTGCCGAGGTTGGCCATCGAGGAGGACTTGGCCTCGACGAGCAGGATGTTGCAGTTCGGGCAGACGGCGGAGGCCATGTCGAGGTCGAGCGAGATCTCACCGGCCCAGCCGCTGTTCGCGGTGGGGAGGGAGGTCGTGGAGCCCGTCTGGCTGACCTTCTTGAAGCAGCCGTTGGAGGTCGTGCAGGCGGAGAGGCCGTAGTAGTCGCGGTAGGTGGCCAGGTCGGACTCCGCGTTGGGGTCGTCGTACGCGTCGACGATCGCGATGGTCTCGTCGGAGCCGCCCGAGGACGCGGCGTCGGTCAGGCCGTAGGCCGACTGGAGGTCGGAGGGGCCGTAGCCGCTGGGGGAGTCGGTGGCGGCGTTCGGCGAGACCGTCTTGGGCGCGATGCCCTTCTTGGCGGCCTGCTCCTCCTGGAAGGCGGTGGTGCCGCCGGTGACGCGCAGCGCGTTGCAGGACGCGAACCCCTTCTTCGGGGTCTGGTCGCACTGCTGGGTGTAGGTCACGTGGGCCTTCGCGACCTGGGCGGCGATGGCGCCGGCGCTGACCTTGGAAGGCGTCGGGGTGGCGGCGTCGGCGTGGGCCGCGGTGCCGAGACCGGCGATGACGAGGGCGGCGGTGGCTGCGGCGGCGGAGCCTATTCGGTGCCATCTGCCGCGTATGTGGGGGGTGTTGGGGGTGGGCGTACGCAACGTACAGCCTCCTGCGTGAGGTGGACAGAGGCCTGCGGGTGGGGGACCACCGGCGTGGTTGCCGGTGGGGGCGGCGGCCCGCGGACGACGTTCCCTTGTTGAGTACGCGACAACAAGACAGGCGGTGGAATCCTGACTTCCGCCTTACTGAAGGGGCTTGGGGGATTGCTGATCAATGGCGGGGCGATGGTGCGAGGATGGCCGGAACTTGACCTCGGGGTGCCGATCCCCGGCACGGGACGCCTGTGGCACGATGCCGCGGTGAACGCCCCCGTGTCCGCCGTGCCTCCTGTCGTCCCCGCAGGTCGGATGGCCCGTGCCGAGCAGCCGGTGCTCGCGCTCCCGCGCGCCGGGCTGGAGCTGCGGCCCTGGGAGGCGGGGGACGCGTCCGCGTTGGTGGCGGCCGCGGGCGATCCGGCGATCCGGCAGTGGAACCTGCTCGCCGTGCCCGACGGGGAGGCCGCGGTACGGCGGATCGAGCGGATGCGGGAGCGCTGGCGGGCGGAGACCGGCGCGATCTGGGCGATCGCCCGGTCCCGTGCCGACGGCGGTGAGGTCGTCGGGCTGGCCGGCTGGAACGACGTCGATCTCGACGGCGGCAGCGCGGAGATCGTCTACTGGCTGCTGCCGGCCGCCCGGGGCGGCGGCGTCGCCGTCGAGGCGGTCGGCGGGCTCACCCGGTGGGCGTTCGACGACCTCGGCCTGCACCGCCTGCGCCTGTGCCACGCGGTCGCCAACGAGGCGTCGTGCCGAGTGGCGCGAAAGGCGCAGTACGCGTACGAGGGCACCATGCGCAGCGCCCTGCTGCACGCGGACGGGTGGCACGACCAGCACTTGCACGCGGTGGTGCGGGGCGATGTCTGAGTCTGAGGCGTGGGCTGTGAGAACTTGCTGTGCGAGGCGTGCTGTGCAAGGGGTGCTGTTGCAAGGGGCGCCGGGTGGGGCGTGAGGTCAGTCGAGCTCGACGCCTTCCACGAAGTGGTCGAATTCGCCTGCCTGGACGCCCAGCACGAACGCGTCCCACTTGCGCCGGTTCGTGGTGACGACGGTGTCCGGGTCGCTGGTCTCCCGCAGGTAGACGGGCGCCTCGCCGTCGTCCCCCGGGCCGAAGGCGATCTCGATCCACGGGCCGGGTCCGGTCGCGTCCGGCGGGGCGGCACGGGTCCAGATGAGGTCGGGGGGGATTTCAGCCACGGAGAGTGTCCTTCAGGGGGTGATGAGGCCCGGCAGACAAAGCCGGGAGGTTTTGAGGGCCAAGTGCGGGTAGCGTCGTATGGGAATGCATGTCTCTGACGTTTCTCTCACCTTCGTGGGACACAGTGAACCCGATGAAGCGAAACGCCCTGCTCGGTGCGGTCGTCATGCTGGCCGTCACCTCCGCCTCCGAAGCGACTGCCGACGGCGCGCCCGGCCCCCTGGGGGTCACGGCCGTCGCGGTGGCGACCCCGAAGTTCGCACGGGTCGGCGCGTTGTTCAGCGCCGACGACGCGGTCGCCGGCAGACTCACCGGCGAGCACTTCTGCACCGCGTCCGTCGTGCACAGTCCGCAGCACGACCTCATCGCCACCGCGGCGCACTGCCTCAGCAGCGTGTCCGGCGAACTGGCGTTCGTCCCCGGCTACCGGGCCGGACAGGCCCCCTACGGGGTCTGGAAGATCAAGCGGTCCTTCATGCCCGACGGGTGGAACAAGGGGCAGGACGAGGACAGTGACGTGGCCTTTGCCGTCCTCGTGGAGAAGGACGGCAAAAACGTCGAGGACGTTGTCGGCGGCAATCGTTTTGTGACGCGCACCACAACCGGGGCCACCGCCGTCACCGTCACCGGCTACCCCGACTCCGTCGAGGCGCCGATCCGCTGTACGAACCGGCCCACCGCCCACAGCGCCACCCAGCAGCGCATCACCTGCCCCGCCTTCACCGGCGGCACCAGCGGCAGCCCCTGGGTGAACGGCTACGACGAGGTCGTGGGCGTCCTGGGCGGTCACGAGCAGGGCGGTGCCACGCCCGACATCTCGTACAGCGTGGTCCTGGGGGCGGAGGCCGGGGAACTGTACAAGGACGCGACCTCCGCCCCCTAGGGCAGGTCCCAAGGGGCTACGCGAGGGTGTGGACGAGCTGGGTGGTCAGCTCGTAGCGGGCGCCGACGACCGCGAGCTCGCCGGCGGATATCTTCGCGGCGAGGTCCGGCACGGCGGCCAGGCGTGCGCGGACGGCCCGGACGTTGGCGTCGATGGTGGAGTCGACGCGGGCGTCGCCCTGCTGCGTGCGGTCTATGGACGGGATGATCTGGTCGGCCAGGTACTGGATGTGGGCGGGCAGCTCGTCGCCGGTCAGGTCCGCCTGTACGGCCGCCTTGACCGCGCCGCACGACTGGTGACCGAGCACCATGAGCAGCGGGATCCCCAGTTCGAGCACGCCGTAGGCAACGCTGCCGAGTACGGCCTCGTCGAGCACCTCGCCCGCTGTGCGGACGGTCATCAGGTCGCCGAGGCCCTGGTCGAAGACCAGCTCCGGCGGCACGCGGGAGTCGATGCAGCCGAGGACGACGGCGAACGGATGCTGACCTGCTGTCAGGCTCTGCCGTACAGCGGGGGTTTCGTCCGGGTGCCGCTCGCAGAAGGTGCGCCAGCGGCGGTTGCCCGCGGCCAGTTCCCGCAGGACTTCGTCGGCCGTGCCGGGACGGGTGGCGGTCCGGGGGCCGGTGGCGGGCGTGGAGGCGGACGCGGGGGCGGTGGCGAGGGCCGCGCCGCCGACGGCGAGGGCGCCGGCCATGCCGCCGCGCAGAAGGGCGCGACGGGCGGTTCCGTGGGGGGTGCTTCGGGGGGTGTCCTCAGAGTTCACGGGGTGGAACGTAGGACCGAGGCCGAAAATGATCGCTGCTGTTGCCGAATCATGGGCATGAATGGGGAAGGCGGGAGCGAACGTTGGGCGATGCTTGACGCGGCCCGGGGCTGCCGTTGACCCGCCTGCCCCGGCATGCGGGATCCATGGATCGAGCCGTCCTACCGTGTGATCACCCCGTGGCGCGGAGGCCGCCTCTACACTGGCGTGGGCGGACTCCCGGGCGGCGAGGGGCGGTTGACGGTGCGTAGGACGTGGATCGTGGCGACCGCTGCCGTCGGCGCCGGAGCCGCCTTCATGATGGCGCTCGTCATCGGGGTGTACGTCGTCGGCGGGAACATGGTGAACGGCGTGGGCGGGGCGTCCCGGTCGCTGGCCAAGGGGGCCGTGCCCGCCGCCTATCAGACGCTGGTTCAGAAGTGGGGCAACCTCTGCGCCGCCATCAACCCCGCACTGCTCGCCGCCCAGCTCTACCAGGAGAGCGGGTTCAACCCGAGAGCGCAGAGCGCCGCTGCCGCGCAGGGGATAGCGCAGTTCATCCCGGGCACCTGGGCCACGCACGGAGTCGACGGAGACGGGGACGGCGACCGCGACGTCTGGGACCCGAATGACGCGATTCCGTCGGCCGCGTCGTACGACTGCCAGCTCGCGTCGTATGTGAAGTCCGTCCGCGGCGACATCACGAAGAACATGCTCGCGGCCTACAACGCGGGGCCGGACGCGGTCATCAAGTACGGCGGCGTACCGCCGTACAAGGAGACCCAGAACTATGTGAAGACGATCACGACGCTGGAGGAGTCCTTCGCCGCGCCCGTCAGCCGGGTGGATCCCTCCAAGCAGGCCGCGGGGGCCATCTACTTCGCCCAGAAGAAGCTCGGCACGCCCTATCTCTGGGGTGGGAACGGCACCGCTGACCAGGGAGGACGGTTCGACTGCTCCGGGCTGACCAAGGCCGCCTACGAAAGCGTCGGGATCACCCTGCCCCGGGTCGCCAACGACCAGTACAACGCCGGCCCGCACCCCAAGCGCAGCGAGCTGCTGCCGGGGGACCTGGTGTTCTTCTCGACCGACCTCGGCAATTCGCGGGCCATCCACCACGTGGGGATCTACGTGGGGGGCGGCTACATGATCGACGCGCCCTACACGGGGGCGGTCATCCGGTTCGACCCCATCGACACGGCCGAGTACTTCGGGGCCACCCGGGTCACCGAAGATGGCGCGAAAGCGCTCCCCACGACGGTCTGAGACAGGCCCCGGACCCGGCCTCTGAGCTGCGGGGATCTGTCTCTCTTCGATAACGTCTGAGTGATCATTCAGTGGAGAGTGGAACGTATCAACCGGGGCCGTGCGTTCCTGTTGAGGCGGGCGCATGTGAGGTGCGCCGGGCAGCACACGACGAAGGGGCCGCAGCACCATGGCTGGACTCGCCGAATCCGGGTCGAACCCCGACGTCGACCTGCTCTATGACATCAACGGCCTGGCCAAGGACGCCCCGCACTGGCTCGACCGGGCCGTCGAGTTCGTGGGCGAGTACGGGCTGCTGCTCGCCATGGTGCTGCTGATCGTGTGGTGCTGGTGGGGCGTGCGGCGCAGGCCCGGCGGGGCCGAGGAGGCCGCGGGCTCCGTCGCCGCGCTCGTGTGGGCGCCGCTCGCCGCCGGGATCGCCGTGCTGGTGAACGTGCCGATACGGGGGTTCGTGGAGCGGCCCCGGCCCTTCCGTGACCATCAGGGGCTGGAGGTGCTCGTCTCCGGCAAGACCGACTACTCCTTCGTCAGCGACCACGCCACCCTCACCATGGCGATGGCCGTCGGACTGTTCGTCGCCAACAGGAAGTTCGGGCTCGCGGGGATAGGGATCGCCCTGCTCGAAGGGTTCTGCCGGGTCTTCATGGGGGTGCACTATCCGACGGACGTCGTCGGCGGGTTCGCGCTCGGGACCGCCGTCGCCCTGCTGCTGTCGCCCGTCGCCTCCATGATGCTCACGCCCGTGCTGAAGGCCGTCGACCGCTCGCCCCGTGTCGGGTGGATCGTGCGCAGCCGGGCCGCTCGGACCGGCGACCGGGAGGGGCTCATCCCGGGCGCGCGGAGCGAGGTCGCCGCGGAGGAACGGGACCTCGCCGCCTAGGCCTAGCTCATTGCCTGCGGTCGGAGTGCCTGCGGTCGGAGTGGCGGTGGTCAGAGTGCCTGCGGGTAGGTGAAGAAGCCGGTCGGGTCGTACTGCTTCTTCAGTTGGGTCAGGCGCGGGAGCGCTTCGCCGTAGTACGCCTTGCGCCAGTTCGTGAGCGTCGGGTCCGCGTAGTTCTGGTAGGCCGCGCCCGAGGCGTACGGGGTCATCGCCTTGTGGGCCGTGTTCAGCCAGGACTGGGCCGTCGTACCGGCCGTGCCCGCCTTCCACGACACGATGTACTGGGCCAGCATCCGCGAGCGGCGGTGGACGAACGCCGTCGCCGTGGGGGAGACCCGGTTGACCGCGCCGCCGAGGGCGATGAGGGCGATGCTGCCGGCGCCGCCCTGGACCGTCCTCATCTGCTTCAGCAGGGTCTGGATGCCGGCCGCCGTCAGCGAGCGGTCGAAGAAGTCCGAGCGGGCCGTGTACGTCTCCCGGCCCAGTTTGCCCTGCGCGGCGCGGCCGGGGGTGGAGCCCGGGAGGTGGCACTGGGGGTCGGTGGTGAAGGAGGAGCAGCCGGCGTACGCCTCCATCGCCTCCTTGTAGCCGCGGCGGCGCAGGGACACGGACGACGCCCGGGCGCCCACCTGGTCGGCGAGGCGGTCCACCGCGTTCTGGAGCTGGCCGTAGGTGCCGATGCAGAACGCGGCCACCGAGACGGTGGGGGTGCCGCTGCCGTTCTCCAGGTGCAGGGAGGACCAGATCTCGTCGGGCTGCGACGGACCCCACTCCTGCCAGGCCTTTATCACCGCGGCCGCCTTCGCCCAGGGCCAGGTGAGGTAGGCCGTCACCGCCTGGGGCGCGGGGTGGGTCTTGAACTGCAGCTCCGTGACGACGCCGAAGTTGCCGTTGCCGGCGCCGCGCAGCGCCCAGAACAGGTCCTTGTTCGTCGTCGCGTTGGCGGTGAGCTGCCTGCCGTCCGCGGTGATGATCGTGGCCTGGGTGAGGCTGTCGCAGGTCAGGCCGTAGGCGCGGGAGACGACGCCGTGGCCGCCGCCGAGGACCAGACCGGAGACGCCGACCGTGGGGCAGGAGCCCGCCGGGATCGTCACGCCCTTCGCGGCGAGCGCCCGGTAGACGTCGATCAGCTTGGAGCCCGCGCCGACCACGGCCGTGGTGCCGCTCGCGCGGACCCGGTTCAGCTTGGAGACGTCGATGATCAGCCGGCCGTCGCCCGAGGACCAGCCGCCGTAGGAGTGGCCGCCGTTGCGGATCGCGACCTTCGTCCGGTGGGCGCGGGCGTACGCCAGGGCCGTGCGGACGTCGTCGGCGTGGGCGACGTACGCCACCGCCGCCGGTTTGAGGCCGTCGAAGCGGGTGTTGTAGAGCTGGCGGGCCGTCGCCCACGAGGCGTCGCCGGGGCGGACGAGGGCGCCGTCCAGATCGCGGGCCAGCGCGGTCCAGTTGGCGGGGGCGGAGACGCTGGTGGTGGTGAGGGGGCTGTTCGGCCCGGTGCCGTCGGCGCTCCCGGTGGCCGAGGTGGCGGCGTGTGCGCTGCCCCCGGTCGCCTTGCAGGCGGTCACTGTCGCTGCGACCGCTGCCGTGCCGCCTGCGATGAACGTACGCCGTTCCATGTTCTTGCGCCTTCCCTCGACCGCCTGTCGGCTTCATGCAGCGAGACGGGGACCATGGGACCACGGGTTCCGGCGGGCGTCGGCGGTGACGGAACAGTGACGTCCGTGACATCAGCCGGTCAGTCGGTCAGCCGGTCGTCCGTGGCATCAGCCGGTCGTCCGTGACGTCAGCCGGTCAGCCGTGGAGGTGGCTCTCCGCATCCGATCTGGCCAGGCTTCTCGCGCGGCGGGCCGGGCCGCGCCAGCCGCAGGTGCAGCGGGCCAGGCAGAAGCGGCCCTGTTCGACGGTCGTGGTGCTGTGGTTCCCGTCGGTGCGGGAAGGGTCCGGGCCGTCTTGCTGTGTCACGCAGACAACGGTACCCAGGCTCGGTAAAAGACCCGTATGGCGGTCGCAAGCCGCACGCAATCCGGCCACAAGCCTCAGGGCTCCGCGTGACGGGGGCACCTACCCGTCGTTAACCGGAACGACAGGGGGCCCGTGACGGACGTACCGGCTGGGGGTAGGCAGGCCATGGCGGAGCGGCAGCGCAGGCACGTGGGTGCGGCGGTTCTTTCGGGGATCGTGGCGGGGATCTGTGCGGGCGCCGCCGGATGCTCCGGGGGCGGGGCCGCCGCCGAGGACGGCCGGGCGGCCGATCCCGTGGCCACACTGCACCGGGCTGCCGACACCCTCGTCGCGGCGGGCACGTCGAAGGCCCGTACGTCGATGGAGATGGCCACCGGCGGGACCCGGGTGACCATCCGGGGCCAGGGGGTCTACGACTACCGCAAGCAGCTCGGGCAGCTGAGGGTGCTGCTGCCGCAGGACCCGGCCGGGGCGAGCGAGCACCGGCCGATCACCGAACTCCTCGCGCCCGGGGCCCTGTTCATGAAGAACCGTGGGGCCGGCGTGCCGGACGACAAGTGGGTACGGGTGGCGACGGCGACCCTGTCCGACGGGAACCTGGTGACCGGCGGGGCCACCGATCCGTTCGCCGCCGCCGAGGTGCTGCGGGGGACACGGACGGCGACGTACGTCGGAAGGACCGAGGTGGCCGGGACGGCGGTGCGGCACTATCGCGGGACGGCCGATCTGGCGGTGGCCGCCGAGGACGCGTCCGCGGGGGGACGGGATGCGCTGCGGGCGGCGGCGAAAGGGTTCGCCACGGCTCGGGTGCCGTTCGACGTCTACCTCGACGACGAAGGGCGCATCCGGAAGGTCCGGCACCGGTTCAGTTTCGTCAACGGGAAGCAGAAGGAGGCCGTCGCGGTCGCCTCCACGACGCTGCTGTACGACTTCGGCGCTCCCGTCGATGTGCGGTTGCCGGCCGCCGGGGACATCTACGCGGGGCGGATCGCGCAGGAATGAACCTCGCTCGGAGCGGACAGATTCAGCCACAGGGTGGGCACAAGGACTAGCCCGTCCGTGCCATGCGCGCGGTGTATAGCGCTCCCTACTCTAGGAAGTCGGTGACGGCAGAGACGAGGTGATGCGCGTGGCTCCGGGCGGCGGTACGGCAGTTCAGGACCACGTGGCCCTCGCCGAGATCGAGCTGTGCGGAGAGCTGATCATCGCGGCCTCGGCCGCAGGTGAGGAACGGCTCAGTCTGGAGAGCATCGATCAGGTGCTGCGGGTGGGGGAGGAGCAGGTCGAGGAGCGGGCGCGGGCAGGGGTGAGGGAGTAGGGGCGGGCGCGGGCAGGGGAGAGGGAGCGCGGTCGGGCGGCGCGTGGGGAGCCCGGGTCCGGTGGGTCAGGTGCGCAGTAGGCGGCCGATCGCCTTGGTCGCTTCCTCCACCTTTGCGTCGATCTCGTCGCCGCCCTTGACGGCCGCGTCGGCGACGCAGTGGCGCAGGTGCTCCTCCAGGAGCTGCAGCGCGAAGGACTGCAGGGCCTTGGTGGAGGCGGACACCTGGGTGAGTATGTCGATGCAGTAGGTGTCCTCGTCGACCATGCGCTGCAGGCCGCGGATCTGGCCCTCGATGCGGCGCAGGCGCTTGAGGTGCTCGTCCTTCTGCTTGTGGTAGCCGTGGACCTGTCCCGTTTCGGGGGCGGGGGCTTCCGCGCCGGCCTCGGTGGTCGTCATCCTGTCCTCCAGCGCTCCAGCTCCAGACCCATACCCCTACTGGGTATATGGTACCGAACTTCGGCGGGTATACGGCCCCAGCAGGGACTTCGTCGGTCGCCCCCCTGCCGGTCGCTCTCCTTCATGGGTGACACTGGGGGGCGGCCCGTTAGCCGTGGCCGGATGATGCGCCTAGCATCAGCCTGACCGAAACCGATGCATCTTGAGGACCCCACGTGCGCTTTCGTCTGACCCCCAGGGAGACGAGCTTCTACGACATGTTCGCCGCATCCGCGGACAACATCGTCACGGGCTCGAAACTCCTGATGGAACTGCTCGGGGCGGACCCCGCCAGCCGGGCCGAGATCGCAGAGCGTATGAGGGCCGCGGAACACGCAGGTGACGATGCCACGCATGCGATCTTCCACCAGCTGAACTCCTCGTTCATCACGCCGTTCGACCGTGAGGACATCTACAACCTCGCATCCTCCCTCGACGACATCATGGACTTCATGGAGGAGGCCGTCGACCTGGTCGTCCTCTACAACGTGGAGGAGCTGCCCAAGGGGGTCGAGCAGCAGATCGAGGTGCTGGCGCGGGCGGCGGAGCTGACGGCCGAGGCCATGCCGAACCTGCGGACCATGGAGAACCTCACCGAGTACTGGATCGAGGTCAACCGGCTCGAGAACCAGGCCGACCAGATCCACCGGAAGCTGCTCGCGCATCTGTTCAACGGCAAGTACGAGGCCATCGAGGTGCTCAAGCTGAAGCAGATCGTGGATGTGCTGGAGGAGGCCGCCGACGCCTTCGAGCACGTGGCCAACACGGTGGAGACCATCGCGGTCAAGGAGTCCTGAGCACTTCATGGACACCTTTGCTCTGGTCGTGACCATTGTCGTCGCGCTCGGATTCACTTATACGAACGGCTTCCACGACTCGGCGAACGCCATTGCCACGTCGGTTTCGACGCGGGCGCTGACGCCGCGCGCCGCGCTGGCCATGGCCGCTGTGATGAACCTCGCCGGCGCCTTTCTGGGGAGTGGCGTTGCGCACACCGTCAGCAGCGGGCTGATCGAGACTCCTGACGGGGCGAAGGGGATGGGGATCCTGTTCGCCGCGTTGATCGGGGCGATCGTGTGGAATCTCGTCACGTGGTACTTCGGGTTGCCCTCGTCGTCGTCCCACGCGCTGTTCGGGGGCATGGTGGGCGCCGCGCTCGCCGGGGGCACGGATGTCATCTGGTCCGGGGTGCTGGAGAAGATCGTCATTCCGATGTTCGTCTCGCCGGTGGTGGGGCTTGTCGTCGGTTATCTGGTGATGACGGCTATTTTGTGGTTGTTCCGGCGGGCCAATCCGCACAAGGCGAAGCGGGGCTTTCGGATAGCTCAGACCGTTTCTGCGGCGGGGATGGCGCTGGGGCACGGTCTGCAGGACGCGCAGAAGACGATGGGCATCGTGGTGATGGCGTTGGTCATCGGTGATGTTCAGGGGGCCGACGATCCGATTCCGGTGTGGGTGAAGATCGCTTGTGCGGTGATGTTGTCGCTGGGGACGTATGCGGGTGGGTGGCGCATCATGCGCACGCTTGGGCGGAAGATCATTGAGCTTGATCCGCCGCAGGGGTTCGCGGCGGAGACGACCGGTGCGTCGATCATGTTCACCACGGCGTTTCTGTTCAAGGCGCCGATTTCCACGACGCATGTGATCACGTCGGCGATCATGGGTGTGGGGGCGACGAAGCGGGTCAATGCCGTGAGGTGGGGAGTCGCGAAGAACATTGTCCTGGGGTGGTTCGTCACCATGCCGGCGGCTGCGGTGGTCGCGGCATGCGCGTTCTGGGTAGTGAACTTGGCGTTCCTGTAGCCGTCCTGCCCACCCACCCACCCGACTCGGTAAGTCGAAGGGTCCCCCAACACCCCGGGGCTCCGCCCCGACCCCCGGCGGGGACTGCGTCCCCTGCCCCCTGCGCGGGCTGCGCGGGGCTTCACCCTGCGCACCCCGGCGGGAGCGGTGCGCGCATTGGTCCAGCTGGTTGGTGGGTTGGTGTGTTGGTGGGTTGGTGTGTTGCCCGCGCCTTGGGACTCCGCCCCGGCCCCCCGGCGGGGACTGCGTCGCCCACACCTGTTGCGGGTCTCCGCTTGTGTGCGCCCCGGGATGTCCTCTTCCTGGGGCTCTGCCCCGGTCCCCCGGCGGGGACTTCGTCCCCTGCACCCCTTGCGCGGGGGCCATGCCCCCACCCAGGTGGCCTGTGTGCCCCCCCGGGGGTGTCCTCGTTCTGGGGTTCCGCCCCGGTCCCTCGGCGGGGACTTCGTCCCCTGCGGCTGTTGCGGCGCTCTGCTTGTGTGTCCCCGGGGTGTCCTCTTCCTGGGGCTCTGCCCCGGTCCCTCGGCGGGGACTTCGTCCCCTGCGGCTGTTGCGGGGCTCCGTTTGTGTGTCCCCGGGGTGTCCTCGTTCTGGGGTTCTGCCCCGGTCCCCTGGCGGGGGCTTCGTCCCCTGCGGCTGTTGCGGGGCTCCGTTTGTGTGTCCCCGGGGTGTCCTCGTTCTGCGGCTCCGCTCCAGTCCCCTGGCGGGGACTTCGTCCCCTGCGTCCCTTGTGGGGGCCGTGTTTCCACCCCGGCGGAGCCATCTCCGTGCTCTCGCCCTGGCCGGCCGGGCCGTCCTCGCCTCGCTGTGCCTTGGCCGTGGCGGAGCCGGTCCCCCCTCTGGCCCCCGTATCTCCGGCGGAGCCGGTCCCCTCTGGCCTGCGCTCGGTGCAAATGCCCTCGTCTTGCTGTTCCTTGCGCCCGGCGGAGCCGGCCCCTCTCGTCACCCGGTGAGAGATTTCCACCCCTCGGCCATCCGCCGGGGGTAGACGTGAGCCCGCCCCCCGGGAGCCGGGGGGCGGGCTCTTTGCGTCCTCGCGGTGGCACCGCCATGCAGCACCGCGAGGGGTTTGGGGGTTTAGCCGAAGCGGCCGGAGATGTAGTCCTCCGTGGCCTGGACCGACGGGTTGGAGAAGATGCGCTCCGTCTCGTCGATCTCGATCAGCTTGCCGGGCTGGCCGACCGCGGCCAGGTTGAAGAAGGCCGTGCGGTCCGAGACACGCGCCGCCTGCTGCATGTTGTGCGTCACGATGACGATCGTGAAGCGTTCCTTCAGCTCGCCGATCAGGTCCTCGATGGCGAGGGTGGAGATGGGGTCGAGGGCCGAGCAGGGCTCGTCCATCAGCAGGACCTTCGGTTCCACCGCGATCGCCCGCGCGATGCACAGCCGCTGCTGCTGGCCGCCGGACAGGCCCGAGCCGGGCTTGTTCAGGCGGTCCTTGACCTCGTTCCAGAGGTTCGCGCCCTTGAGGGACTTCTCGACCACGTCCGCGAGCTCGCTCTTCTTGTAGCTGCCGTTCAGGCGGAGACCCGCGGCCACGTTGTCGAAGATCGACATCGTGGGGAAGGGGTTGGGGCGCTGGAAGACCATGCCGACCTCGCGGCGGACGGACACCGGGTCCACGCCCGGGCCGTACAGGTCCTCGTCGTCCAGGAGCACCTTGCCCTCGACCCGGCCGCCGGACGTCACCTCGTGCATACGGTTCAGCGTGCGCAGGAACGTCGACTTGCCGCAGCCGGAGGGGCCGATGAAGGCCGTCACCGAGCGCGGTTCGACCGTCATCGAGATGTCCTCGATCGCCTTGTGGGCGCCGTAGTAGGCGGTCAGTCCGCTTACGTCGATTCGCTTGGCCATGTTTTCTACTTCACTTCCCGATCAGTCGCTGTATGGCCGCGTCAGCGACCGGTCTTCGGGGCCTTCCAGCGGGCGATGCCGCGGGCCACCAGGTTCAGGATCATCACGAAGGCGATCAGCGTGAGCGACGCCGCCCAGGCACGGTCGTAGGCCGCCGTCGAACCCGCGCTCTGCGAGTACTGCTGGTAGATGTACAGCGGGAGCGACGCCTGCGCACCCTCGAAGGGGTTGTTGTTGATGAACGGGTTGCCGAAGACCAGCAGCAGCACCGGAGCCGTCTCGCCCGCGATACGGGCGATCGCCAGCATCACGCCCGTGATGATGCCTCCGATCGACGTCGGGACTACCACCTTGAGGATCGTGCGCCACTTCGGGACGCCCAGGGCGAGAGACGCCTCGCGCAGCTCGTTCGGGACCAGCTTCAGCATTTCCTCTGTCGAGCGTACGACGACCGGCATCATCAGGATCGCCAGCGCCAGCGAGCCGGCGAAGCCGAACGGCTGCATGTCCAGCATCAGCATGAGGCTGAGGATGAACAGGCCCGCGACGATGGACGGGATGCCGGTCATGACGTCCACGAAGAACGTGACGGCCTTCGCCAGCTTGCCGCGCCCGTACTCGACCAGGTAGATCGCCGTCAGGATGCCGACCGGGGCGCCGATCGCCGTGGCGAGGCCCACCTGCTCCAGGCTGCCGATGATGGCGTGGTAGATGCCGCCGCCGGGCTCGGAGTCGGCGACCACGCCCATCGAGTGGGTGAGGAAGTAGACGTCGAGGACCTTCGTGCCGCGCTGGATCGTCGTCCACAGCAGGGACACCAGCGGGATGACCGCCAGGATGAACGCCACCCAGACCAGGCTGGTCGCGACCCGGTCCTTCGCCTGGCGGCGGCCCTCCACCTTCGCGGCGATGCCGTAGGTGCCGAAGACGAAGAGCAGGCCGGCGATCAGACCCCACTGGACCTTGCTGTCCAGGCCGCCGACGAGGCCGATGAGGACCGCGAGGACGAGGGAGCCGCCGGCGATGGCCCAGGGGGACCACTTCGGCAGGCTGGCCGCTCGCAGCGTGCTGGGGGCCTTGTCTGCTACTGCTGCTGTGTGGCTCATGCGTTGGCCCCCGAGTACTCCGCGCGCCGGGCGATGATCATGCGCGCCGCGCCATTGACCAGCAAGGTGATGACGAACAGGACCAGACCGGAGGCGATGAGCGCGTCACGGCCGAACTCCGTCGCCTCGTTGAACTTGCTGGCGATGTTCTGGGCGAAGGTGCCGCCGCCCGGGTTGAGCAGGCTGGCGTGGATGTCGAAGTCGGGGGAGAGGACCGTGGCCACCGCCATCGTCTCGCCCAGTGCGCGGCCGAGGCCCAGCATCGACGCCGAGATCACTCCGGAGCGGCCGAAGGGGATCACCGACATGCGGATGACCTCCCAGCGGGTGGCGCCGAGCGCCAGGGCCGCCTCCTCGTGCATCTGCGGGACCTGACGGAACACCTCGCGGCTGACGTTGGTGATGACCGGCAGGACCATCACGGCCAGCAGGATGCCCACCGTCAGCATCGAGCGCGGGGCGCCCTCGTCCCAGGAGAAGACGCCGGTCCAGCCGAAGTAGTCGTTGAGCCAGCCGAACAGACCGTCCATGTGCGGTACGAGGACCAGGGCGCCCCACAGGCCGTACACGATGGACGGCACGGCGGCGAGCAGGTCGATCACGTAGGCGATCGGGCTGCTCAGCCTGCGCGGGGCGTAGTGCGTGACGAACAGGGCGATGGCCACCGCGATCGGAACGGCGATGACCATGGCGATGATCGACGAGACCACCGTGCCGAAGGCCAGGACCGCGATGCCGAACTTCGGCGGGACGAGACCGGTGTTCCACTCGAAGGTGGTGAGGAAGTTGGCGTCGTCCTTGCTGATGGCGAGGTAGGCCCGGTAGGTGAGGAAGGCCGCGATGGCGGCCATGATCACCAACAGGAAGATGCCCGAGCCGCGGGAGAGCGCCAGGAAGATGCGGTCACCGGGTCGGGTGGCGCCGCGGGCCGCGCGCTTCTGCTCGGCGGTCTCCGTCGACGGGTTCGTGGGTGGCGGGGTGTCGTCTGTGTCTGACTTCTGCGTCGATATGTCCATGGGGGTCTCCGGTCTGCGGAGCCGCCTGCGGTCTGTGTGGGCGGCTCGGGTGGGGCCGGGTTTGTGGACGGCCCCTGGCGGCGGTGCACCGGACGGGTGCGGTCCGGACCGGGGGCTCCCCGGCACCGGACCGCACCGCTCAGATCAGCTCAGGCCCTCGATGGTGGTGCGGACCTTGGAGATGATGGCGTCGGGGATCGGCGCGTAGTCGATGCCCGAGAGGATGCCCTGGCCGTCCGTGCTGGCGATGTAGCGCAGGAACGCCTTGGTGGCGGGCAGGGTGGCGGCCTTGTTGCCCTTGTCGCAGACGATCTCGTACGTGACGAGGGTGAGCGGGTAGGCGCCGTCGGCCTTGGTGTTGTAGTCCAGCTTCAGCGACAGGTCGCTGCCGGTGCCGACGACCTGCGCGGCGGCGACGGCCTTGGTGGCGCCGTCGGAGGAGGCCTTCACCGGGGCCGCGGCACCGGTGTTGACGGCGACGGTGCCCAGACCGTCCTTGGCGTACGACAGCTCCATGTAGCCGATCGCGCCGGGGGTCGACTTGACGCCCTGGGCGACACCGGAGGAACCGGCCGCGGACTGGCCGCCCTTGGCCTGCCAGGCCTTGCCGCCGGAGTAGGGCCAGTCGGCCTTGGCGGTGGCGATCAGGTACTTGGTGAAGTTGTCCGTGGTGCCGGACTCGTCCGAGCGGTGGTACGGCTGGATCTTCTGGTCGGGCAGCTTGGCGGTCGGGTTCAGCTTCTTGATCGCCTCGTCGTTCCAGTTGGTGATCTTGCCGTTGAAGATCTTGGCGATCGTGGAGGCGTCCAGGACGAGGTTGTCGACGCCCTCGACGTTGTAGGCGACGGCGATCGGGCCCGCGACCATCGGCAGGTCGATGCCCTGGCCGCCGGAGCAGACCGACTTCGACGCGGCGACGGCGTCGTCCTTCAGGGCGGAGTCGGAGCCGGCGAAGGCGATCTGGCCCTGCGTGAACGCGGTGACGCCCGCGCCGGAGCCGGAACCCTTGTAGTTGACCTGGACGCCGTTGCAGGCCTGCGTGAAGTTCTTCACCCAGGCGTCGATCGCGTTCTTCTGCGCGGAGGAGCCGTCGGCGAGGAGCTGGCCCTTGGCGTCGTCGCACTTGATGGACCCGGCGGCGGCGGTGGCGGAGGACGAGCTGCTGCTGCCACTGCTGGAGCCGTTGTCGTCGGAGCCGCACGCCGTGAGGGCCAGGGCGCCGGAGACGGCGAGAGCACCGAGGGAGAGAGCCCGCCGGTTCATGCGCTGAAGCTTCACTTGGGGAAGATCCTTCCTGGAGCCGCCGTCCTGAATTCGGCGGCGTGCGGAGTGTGCGAAGTCTGGTCGGAACGGACGTGACCGCCTGGGTCGCGCACCGCACCGCGTAAGGCCGAAATTAGGCAGATCAGGTGAAGGCGCTTACGGGCACGGGTGAACGGCGGGTGAACCCCTGGGGACGGTGCGGTTAGGTCACGGAACGCTTACGTCGAGGACACGGCCCGGTTCCGGCGGCCACCCGGTCCTCCGTCCCTGTCATGCCGGGTCGTCCGCCTCCGTTATGCCAGGTGGAGGACGTCCAGCAGGGCGTCGACGAGCATGCGGTCCCTCGGCTGGGTCAGCCGGTCGCGGGCAGCCTGCGGCGCGAGCCAGAGGACTCGGTCGACCTCGTGGTTCGGCGTGAACGTGCCGGAGACGGCCTCGGCCGCCCAGTAGTGGACCTGCTTGGGACGGCCGTTCGCCTCGTACTCCATGGTGGGCAGCCGGGCGCCGGGCGCGGCTCGGTGGCCCGTCTCCTCCTCGACCTCCCGCAGCGCGCCCGCGAGCGGTTCCTCACCACGTTTCAGCTTCCCCTTGGGGTGCGACCAGTCGTCGTACTTGGGGCGGTGAACGAGGCACACCTCCAGTTCACCCCCAGACCGGGAGCGCCGCCACAGCACGCAGCCGGCGGCCCGGACGACGGTGTCGGTGGGGTCAGTGGCGTCGGCGGTGTCGGCAGTGTCGGCAGTGTCAGTCGTGTTGCTGGTGTTGCTGGTGCGGCTCGGGTCCGTGGTGCCAGTGGTGTTGCTGGTGTGGCGCGAGTCGGTGGGGCCAGTGGTGTCGGTGGTGCCATCGGGATTCTTCGCCGTGCTCATCCGGTACTCACCGCCTGGTGGCTCAGGGTGTGCCGATCGTCTGCTTCTGCCAGGAACGCTGGAACGCGTACCGCGCCGCCTCCACCTCATGCCGCTGGTCGGCGTGCAGCACGCCGAGCGCGTACGCCGTCGCCGGCGCGATCCGGGGCGTACGGGCCGCCTGGGCCGCCGCGGACGCCGCCTCCGAGGCGTCGCGGTGCCGGTCGAGGGCCTGGCCGGCCGAGAGCAGGCGGACGTCCAGTGGAACGCCGCGGCCGTGCACGACCTCGCAGGCGTACCGGTGCAGGCGCAGCAGCAGCCGGACCTGGTGCCAGGGCGCGTCCTGCGGATGCGGGGCCGGCTCCGGGGAGAGGCCGTGGATCAGGGCCTCCGCGTTGTACGGGCTGCCCGCGGTCAGCAGCGGGAGCGCGGCGACCGCGTCGGACAGGCGCTCCTCGGCCGCCCGGGCGAGCGGGCGCAGGTCGGTCGTGGGGGCGACGGGGGTGAGGGGGACCTCGCTGGCGAGGACGGCCACCTGATCCGCGACGGCGTGGAAACGGGAGGAGCCGAGGGCTTGCAGGGCGGTGGAGTGGGCCCGGGTGCGGGCGAGGGTGAGCTGACGGTCCAGCAGGGCGCCCGCCTTCGCCGCGCCCACGGTCAGGTTGCCGCGGTCCGGGACCGCCGTCGGCCGGTGGGCGGCGGCCCGGTCGACCACCCGGTCGGCGGCCCGGTCACCCGCGCTCCGGCCGGCCGGCTGGGCCGGGACGGGCGGCGGTGCGGGCGTCGGGGCGGTGCCCGACAGCCGGTTCAGCGCCAGCAGCAGCCGCTCCAGCCGGGCCCCGTACGCGTGCTCCAGGGCCAACGTGCCCGACAGCCACGCCAGTTCGGGGCGGATGCCCTCCGACCACTCGGCGTCGAGGAGCGGCCGGAAGGTGTGCAGACTGCCGCTGATGCGGCGGGCCGAGCGGCGCAGGGCGCGCACCGCGTCGACGCGCTCCTCCGCGCCGCCCGCGGCGCCGTTCGCCGCGCCGCTCGACGAGCCGTTCGCCGTCGCGCCCCCGCTCTCGCGGTGCAGGCGCAGGGCGCGCAGGAATTCCGTGGCCTGGTCACGGAGGTAGCCCGCGAGGGCGTCCCCCGTGGTCACGGGCCCGGCCTGGGGGTCCGTCAGGTCATGGTGTCGCTGTGCCACGCCGGCGCCTCCGCGCGTCTATGAGCATCTCCTGGATGTTGCGCAGGGGCGCGCCGTCCGTGTCCGTCGCGTGCCGGATCCAGTCGCCGTCCGGGCCGAGGTGCCAGGAGGAGGTGGAGTCGGACATACCGGTCTCCAGCATCCGGTTCAGGGACGCTCGGTGGGCCGGGTCGGTGACCCTGACCAGGGCCTCGATACGCCGGTCGAGGTTGCGGTGCATCATGTCGGCGCTGCCGATCCACACCTCGGGCTCACCGCCGTTGCCGAAGCCGAAGACACGGGAGTGTTCGAGGAAGCGGCCCAGTATCGAGCGGACCCGGATGTTCTCCGACAGCCCCGGCACGCCCGGGCGCACCGCGCAGATGCCGCGCACCCACACGTCGACCGGCACGCCCGCCTGGGACGCGCGGTAGAGGGAGTCGATGAGCGCTTCGTCGACGATCGAGTTGACCTTGATGCGGATGTGCGCGGGACGTCCGGCGCGGTGGTGCTGGACTTCCTTGTCGACGCGCGAGATCAGGCCGTCGCGCAGGGACTTGGGGGCGACGAGCAGCCGGCGGTAGGTCTCGCGGCGGGAGTAGCCGGACAGCCGGTTGAACAGGTCGGAGAGGTCCGCGCCGACCTGCGGGTCCGAGGTGAGCAGACCGAGGTCCTCGTAGAGCCGGGCCGTCTTCGGGTGGTAGTTGCCGGTGCCGACGTGGCAGTAGCGGCGCAGGGTGTCGCCTTCCTGCCGGACCACCAGCGACAGCTTGCAGTGCGTCTTCAGGCCGACCAGGCCGTAGACGACGTGGCAGCCGGCCTCCTCCAGTTTGCGCGCCCACTTGATGTTGGCGTGCTCGTCGAAGCGGGCCTTGATCTCGACCAGGACGAGGACCTGCTTGCCGGCCTCGGCGGCCTCGATGAGCGCGTCGACGATCGGGGAGTCGCCCGAGGTCCGGTACAGGGTCTGCTTGATGGCGAGGACGTCCGGGTCGGCGGCCGCCTGCTCCAGGAAGGCCTGGACGGAGGTGGAGAAGCTGTCGTAGGGGTGGTGCAGGAGCACGTCCCGGGAGCGCAGCGCCGCGAAGACGTCGGGCGCGGACGCCGACTCGACCTCGGCGAGGTCGCGGTGGGTGCCGGCGATGAACTTCTTGTACTTCAGCTCGGGACGGTCGAGGCCGTGGATGCGGAAGAGACCGGTGAGGTCGAGGGGGCCGGGCAGCGGGTAGACCTCGGCCTCGGAGATCTTCAGCTCGCGCACCAGCAGGTCCAGCACCTCGCGGTTGATGGACTCCTCGACCTCCAGGCGCACCGGCGGCCCGAAGCGGCGCCGCATGAGTTCCTTCTCCAGGGCCTGCAGGAGGTTCTCGGCGTCGTCCTCCTCGACCTCGAGGTCCTCGTTGCGGGTGAGCCGGAAGGCGTGGTGCTCCAGCACCTCCATGCCCGGGAAGAGCTCTTCCAGGTGCGCGGCGATGACGTCCTCGATGGGGACGTAGCGGCCGGGAGAGCTCTCCAGGAAGCGGGAGAGCAGCGGCGGCACCTTGACGCGCGCGAAGTGCGGGTGGCCGCTGACCGGGTTGCGCACGACGACCGCGAGGTTCAGGGAGAGCCCCGAGATGTACGGGAAGGGGTGCGCGGGGTCCACGGCGAGGGGGGTGAGGACGGGGAAGATCTGGTGCCGGAACAGCGTGAAGAGGCGGGCCTGCTCCTTCTCCGTCAGCTCGCTCCAGCGGACCAGGTGGATGCCCTCCTCCGCGAGGGCGGGAGCGATGTCCTCGTGGTACGTCGCGGCGTGCCGGGCCATGAGCTCGCGCGAGCGGGCCCAGATCATCTCCAGCACCTCGCGCGGCTGGAGACCGGAGGCGGAGCGGGTGGCGACGCCGGTGGCGATGCGGCGCTTCAGTCCGGCCACCCGGACCATGAAGAACTCGTCCAGGTTGCTGGCGAAGATGGCGAGGAAGTTCGCGCGTTCGAGGAGGGGGGTGTTCGGGTCCTCGGCGAGCTCCAGGACCCGCTCGTTGAACGCGAGCCAGCTGCGCTCCCGGTCGAGGAAACGACCCTGGGGCAGCTCGGGCCCGTCGTACGGCGACTCCTCGTAGGCGTCGAGGTCCGCGTCGATGTCGGGTTCCAGGTCGGAGACCGCGGCCGACACGGTGTGCGGGCGGTGCGCGGCTATGGAGCCCACTGAGGGCTGTGCGTGCTGGACCTGTGCCGTGGCGTCTGACTGGCTCATAAACCCATTCTTCCGCGCCAGCAGCGTGACAGGCGCGTCGGAACGTGCGGGCGGGATCGCGGCGGTCCCTTTGGGGGGCTGATCCCCTTCGGGGGGCGGCGAATGCTCGGGCACGGCGGGGTTCATTCACCGAGCGTCGCAAGGTCATCTGAACCGACGGTTACGGCGACATGGCGTGCGGGATATCGGGGGGCGGCTCGCGGGGGTGGCTCGCGGGTGTCCCGTGGGTGGCGCGGAGGGTGCTCGCGGGGTGGCGGCCGGCCGGGAAACGCAAGGGGTGCGTACGTCCTTCCCCCCGTGGAGGGACGTACGCACCCCTGGTCGCGCGGGTTCAGGCCGTGCGGCGGCGCAGCAGCCAGAAGGCGGCGGCGGTCACGGCGGCCGTGACGGCGAGCACGATGCCGGTTTCCACGAGGTGGAGCGGCCAGTAGTGGGACTCGGGGTGGTAGGTGGTGTAGAAGCCGGTGACGCCCAGGTCGTCGAAGCAGCCCCGGGTCCGGGCGGTCGAGCCGCCGTAGCACTTGGTGACGTCGAGGGACGGGACCCGGCTGCCGTGGACCAGGACGCCGCTCTCCACCTCCCACGCGGACATGGGCGGGTCGAGTACCCCGCTCTGGCCGGCGGTGACGGTCACCGTGGGCCAGAAGGACGCGCGCAGCTGCGCCACGACGTAGCCGAGCAGCCCGGTCGCGACGACGGAGACCGCGAGGGCGGGCAGCGCGCGGCGCAGCAGGAGCGCGGTGACGGCGCCGATCGCGAGGGCGCACAGGGCGTACGCGACGGTGGCCGGGCCGCGGGAGAGGTACGCGTCGTCGGACATCCAGCCGTGGTACTGAGGGTCCTGGTTGGCGCTCCAGGCCCAGCGGTACACGGGGACCAGGGCGGTGGCGCCGACGGTCACGACGAGCGCGGGCACGGCCAGCTTGGCGGCCAGCCAGCGGGTGGGGGAGACGCCCTGGGTCCAGGCGAACCGCGCGGTACCGCTCTCCAGCTCGCGCCCGATCAGCGCGCCGCCCGCGTACGCGGCCACGGCGAGGAAGAGGTACGAGATCAGCAGGCCGATCCAGTCGACCGTCACGCTGTAGCCGGTCCAGCTGATGGTCGTGTCGCACAGGTCCGGGCCCATACGGTCACAGGTTTCCGCGGCCGCGCGCGCGTCCTCGCCGGTGGCCTCGGTGATCCACACCAGCCACCCGCCCAGGACCACCACGAGGCCGGCCCAGACGACGAGGGCCGCGCGGTGCACGCGCAGCACCGCGCGGGCGGTGCCCCACGTACCGGGGCGTGGGCCGGGGCGGTCGATTGCGGCCTGGGGACTGGCGTCGGCGACGGTGGTCATACGGCGGTCTCCTTGGCTGCCTCGCCCGCGCGCGCGGTGGTGGCGGTGGTGCGCCTGAGGAGGATGAACGCGGCCACTGCGAGGGCGGCGGCGACCGTCAGGAGGAGGGCGGTCGTGGTCAGCTGGAGAGGCCAGTAGTGCGACTCGGGGTGGTAGGTGGCGTAGTAGCCGGTCGCGTCGAGCTTTTCGTAGACCGCGGCACAGCCGTCCGGGAGGGTCGACGCGCAGCCGGAGTCGGGGATGTGCGCGCCGGTGGAGGTGACCAGGCCCGAGTCGATGGTGATGCCGGCCCCGTCGGGGCCGGTGCTGAGGCTGGAGATCTTGGTGACGCCCGGCCACAGGTGCGGCAGGGCCTGGTCGGCGAGCACGCGCGCGGCGCCGACGAAGCCGAGGGCGAGGACCAGCGCGGGCAGGGTGCGGCGCACCAGCAGACCGGCCAGGGCGCCGCCGGCCAGGCCGAGCAGGGCGAACGCGACCGTGGTGGGGCCGTTGGTGTGCAGGGTGAGGTTGTCGTACCAGCTCTTGGTGGTGTCGATGCGGTGGACGCCCGCCGACCACATCAGGTGGTGCAGCGCCACCAGCAGGCCGGTGCCCGCGGCGACCAGGACGGTCGGCACGGCGAGCTTGGTGGCCAGCCAGCGGGTCGGGGACACCCCCTGCGTCCAGGCGAGCTGTGCGGTGCCGTGCTCCAGCTCGCGGCCGAACAGCGAGGCGCCCGCCCAGGCGGCGACCGCGAAGGGGAGTGCGGTCAGCGCACCGGTCGTGTACATGTACACGCTCTTGAAGCGGACGATGGCGTCCTGGTCGTACTGGCAGAGGCCGTCGTCGGGGCAGGCGCGGTACTGCCGCCAGGCGTCGGCCGCACTGTCGGTGAGCGGCCCCCACAGCCACACCAGGGCGACGGCGAGGACGACGACGAGGCCGGTCCAGGCGTACAGGGCGCCCCGGTGCAGCCGCAGCAGCCAGCGCGGTCCGGGACGGCGTTCGAGGGCGCCCTTGGAGGCGGCCGGGGAGAGGGCGAGTGCGGTCATACGGCGGCCTCCTCGGGCATGGCCGGGGTGAGCGGAGCGGCCTGCGGGTTGCGCAGGTAGGCGAGGACGAGGTCCTCCAGGGAGGGCGTCGAGGTGCGCCAGTCGTCGGCGAGCGGGCCCGCGGGCCGCACCAGGGCGGAGAGCTGACGGCCCGTGATCCGCGACTCGACGACCGTGTGCGGGGCGAGATCCCGGCCGGGGTCCCGGGCGAGGTCCGAGGCGCTGGACTGCGTCGGTGCGCTCACGCGCGTGTGGGCGGCGAGCAGGTCGTCGATCTCACCGGCGAGGCGCACCCGACCGCCGCCCACCAGCAGCAGGTGGTCGCAGGAGTCCTCCAGTTCGGCCACCACGTGCGACGACATCACGATCGTCGTGCCGTACTGCGCCGCGCAGGCCATCAGGGTGCCCATCAGCTCGTGCCGGGCCAGCGGGTCGAGGTCGGCCATCGGCTCGTCGAGGAGGAGCAGTTCGGGCTGCTTGGCCAGGGCCAGGGCGAGTGCGACGCGGGTGCGCTGGCCGCCGGAGAGGGAACGGATCTTCTGCTTCCGGTCGAGATCGCCCGCGGAAACGATCCGCTCGGCGGTGCCGGCGTCCCACCGGCCCGGGTTGAGGTCGGCGCCCACGAGCAGCGTCTCGGCGACGGTGAGCTGCGGGTACAGCGGCTTGTCCTGGGCGACGTAAGCGACACGCGCGCGTGCGGACGCCGGGTCCGTCCCGAGGACGGTGATCCGGCCCTCGGTGGGGGCCAGCAGACCGGCGGCGAGGGCGAGGAGCGTGGACTTGCCCGCGCCGTTGGGCCCGACGACGGCACAGACGCGCCCGGCGGGGAGCCGGAACGTGCAGTCGCGCAACGCCCAGCCCCCGCGTCGGCCGAAGCGCTTGCCGAGCGCGGTTGCCGCCATGGCGGTGTCGGTCATGAGGGGTCTCCCTGGGGGTGCTCTCGCTCTACACGGGCGGTGAGGGTGTCGGATACGGCGGGCTCGGTGGATACGGCGGGTGCCGTGGGTACGGCGAACTGTTCGTCGAGTACGGCTGTGAAGAGCGCGGAGACGTCGTCGCGGTCCAGTCCGGCCGCTCGGGCCCGGACCGCCCAGTCGTCCAGTTCGGTGCGCAGGGGCGAGTCGGCCGGGGCGGTGCTCAGCCCGCGCCGCACGAAGGTGCCGAGGCCGCGCCGGGCCTCCACCAGCCCGTCGCGCTCCAGCTCGCGGTACGCCTTCAACACGGTGTTCGGGTTGATGGCGGTCGCCTCGACGACCTCGCGTGCGGTGGGCAGCTTGTCGCCGGCCTGCAGCATGCCCAGGCGCAGCGCCTGCTTCGTCTGCTGGACGATCTGGACGTAGGTGGCGACGCCGCTGTGCCGGTCGATGCGGTATTCGACCACTGGACAACCACCCTTTCACTAATTGAGTAGTGAAAGGGTGGTGGAACGGAGCACGGAAGTCAAGATCGGCTGGTGGGGGCTGGTGGGGGCTGGCGGGGCAGGCGGGGGCAGTGGGGGCGTTGGGGGATGTGGGGGCGGTGCCGGTGGGTCCGAAAAAATCGTGTGGGGAATCGTGAACCGATCGGCGGGGCTCGTCCGATGAGGGGTTGTGAGCGAAACGACAAGCGACGGGGAGCTGCTGCGGGCCATCGCGGCGGACCGGGACCGTCACGCCTTCGAGGAGCTGTACCGGCGGTACGCACCGTGGCTTACCGCGCGCCTGCGCGGCCGCTGTGCCGACGCCGGGATAGTCGACGACGTCGTTCAGGAGACGTTCCTCGCGGTGTGGCGCGGCACCGCCCGCTACCGCGAGGAGAGCGCCTCCGGCGACGCCGCCGGCTGGCTGTGGCGCATCGGCGCACGCCGCCTCGTCGACGCCGTGCGCGGTGACGGAGCGCGCGGCCGGCTGCGCCAGGCACTGACCCGTCTGCGCCACCGTGACGAGGCCTCGGCGGAGGAACGCGTGCTCGCGGGGGTGGAGCACGGAGACCTCGCCGGGGCCCTCGTCCGGCTCTCGCCGGAGCTGCGGGCCGTTTTGCAGGCGACCGTCATCGACGGGCTCACCACCCGGGAGGCGGCCGTTCTGCTCGGCATCCCGCCCGGCACCGTCAAGACGCGGGCCCAGCGTGCCCGCAAGCAACTGCGGGAGGCGCTGGCATGAGGCGGTACGTGTGCGGAGTGGGCTCGCGCGTTCGCGTGGGCGGCGAGCAGTCGAGGGAGGACCTGGCATGACGTGGCACGTGGCGGAAGAAGACCTGCGCGCCTACGCGCACGGCGAGTTGGCGCCCCCCCTGCTGTGGTCCGCCGACACCCACCTCACCGGGTGCGCGCAGTGCCGGGCCCGGCTGGCGGCGACCACCGACCCGGTCGCTCTGGACGCCGGCTGGGAGCGGCTGGACGCCGAGCTGGACGCGCCGCGCCCGAGCCTGCTCGAACGGCTGCTGGTGCGGCTCGGCGTGGCCGACCACACCGCGCGGCTGCTCGCGGCGACGCCGGTACTGCGCCGCTCCTGGCTGCTGTCGGTGCTGTTCCTGCTGGTCATGACGGTGCTGGCGGTGCGCGTGGCGGACCAGCCCGCGCTGTTCCTCGCACTCGCCCCGCTGCTCCCGCTCGCAGGCGTCGCCCTGTCCTACGGACCGTCCCTGGACCCGACGTACGAGATGGCCGTCGTCGCCCCGCTGCACGGCTTCCGGCTGCTGATGATCCGTACGGTCGCGGTGCTCACCGCGGGCCTGGTCTTCAACGGGCTGGCGACGCTGGCCCTTCCGGGATACGGGCTGCTGGCCCTGGCCTGGCTGTTGCCCGCGCTCGCCCTGACCGCGACGGGCCTCGCGCTGACCGCGCGGCTGGGCCCGGTCGTCGCGGCCGCCCTGGTCGGCGGTGGCTGGCTGACCCTGCTGGTGGTGGCGACGGCCCGGACGCCCGAGCACGACACACTCGCCCCCTTCACCGCGGCGGGCCAGTCGGCCGCGGCAGCGGTGGCGGCCCTGGCCGCCCTGCTGCTCTACCAGTCCCGAGACCGCTTCGACGCCCGCCCCCTGGCCGGCTTCCCAGAAGGCGGCACACGATGACCCGCCCCCCAACCCCGACACCCCCCACCCGCGCGGCCCGCGTTCCCATGACCTCGGTTCCGGCGTCTCTCGGCCCGGCCGGCCCCGCCGCCGTCGGCCCCGCAAGCGCCGTCCCCGCCTCGGGGGCTCCCGCCTCGCAGGCGCCGGTCCCCGGCCGGGCCTTCCTGGCTCAGGCTGCCCGTTCGACTTTCAGGAGTTCCCCATGACCACGGCCTCCGCCTCCGGCTCCGGCTCCGGCTCCGGCTCCGGCTCCACCACGGTGACGGTCACCGACCTCTCCCTGCGTTTCGGCGGCACCCGCGCCCTCGACGGGGTGTCGCTGCGGCTGGGTCCTGGTGTCACCGGGCTGCTCGGACCCAACGGCGCAGGAAAGACCACCCTGTTGCGCGTGCTGGCCACGGCCGCGCCGCCCGACGGGGGCTCGTTCACGGCCCTCGGCCACGACCCGGGCACCGCCACCGGCCGCCTCAACCTGCGTCGCACCCTCGGCTACCTCCCCCAAAGCCCGGGATTCCACCCTGACTTCACCGCCTTCGAGTTCGTCGACTACGTGGCCATCCTGAAGGAGCTCACCGACCGCGCCGCCCGGCTGCGTGAGGTGCGGCGCGTGCTGGAGGCCGTCGACCTCTCGGAAGTGCGCGGCAAGCGCATCAAGCGGTTGTCCGGCGGCATGCGGCAGCGCGTCGCCCTGGCCGCCGCCCTCGTCGGCGACCCCGGCTTCCTCGTGCTGGACGAGCCGACCGTCGGCCTCGACCCCGAACAGCGCATGAGATTCCGTGAGTTGATCGCTCAGGCGGGCGAGGGTCGCACGGTGCTGCTGTCCACCCACCAGACCGAGGACGTGGCGATGCTCTGCCACCGTGTCGTGGTCCTGGCCGGCGGCCGGGTCCGCTTCGAGGGCACCCCGGCCGACCTGACGGCCCGCGCGGCCGGCCGGGTCTGGAGCAGCGCGCAACGCGACCCGAAGGCCCTGGCAGGCTGGCGCACCGGCACCGGCGCCTTCCGCAACATCGGCGAGCCGCCGACCGGCGCCGACCTCCTCGAACCCACCCTGGAGGACGGCTATCTGCTCGCCCTCGACGGCGAGAGCGCGGAGGCGTCGGCATGAGCGCCGGCCTGAACACCAGCACCCAGACGGCCGGCGAGCCGGCCCCCACGCGCACCGAGTCCCCAGGCGAGGGCCACCACGCCGGAGCGGTCCTCGCCCTTGCCCGCTTCGAGACCCGCGAACTGCTCCAACAGGTCCCGGTGCTGTTCTTCTTCGCCCTCTACGTCGGCTTCGTCGTCCTGCGGCTGATGAGCAAAGACGGCATGGACGACTTCCCCGTCCTCAACACGGTCGACCGCCGGACGCAGGTGGCACCCCTCCTCTTCGCCGTCGCCCTGCTCATCTGCACCAATTCCGCCGCACTGCGCTCGCGCAAGCACGGCACGGTCCAGCAGTTCGGCGTGCTGCCCATGGAACCCTGGCGGCGCACCCTCGCCCATGTGCTGTCCGTGATCCCCTACGCGGCACTCACCGCACTCGTCGTCGCGGCCGAGTTCACCCGGGAGGCCCTGAAGCCCGGCGCGATCGGCCACGGCTCCCTCGGGGAACTGGCCGTCGGGCCGCTGAGCGTCCTGATGGCGGGCATCACGGGCGTGCTGCTGGCGCGCCTGCTGCCCTCCCCCTTCATCCCCATACTCTTCGTCATCGCCCTGTATGTGCTGATCACCTTGGCCTCCGCCCTCCTCGGCATCGAGGGCAAGTGGGTGGGCTGGCTCTCCCCGATCCTGTTCTCCGATTCCAGCGGCGGCGACCCGGTGCCGGCCGACCTCCTCGGCCGCCCCGCCGGCTGGCACGCGCTGTATGTGACGGCGGCGTGCGTCCTGCTGGCCTGCGCGGCCCTCCTGCTCTCGGGCGGGCGTACCCGGGCGGTCAAGGCGGCGACCGCCCTCGCCCTCGCGGCCACCGCGGCCGGCGCGATCGGCCAGATCCCGCGCGACACGGCGGACCTGGACGCGGCCCGTAAGACGGCGTCCGAGACCCCGCAGAAGGTCCAGTCGTGCACGCGGTACGGCGGCTCGACGTACTGCTCGTTCCCCGAGTGGAAGGGCGTGCGGCCGGAATGGGCCGAGGTCGTCGACCGGCTCCAGTCCCTGGCGGGAGGTTCGGCGGCGCAGGTTCCACTGACGGTCCGCCAGCGCATCTACAACGGTGAGGAGGTCGACGCCGCCCTGGACCCCTCCGCCACCCCGGGCGAGGTGACCGTCGGCACACGGTGGGGCGGCAACCGCGTCCCCGAGTTCGCGGTCGGTGCCGCCTCGGTCCTGGTGGGCGGCTCGGAGAACGTGACGCTTCAGGAGATGTGTGACGCCCGCACGGTGACCGTCATGTGGCTGGTGCTGGGCGCCGACCCCACTCCGATGGCCACGTTCCAGCACGTGCGGCTGGACGACACCACCAGCGGTTCGGGCCAGGTCCTGGCCCCGACGAACGGACTGAGCATGACGGCGACGCAGACGGCGGTGGTCCGCGAACTTCTTGCCGGCCCGCGCGCCGAGATGACGGCCCGCGTCAAGGCCCACTGGGCGCAACTGACGTCCGCGAGCACGACGACCGCCCAGGCCGCGAAGCTGCTGGGCGTCGCGGTGCCGAAGGAGGCGGAGAAGTGCGAGGAGTAGGAGGACGAGAAGCGGAAGTCGAACCAGAAGCCGAACCGGAAGCGAGGCGGGTCACCGCGGCCCTGCTCCGGTCCTTGCTGCCGCCGGTGTGGCGCAGTCTCCCCTGGCCGGCGCTGGCCACGACCGGTGGGATGGGCCTGTTGCTGGCGGCGACGGTACGTCTGCCGGAGCACGCGCCGGACGCCGACCTGGGCCGGCTGGTGCTGCGCCTCACCGCGCTCACCGGAGCTCTGGGCCTGGCCTTTCTCCTGGACGACCCCGCCCGCAACACGACCGCGGCGACACCGGTGGGCCGCGCCTGGCGAACCGTCCTGCGCCTGGCCCTCGTGGTCCCGCTCACCTTCCTCTGGTGGGCGACGGCCCTGCTCCTCATCCCCGCCCCGACCCGCCCCGAACTCGGCCCGGCCACTCTGGAAGCGGCGGCGATGGCCGGCGTCGCCCTCGCCCTCGCGACGATCGCCGTCCGCTTCACCGAAACGGCGCAAGTGGGCAGAGGCACGGCGATCTGGCTGGCAGTGGCGGCCGGACTGACACTGCTGGTCCCCAACAGGTGGGGCCTGCTGGGAACGCCCCACGACCCCTACTGGGTGGCGACCCAGCTGAGATGGGCGGTGGTGCTGGGCACGACGGTGACACTGAGCGCGATATGGACACCGGAGCCTGTGAAGGGGCGCTGGTTCTTCAGCCCGTCCCGCGTTTGAGGACGAGGCGAGGAAGCCCCTTCAGGGCCGAACAACGAACGCTCACGTCTCCGTCCGGTACATCAGATCCGTCTCGTACGTGGTGAACCCCAACCTCTCGTACACCGACACCGCCGCCTTGTTGTCGGCGTCGACATACAGCATCGCCGTGGGCAACCCCTGCCCCGCGAGATGCCGCAGGCCGATCGTGGTGAGGGCCTTGCCGAGGCCGCCGCCCTGCACCCCGGGTGCGACGCCGAGGACGTACACCTCGCCGAGCTGCTCCTCGGCGTGGACCTTCGTCCAGTGGAAGCCGATGAGCTGCTCACCGCGGAAGGCGAGGAAGAAGCCGGCGGGGTCGAACCAGGGCTGGGCCTTGCGGTCGTCGAGGTCGCGCTGGGTGAGGGAGCCCTGTTCGGGGTGGTGGGCGAAGGAGGCGGCGTTGACGGCGAGCCACGCGGTGTCGTCCTGGCCGGGCACGAAGGTGCGGACGGTGACGCCCTCGGGCAGCCCCGGCTCGGGCAGCTCCAGGTCGGTCAGGGTCCGCCGCATCTGGCGCAGTTCGCGGAACAGCGACAGGCCCAGCACCTGGGCGAGGTGCCGGGCGGCGGAGTGCCCGCCGTGGGCCCACACGCGAAGTCGCTTGCCGGAGGCGGCGAGGAGGGCGGAGCCGAGCGCCCGCCCGTGCCCGTGACCGCGGTGGGAGGGGTGGACGACCAGTTCGGCGGCGGGCGCCTCGACCGGATCGGTGTCCTCCAGTTGGGCGTAGCCGACGAGTTCGTCGCCAAGGGTGAGGACGAGGTGGGAGACGCCCTCGCGGGCGCCTCCGCGCAGCTGCAGCCGGCCCTGTTCGGACACCGCCTGCTGGCCGTCCGTCCGGGCGGCCTCCGCGAGCAGGTCGAGGACGGCCTCGACCTGTTCGGGGGTGAGCTCGGAGTGGGTCTCGATGGATCGGGAGCCGGGGATCCGTGCGGTGTCGTCGCTGGTCATGCGTACGAGGGTAAGGGGAGGGCGCCGCAAAGTGGGCGCACAGGAGGGGGCAAAGGAGAGGGCAAAGGGAAACCAGGATGTAACCCTGAACCCCCTGTCGCGCTACGCGCGTTGACTCTAGGCTGCGCCCGAACGGGGCCACTTACCTGCCACTTACCTCAGTCGATTCACAGGGGGGCGCATGCCAGCCACATCCCAGCCGAACCCCGGCCGCAGACGTCGTACGTACCGTCTGCTCGCGACCGCTGCCACGCTCGCCACCGTCGGCGCCCTGGCCGCCGCCCTCCCGGCGGACGCCCACGACGGCAGGCACGGCAAGCCGCTGCCGAGCCGCTACCAGGACGTGCAGCTGCTGTCCTTCAACGACCTGCACGGCAACCTGGAGCCCCCGTCGGGTTCCTCCGGCCGGGTCACCGAACTGCAGCCGGACGGCACGACGAAGACGATCGACGCGGGCGGTGTCGAGTACCTCGCGACCCATCTGCGCGAGGCGCGCAAGGGCAACCCGTACTCGATCACCGCGGCCGGCGGTGACATGGTCGGCGCGTCCCCGCTGATCTCGGGCCTGTTCCACGACGAGCCCACCATCGAGGCGCTGAACAAGCTCGACCTGGATGTCACGAGCGTCGGCAACCACGAGTTCGACGAGGGGGCCAAGGAGCTGGCCCGCCTGCAGAACGGCGGCTGCCACCCGACGGCCGGCTGCTACACCGACAAGAAGTTCCAGGGCGCCGACTTCCCGTACCTGGCGGCGAACGTCCTGGACGAGAAGACGAACAAGCCGATCCTGAGGCCGTACTACGTCTGGAAGAAGAAGGACGTCAAGATCGGCTTCATCGGTGTGACGCTGGAGGACACTCCCGGTGTCGTCTCCGCCGAGGGCGTCAAGGGCCTGAAGTTCAAGGACGAGGTCGAGACGATCAACAAGTACGCCAAGGTGCTGCAGAAGCAGGGCGTGAAGTCGATCGTGGCGCTCATCCACGAGGGCGGCCTCCCGGCCTCGGGCGCGTACAACTACAACTGCGACTCCCCGGGCGCGGGCGCCGGCATCTCCGGCCCGATCGTCGACATCGCGAAGAACATCACGCCGGCGGTGGACGCGCTGGTGACGGGCCACACGCACGCCGCTTACGCCTGCACGATCCCGGACCCGTCGGGCAAGCCGCGCACGGTGACCTCGGCCGCGTCCTTCGGCCGTCTGTACACGGACACCACGCTGACGTACGACCGTTTCACCGGCGACATCGCCCGCACGGCGGTCAAGTCGGCGAACCACGTGGTCACCCGGACCGTCGCCAAGGCGCCCGACATGACCGAGCTGATCACCAAGTGGAACACGCTGGCGGCGCCGGTCGGCAACCGCGCGATCGGCTACATATCCGCGGACGTTCCCAACACGGGCACCGAGTCCCCGATGGGCGACCTGATCGCGGACGCCCAGCTCTGGTACGGCCGTGAGCTCGACCCGGAGACGGACCTCGCGCTGATGAACCCGGGAGGCGTCCGGGCCGGCCTCACCTACGCGGCCAAGGGCAGTGAGGGCGACGGCGTGGTCACCTACGCCGAGGGCTTCACCGTGCAGCCGTTCTCCAACACGGTGAACCTGCAGAACTTCACCGGCGCCCAGCTGATCCAGGTACTCAAGGAGCAGGTGAGCGGCACGAACGCGAGCGCGCCGAAGATCCTCCAGCCGTCCGCCAACCTGACGTACACGCTGGATCTGACGAAGAGCGGCGCCGACCGCGTCGTCACGGACTCCATCCGGCTGAACGGCGCGGCGATCGACCCGGCCGCGACCTACCGCGTCTCGACGAACAGCTTCCTCGCGGGCGGCGGCGACGGCTTCACCACCCTGGGCCAGGGCACGAACGACCTCGTCGGCACCGACGACCTGACGGCCCTGCAGCAGTACCTCACGGCGAGCTCCTCGGCCACGGCCCCGATCGCCCCGCCGGTCGCGAACCGGATCACGATCGTCGGCTAGCCGAACCGCGCTTGTTCCGGGGCAGACCCGCGGCAGCCGTGCAGGAGATCTGCCCGGCTGCCGCAACTCGCCTGCCGCGATGCGTCCGCCCACTACGATGCCGGGATCGGCCGCGCACAGGGCCGAAGGGGGAGGACGAGATGGAGATCGGGCTTGCGGACGCCCTGAAGGCGCTCCGGGACGAGCTGGCCGAGGCGATGCGGGAGTCTGCCGGGCACCCTGTCCGGCTGCAGGTGGAGACGGTCAACCTCGACCTCCAAGTGGCCGTCACCCAGGCCGAGGAGGGCGGCGGCGGGGTCAAGTTCTGGGTCGTGTCGGCCGACGGGAAGGCCTCGCAGACCATCAGCGCCACCCACACGGTGTCGCTCCAGCTGAAGGCCGAGACGGCCGACGGCGGACGGGTGCTCACCGGACTCGGCGAGGCGGACGCCGTACTGCTCGCAGACTGACGGCGATGAGCAGGGCCGATCGCGTCGTCCAGGTCGTCGCCACCGGTTCGGACGGTCGGCGTCGTGCCGTGGCGTCGGGGTTGCTGCTGGTGGGCGATCTGGCGATCACCGCGTCTCACGCGGTGCGAGACCCGGCCGCGCGCTACGAGGTACGGACCGCGCGATCCGCCGGACGCACAGCGGTTCGCCGGGTGGTGGCCCATGCGGGGCGGGACATCGCCCTGCTGGCGCTGGACGCGGACCGCGCCTCACTCCCGCCGATCGGGTTCGCGGACCTGCCCCACGACCTGGGGCGGATCGACGTGCACGCGGTCGGCTTCCCGTGGTTCACGCTGGAAGGGGGCCGGCCGCGCGGCCACCAGATGGACGGCACGATCCAACTCGGGTCGGACCGCACTGATCATCAGCTACAGGTGTCAGTCGCCACCAGCGACCCTCCGCCGCGGGGACCGCAGCAGTCGCCGTGGGCCGGATACTCGGGCGCGGGCATCCTCACCGTCCATGAAGGACTGCTGGCCGGGGTCGTCACCAGTCACCGGCCCACCGGCGACCGCAGAAACCTCACCGGTACGGACCTGTGCGACCTGCGGGACCCGGACTTCGTCGCGCTGCTGAGCGAGCACGGCCTCGAGCCGACGCCCCTCCCCGTGCGGCAGGCGACCGCCGGCACCCCCGCGATGACCGAGCCCGCGCACTGGATCCCGCCTGCCGTCCGCAGGGTGCTGCGCCGGCAGCTGAACGCCGCGGACGAACTCCCCTACCGCTTCCGTCAGGACCGAAGGCCCCGCCGACTGACCGACGTCCATGTCCGGCAGGTCCTCGACAGCCCGGCGGAACCACCCCAGGAGGGCGCGGAGCCCTCGAGGAACGGCGGAGCCGGCACCGTACCGGGTGGGCACACGCCACGGGCCGGGCGTTCGCGGCGGCTGGAGGACGTCCTGGACGAGGCGCTCGCCCCCGACGACGGCGGGCATCTGGTCGTCGTGGCCGGGCCAGGGGAGGGGAAGTCCACGCTCCTGCACAGGTGCTGTCTCGATCTGGGGCGCGCGGCCCTCGCGGCGCCGGCCGCGGCCGGAGGGCTGGTTCCCCTGCTGGTCACGGCCCCCGCGCTGGCTGAGTTCGAAGACTTGCTGGACAACGCGGTGGCCACGGCCACCGGCCTGGGTACGCAGGACGGCACCCTGCCGCGGCTGCCGCCGGGGGCCACCTGGCTCGTGCTGATCGACGCCCTGGACGAGGTGCCCCTCGACCGCCGCAACCGGCTGATCCATCGCCTCACCGACCACGCCCGCGAGGGGGCCGCCTCCGCGTCGACGCCCCTGCGGATACTGCTCACCACGCGCCGCGACCCAGAGGCCGTCAAGGCGTTCGAGGAGTCCGGCTTCCACCAGTACCTCCTCGCCCCCTTCACCCGGCAGCGGCTGCAGCAGTTCGCCCACGCCTGGTTCAAGGACGCGGGCTGCAAGGACGCGGGCTGCAACGACTCGGGTTGCCAGGACTCGGGCCGCCCGGAAGGCGCGGCGCGCTTCCTCGCGCAGGTGGACGCGGCCGGACTGGGCGATCTCCTGCGCAACCCGCTGCTCGCGACCGTCACGGCCCTCGTCTTCGAGAGCGCGCCCGCGTCACCGCTTCCCGACAACCGCTGGGCTCTGTACGAGCAGTGCCGCGTCCAGCTGCTGGCCGCCAAACGCGACCAGACGGACGACCGCTGGCGCCGGCTGACCCTGTCCGCCGAAGGGATCCACCGCGGGCCCGCAGCCGTGGCCCACCTGAGGGCCCACCTGGAAGAGCTGGTACGCCACCTCGCCCACGCCCAGGTCGCCACGGGCGCGCAGGACCTTCTCCGGGAGGCCCTGCGCTGGTGGGAGGAGACGGCCACCGACGACATGGGCCGCCGCTTCGGCGCGGTCCCACCGCTGGACGGCTGGCGCAACGTCGTGCTCGACGCCCTTCTCGCCACGGGTCTGCTGGTACGAGAGGGGGATGGCGTACGGGAGGGGGGCGGCGTCGCGTTCCTGCACACGACCTTCGCCGAGCATCTGGCGGCGGAGAAGCTGGTCGCGGGGCTTCCGCAGGACTTCGACCTCGGGCGCGAGGAGTGGCGGGCGGCGCTGCTGGCCGCGTCGGGGCTCACGGAGCATCCGCTGCGGGATCTGTATGTCGCCGCGCTGGTCCACTACTGCCACCGGTATCGCGCGGGTGGGCGGGAGTTGCTGGATCGGCTGTTGGAGGAGGGGCACGGGAACCAGATGCTGGCGGGGGAGCTGCTGGCGGAGGGGTGTCCGGCGGAGGACGGGCACTACCGGAGGTTCCTCGGGACTTCCGAGGTGCGCCGCCCGCGCGCCTTCGCCCCCACCTGGCAGCTGCTGGCCCGCATCCGGCATCCCGAGGTGACGGAGTATCTGGCCGAGACGGCACAGCGGTCCGGCGACTGGCGCCGGGTGGCGGCCGGCCGGGCCCTGATCGGCCACGATCCGGCGAGCGCGGCGCGGATTCTGGCGGCGGCCTCCCTGGACCGGCAGATGGATTCCGAACTGGTGAAGGCGGCCAGGGTGCTGGCCGACTCGCATCCCGAGCACGAGACGGAGGCAGCGGCCCTCCTGCTGAGAGCCGTCTGCGATCGGCGCTCCGCCGACTACGTGCGGCGGGAGGCGGCCGAGGCCCTCCTCGGGCTCGGGGAGGAGCATGCGCACGAGGCCGCGATCCGGCTCGGCCGGATCGCGGCCGACCCCTTGAAGGACGGCCACGAGCGTCTGTCCGCCGTGGGTGCGCTGGCCGAACTCGGCGAGCCGTACCGGCCGATGGCGGCGAGCGCACTGCGAGACCTGGTGGCCGTCCCGCTGACGGCGGCGTACCTCCGGCGGAACGCTGCCTGGCTCATGGCCTCGCTCGGCAGGGCATACGTCGGGGAGGCCGCCGACGTCCTGAAAGCCATGGCAGCCGACTCGACCGCCGATCTCTACCGGGACCGGATCCGAGCCGCGATGGAGCTGACCCACCTCGGCTCCGAGGCCGCCGACACGGCCGCCGCGGCGAGTCGCGCGATCATGGACGACGCGACCCTGGACTCCGGTAACCGCGCGTATGCCGGGCAGTATCTGGCGCGGCTCGGCGGGGCCTACGCACAGGAGGCGCGGCGCCGGGCCCAGGACATACTCGAAGCCCGCGACAGCAGCAGGGACGCCCGCAGAAACGCGAAGGCGATCCTGGACTGGGCGCCCCGGGAGACACCGGCCGAGGAGGTGGAGGCCTGGCGAGAGGTGCTGAGGACTGGCGGGGCCTTTCCCGCGGTCCGGCTGCGCGCCGGGATCCGGATGGCCGCGTACGGCGGCTCCGCGGCGGACGAGGCGGTGGATGCCCTGTGCGGCGTCCTGACCGATCCGCGCAGCCACGCATACGAACGGGCCAGGGCCGCGGCGGAGTTGCGAGCACTGGGCGCACCACACCTGGAGAGGGCGGCCGCGGTTCTCCGGAGCACGCTCCGAGGTGCGAAGGGGGGCCGGAACCTGTCTGTCGCCGCGGCTCGCGCGTTGGTCGTCCTCAGTGAACCCGTCCCGCTCGACGCGACACTGCTGCGAGCGCTGATCCTCGACGCGGAGGCCGAGCCGCAGGGCTCGGGACCGGTGATCGAGGCGCTGCGCGGGACCCGCGGCGGTGCGCGTGAGACCGTCCTGGCCTGGATGTGCCGGAGCCTGATGGACCCCGCGGTGGGAGCCAAGGGCCGGCGGGCGGTCGCCGCGACGCTTCACGCGCTCGGTGAGGCCTGGGTGGATCAGGTCGCCGCGGCACTGCGCGCCGACACCGGACCGCGCGCCGACAGCGGGCGGCCGGGATGGAGCACGGCGCGCGGCCTGTTGGCACTCGGCGGCGGCCATGTGCCCACGGAACCAGAGATCCTGTGCCGGCTTGCCCGCGACCCCGCGGCGGAAGAGAGAGGCTCCTGGCCGCCCGTGCCCTGCTCTGCGTCGGCACAGAGCACGTCAACGAGGCCACCCGGGCTCTGCGCGCTGTCGCCACGGCACGCAGGACCGACGCACGAGACCGTCATACCGCGGCGCAGTCGCTCCACGAGCTGGGAGCTGAGCACTGGTCGACCGCCGCCAAGGCTGTGCTGAGGAGCATTCCCCCTCGGGAGGCTGCCCAGCTGTCCACGTGGGCAGCTGCCGTCTACACCTGCTCCGAGAGTGCGGCAGGCCTTCGCGACGCCTTCGGAGGCCTGTTCCTGTCCTCCCAGGACCGCATCAGGTTGGCCGTACACACGGCGAGGATGGGCGAGAGTCACAAGCCGGCCGCCGCACGAATGCTGCGGCGCGTCATCGGACGCGGCGGGACGTCCGCCATCGTTCGCAGGGAGGCGGCGGACGTGCTGGCCGGCTTCGGCGACTCCTACGCCCACCAGGCGGTGGCGGCATTTCGGGCCGCGTGCAGCGGCCCGACGACGGATCCTGCCGCCCACCTGGAGCTGGCCCTGTTCCTGACAGGTTTCGCGGACCTGTACCGGCCACTGGCCGTCGAACATCTCGTGACCGTCGTCGCCAACAGGTGGTCCGCCGACGCCGACCGCGGCAGGGCCACCTCGGCGTTGATCGGTCTCGGCGAGGAGTTCCGTCAGACGGCCGTCGACGCCCTCCGCACGGTGGTCGACGGTGACGACTTCAGCACTGCGGCGAAGCAGAGCGCGGAGCGACTCCTCGCCTTCATATGGCCTGTGTGAGTACGCGGTTGGTTCCCGAATCCGCCTGGAAACTCGTCTGGACACCGGAACCCACGACGAACTGATGACCCGCTGCCCCGCCTACACCCGCCTGGCCGAACCGTGGTCGAGGACGGGGCGGGAGGCGAGTACGGTCTCGTAGACCTCGAGACGGAGCAGCGGGCAGGGGGATGTCAGGAAGCCGTGGGGGTCCAGTCGCCCAGCCAGTCCGCGACCTCCTGGCCGGTGGCCTGGGAGTCGGTCAGCTGGGGGCGGTCGCCGCTCGCGGCCCCGGCCCCGGCGCCGGTGTTCTTGTACTCGGCGAAGCGGTCGTCCTTCCAGGAGAAGCCGCCCATGTCGGACCAGGGGGTGGTCTTGATCGCGGCGCTGAGGGAGGTGTTGCGGACGGTGGCCTGCGGGTCGAGGCTCGCGTCGCCGCCCGCGTGCCAGTTGCGGCCGAGGTAGAAGCTGCGGTCGGACACGTCACCGCTCACCGTGGAGTTGGCGATCAGGATGCCCTTGCGGTTCGCGGCCGTGCTGGGGGCCGTGACATAGCCGGCCGAGGTGCCGTTCCAGCGCTTCTTCAGGGTGATGACGGACTTGTCGATCACCGCGGTGGCGCGGCCGAAGATGAAGTCGGTGTTGCCGACGACGTAGGAGTTGGTGATGTAGACACGGCCCAGCCTGTCCTTGGACGCGGTGTCCACCAGCAGGGTGTCCTGGTCGCCGCTGACGATGACGCCGTCGAGGAAGATCCGGTCGGCGGAGGTGCGCAGGGCCACCGCCTGCTGGGCGATGTCCTGGTGGGCGGCCTCGTCGAAGTCGTTGGAGATGGTCAGGTTGCGGGCCTGGAAGTCGTCCGCGTCGACGGCCACGGTGGCGCTGCCGCCGGTGCCGTACGTGCCCCCGCCGGGCTTCGGCGTACCCGACGCGTTGTTGTAGACGATCGTGGTGTCCTTGCGGCTGCCGCCGGTGCCCTGGATGGTGACGTGCGGCTTGTTCGCCGGGACCTTGACCAGCTCGCGGTACGTTCCCGGCTTGACGGCGATCACGACGCGCGAGGGGTTGTTCGCCGGTACGGCGTTCACGGCGGCCTGCACGGTCGAGTACTGCCCGCTGCCGTCCTTGGCGACGGTGAGGGTGGTGACGGCGGCGGCCTTCGGCGTCGTGGTCGTGGGGGTCGTCGTGGTGGCGGTCGCCGTGCCGATCGAACTGCGCGGTCCGGCACCCGACTTGAGAAGCGCGGGCACGTCCGCGGCCTTGTCGAGGGTGTAGCCGTAGTACGTCTTCGGGTCCCAGGCCGCGCCGCTGCCGCCGCTCTCGTTCTTCCCGCTGGTCCCGGAGAACACGTTGCCGCGCTGGACGAGGGTGGCGGTGGCGTCCCGGACGACGGGGTTGGTCATGCCCTGGAAGTAGGAGTTCTCCAGGACCATGTTCGTCTTGCCGCGCGAGTAGTTGCCGTAGGACGACTTGATGTCCGTCCCCGCCACGTCCTCCAGGAAGTTGTTGTACAGGTGCGCGTGGGCGACGTTGTCCGTGGAGGGGTTGCGCTGCTCGGTCTCGCGGATCCAGTTGTGGTGGATCGTGATGTCGGCGGTGACGTTGTCGGTCCAGCCGATGCCGAACGCCTTGTTCTCCTGGCTCAGCTTGTTCCAGGAGACGGTCAGATAGGTGGTGTCCTTGCGGCTGTCGATGAGGCCGTCGGCCATGTGGCGGATGTCGTTGTGGTCGATCCAGACGTGGTGCGCGCCGTCCATCTGGATGCCGTCGTAGTCGTGTTCCTTGTCGTTCCAGGTGCCCTGGTACGCATCCCGGATGGTCAGGTTCCGGATGATGACGTTGTGGACGCCCTGCCCGAGGAAGAAGCCGCCGGCGACGATCTGCCCGGACGTTCCGGACCCGACGATCGTCTTGTTCGACTGGACCTTGATCTCCTTCCCGACCGGGTTCATGTTGATCGTGGCCGCCACGACGATGACGTACGGCTCACTGGCGGTCGCGTACTTCTCGAGATCGGCGAGGGTCTTCACGGTGACGGTCTTGCCGTCCCGGCCACCGTAAGTGCCGTTCTGGCCCAGCGCGTTGACGGAGGCGAAGCCGTCGGCGGTGGCGGTCGCCCAGGCGGGCGCGGCGGCGGTCGCGGCCGAGGCGTTCGCCTGCGCGTCCGCACCGAACAGCCCGAGGTCCGTGCCGTAGGCGAGGGTGCCGGCGGCGGTGAGGGCGAGGGGGACGCCGACGGCCAGAGCCCTCCTGCTTCTCCGGTGCCGGGGCTTGGCCGTCGACTTGGCCGACTCGGTCGACTCGGGCGACTTGCGGCGGTGGTCGCTCATGGGGGGTGCCTTCCGTGCGGGGCGGGGGACTCGATCCGCTGCACAGTCGCCGCACGTTGAAGAAAGGTTGCCCAACTCAGGGAAAGTATCGGGGGGATGGGCGCGCCCCCCGCCGCGCCCGCGCTGTCACGTGCCGCCGTCGTCCCCTCGCACCCGCCCTCGCTCGCATCCGCCCCGGCTGACCGCGATCCGCAGTACGTCTCCCAGGGACTCGATGGCCCTGGTCAACGCGAAGCGCACGGCCGGTTCCCCCGCCCCGCAGTCGGCCAGCACGGCTCTGGCACCGCCGAGTACGTGTTCCGCAGAGGCGAGTTGAGCGGTTTCGACGTTGTCGGCGAGGAGGGAGAGACGGCTGTGGTCGTTGTCGGTGTCGAGGTAGCAGGGCTTGCCGTCGAGGCTGGTCCAGGGCAGGAGCCGGAGGCCGCTCACGCGGAGGCCTCCTCTTCCCTGCGCCTCTCGAGCTCGTAGAGCTCTTGCACCCTTTCGAAGCTGAGGAGATGCGGGATCCGTGGGGGCCGCGCGTCGACCGGGGCCGTCGGCAGCAGCTCCTGGCTGGGTGGTTCGGGCCGGACGTCATGGTGCGGGTGCGGGTGCGGGTGCGGGTGCCGGGTGGGCAGCAGGATTCGCGCAAGTGTGCGCAGTAGCGACTCGCGAAAACCCGCGATACGTTCCCTCATGCTGGCGGTCCTTCTGAGTACGTCGGCCACGCCCCCGGGTCGAATGCAGTCGGCCGCGGGGGTTTCTGTCGTCTGTCGTGGCTGGCCTGACGAGCGGTGATTACCGTTCGTGCCCTGATCGTCACAGGTGCGACGTACTCTGCGGAAGAGGTTCGGTGTTGCCTGGAGCGCCAGGCAACGGGGAGGGGTGACGTGGCCGAAGTGGTTGACGGAGAACGGGAGTCGGGCCGGGCCGTACTGGGCCGAACACTGAAGTTCCTCCGCGAGAAGGCCGGCAAGTCGCTGGGCCAGCTGGCCGACGACACCGGCTACGACAAGAGCTATCTGAGCCGCCTGGAGTCGGGTGAGCGACTGTCCAAGGTGACCGTCATGGAGGACCTGGACGGGTACTTCGGCGCCGGTGACCTGCTGGTTCGGCACTGGCGCGCGGCGCGGCTGGATGCGTTCAGGGACCAGTACAAGGAGTACATGAAGCGGGAGTCGACGGCGCGGATCATGTGGCTGTTCACGCCAGGGGTGCCGGGGCTTCTTCAGACCGAGGATTTCGCGCGGGAGGTGTTGTCTGGGGCTCAGACAACACCTGGCGGCGACGAGGCTGTCGAGGAGCAGGTGGCGGCACGGCTCGGGCGGCAGTACCTCCTGGGGCAGAAGCCCCAGCCCGACGTCCGCGTCATCATGGACGAGTTCGCGCTTCGGCGTCCCGCGGCCCGGGGCAAGACCTGGCACGACCAGCTGCTGCATCTTGAAGCCGCTGCGACGTGGCCCAACGTGGCGTTGCAGGTACTCCCGTTCTCAGCGGGTGTCCACCACCATATGAATGGGTCGCTGACCCTGCTCTGGCAAGGAGACGGGAGTGCCGTTGCCTACAAGGAAGGCAACGGTTGCAGTCGGTTGATCGATGATCCGGACGAGGTTCTGCGGCAGCGCTTGTCCTACGATCGGCTCCGCGACCTGGCGCTGTCCCCGTCGGACTCGCTCGCGTTCATCAGGGACGTACTTGAGGAGCACGGACACCATGAAGACGCACACCCCTGATCTCAACACCGCCATGTGGCGCAAGTCGAGCTACAGCGAAGGGGGAGCCAACGACTGCGTCGAGATCGCCGACGGCTACCCCGGCATAGTCCCCGTCCGGGACAGCAAGACCCCGACGACCCGCCCGCTGGTCTTCTCGGGCCCGTCCTGGTCCCGGTTCGTGGCAGCGGTCAAGGGGGAGGCCGGTCTGCGCACATTCGGGTGACATATGCCGGAAGTGCTGATGTTCGAGCCGTCGCCGCCGACACGCTGGATCTCGTGACCACGACACGAACGACTGATCCACGGAGTGCGAGGCGGCTATGGTCGTAGACACAGAGTGTCGAAGGAGGACATCGAGCATGGTTGCCCACGCTGCGGAATCCGATTCGGCCGTCCCCTCCATGCCCGAGCGGACGCCGATGGCGCTGCGCAGGGCCATCGCTGAAGACGCCCCCGGCCTTCTCCCCGACTTCGACGCGCACTGGAAGCGGGCGATCGGTGACACCTACGACGTTGGTCCCGTGTCCGCGTTCCTGGCCCGCTGGTGGTGCGAATACGCAATTGCACGTGATCCGAAGCTCGACGCTCATGTGACCGAACTTCAGCACCGTGCGGCAGAGGCGACCGACATCGCTGAGGCGAAGGCTCTCCTAGAAGAGGTGGCGAAGATTCGCTACAGCGTGCGGGATTTGGAGCCCGGCGAGTGACCGACGAGTTCATGGGGCCGCCCTGGCAGATGGACTGGCGGCTCGATGCGCTCGCCAGCCGTGATGCACTGCCGGAGCATGTACGGAAGATGGTCGACGAAGTTCGCGCCGAGCTGGTCATCGCGAAGGACCCGTATTTCCGCGGGATCGACACCGATCGCGACCTGCCGGAGACCATGTACGTCGAGCCGGTACGGTCCAGCGATCCCAAGGGACCGCGCATCGTGTACTTCGACAACCACTATGGCTGGCTGGTCTATACCTTCGTTCCACGCTCTGCGGATCCGCAGATCCTGGTGATGGAGGTCTTCTGGCAGGTTTACGAACTTCCTAAGGAACCTCCGGCGGAGGGGTAGGAGCCCCCGGTAGTCGTACCGTCGCCACCGTGCCGCCGCCCTCCGCGCGGGCCAGGGTGATCTCGCCGCCCGCCTGCTGCACCGTCCGCGCGACGATCGACAGGCCCAGGCCCGAGCCCGGCAGGGCCCGCGCGCTGGGGCTGCGCCAGAAGCGGTCGAAGACGTGCGGTAGTTCCTCGGTGGGGATGCCGGGTCCGTGGTCGCGGACGGTCAGGATGCCGCTGCCGAGTTCCACCTCGATCGTGCCGCCCTCGGGGCTGAACTTCACGGCGTTGTCGAGGATGTTGACGACCGCCCGCTCCAGGGCGGAGGGCTCCGCCCGGACGTACCAGGGCTGTAGATCGGCGGTGATGGTGAGCTCCGGGCCGCGGAGCCGTGCCCGGCGCAGGGCGGACTCGACCGTGTCCTCCAGTGAGACCACCTGCACGCGTTCGCCGTGCTGGCCTTCCGAGCGGGAGAGTTCCTGCAGATCGCCTATGAGGGCCGCCAGCTCCGTCATCTGCGCCTTCACGGAGGCGAGCAGCGCCTTGCGGTCCGCCTCGGGGAGCGGCCGGCCGGTCTCCTCGCTGCGGGTGAGGAGCTCGATGTTGGTACGCAGGGAAGTGAGGGGCGTGCGGAGCTCGTGCCCGGCGTCCGCGATCAACTGCTGTTGCAGCTCGCGGGAGTTGGCGAGGGAGGCGGTCATCGAGTTGAAGGACCGGGAGAGCCGGGCCACCTCGTCTTCGCTGTCGTCCTCGACGGGGATGCGGACGCTCAGGTCTTCGGTGCGGGCGACGTGCTCCACGGCTTCCGTGAGCTTGTCGACCGGTCGGAGACCCGCACGGGCGACTGCCAGACCGGCGGCTCCCGCGCCGAGGACTCCGATACCGGAAACGAGGAGAAGGATGAGGGCCAGGTCGTTGAGGGTCGACTCGGTGCCCTTCAGAGGGACGGCGACCATGACTGCCCCGTAGGACTGCTCCCCGGTCGTGGTGTTCTCGAGGGTGACCGGCGTGGTCATCACGCGTACGGAATTGCCGTTCCCGTCGGTACCGTTGCGGATGAGGGACTTGCCGCTGCTTGCGTTCCTGATCACATCCTTGTCGGCCTGGGTGACCTTGATCGAGCCCTCGGAGTCCTGGATGACACAAGGGGTTCCGTCGGCTGGGACCACCTGGGTGTAGAGGTCGTTCCGGAACGGGTTGTTGCTCGGCCGTGGAGTCTGGGTGCAGTTGGCGAGCGCGTTCTGCATCTGGGCGAACTGCCCCGGCCCCTTCATCCTCGACTGCGTCAGATCCTCGTCCACCTGGTCGTACAGCTTCCCCTGCACGATGAACCAGCACGTCACCGAAACCGCCGCCACCGCGAACGCCACAGCGGCAGCGACCAGCATCGACAGCCGGGCCCGAATGGGGAGGGTCCGCAGCCGTCGTAGGACCTTGTTCACTCCGCGCCGCCCTGTCGCAGGACATAACCCACGCCCCGCACGGTGTGCACGAGACGCGGCTCACCTCCCGCTTCCGTCTTTCGGCGCAGGTACATCACGTACACGTCCAGCGAGTTGGACGACGGCTCGAAGTCGAAGCCCCAGACCGCCTTCAGGATCTGCTCCCGGGTGAGGACCTGGCGCGGGTGTGCCATGAACATCTCCAGGAGGGTGAACTCCGTGCGGGTCAGTTCGACCGCGCGCCCGCCCCGCGTCACTTCCCGCGTCGCGAGGTCCATGCGCAGGTCGCCGAAGGTGAGGGCCTCGTCCTCCTCGACCGCGACCCCGCCGGCCGCCGCCGCGTAGGAGCTGCGGCGGAGCAACGCACGCACCCGGGCGAACAGCTCGTCCAGTTCGAACGGCTTGACCAGGTAGTCGTCCGCGCCGGCGTCCAGTCCCGTGACGCGGTCGCCGACGGTGTCGCGGGCCGTCAGCATCAGGATGGGGGTGGTGTCGCCCGCGCCGCGGATGCGGCGGGCCGCGGTGAGGCCGTCCATGCGGGGCATCTGGATGTCGAGGACCACCAGGTCGGGCCGGTAGGCCGCGGCCTTCTCCAGCGCGTCCGCTCCGTCCACGGCGACCTCCGTGTCGTAGCCCTCGAAGGCGAGGCTGCGCTGGAGTGCTTCGCGCACCGCCGGCTCGTCGTCGACGATCAGGATGCGCTGGGTGTCACGGTCGCCTTCGGCGGGGCTCATGGGCGTGGATTCCTCGGGTGCGGTGGGACGACGGGAGGCTGGACCTGCTGATCGTGCCTGAGTGTCCTCAGCCTCGCACGCTTCCCCGTGGGCGCGTAGAGAGCGGGTCGGGGTGGGGTCAGCCGCGCAGTGACGCGAGCCGGTTCAGCTGAACCTTGCGCAGGTGCGGGCGGGCGGCCGTGGTGCGCAGGCCCATCAGCTGCGGGACCGTGGGGATCGTGAGCTGCGGGACCGCCACCTCCGGCGCGCGGGTCGGCGCGACCGGCGGGTGCAGCTCGTACGCCACGTCGAGGGCCAGGCCGAGGTCGGCCGCACCGAAACCGGTCACCGTGTGCGAAACCTGCTTGATCTGCTGGATCTGCTGGATCTGCTGGATCATGACGTACTCCCTGACTGGGTGGTGGGTTCTCAGCTGTCGGAGCCCTTGTCAGCTGTCGGAGCCGCCGGCCCGCAGCGTGGCGAGGTCGGCCTTGACGGTGTTGATCGGGATGGCGAAGCCGAGGCCGACGCTGCCGGCGTCGGAGGAGGACGAGTCGGCCGCGGCGGAGTACATCGCGGAGTTGATGCCGATGATGTTGCCGCCCGCGTCGATGAGCGCGCCGCCCGAGTTGCCGGGGTTGAGGGAGGCGTCCGTCTGGAGGGCCTTGTACGTCGTCGTGGACGTGCCCGTGTCGCCGTTGAACTGCTGGCCGCCGAACTGGAACGGCCAGTTGCCGTCCCCGCCGCCCTGCTGCTGGCCCTGGCTCTCGTCGGTCGAGACGGTCACGTCACGGCTCAGCGCGGAGATGATGCCGCTGGTGACGGTGCCGGTCAGGCCCTCGGGGGAGCCGATCGCCACGACCGTGTCCCCGACCTTGACGCCGTCGGAGTTGCCGAGGGTCGCCGCCTTCAGGCCGGCGGCGTTCTCCAGCTTGATCAGCGCGAGGTCCTTCTTGCTGTCGGTGCCGACGACCTTCGCGGTGTACGACTTGCCGTCGCTGGTCGTCACCTTGATCGAGTTCGCGCCCGAGATGACGTGGTTGTTGGTGACGACCTCGCCGCCGCTGGTGATGATCACACCGGAGCCGGTGGACGTCCCGTTGCTGAGCGTGGCGCTGACCTCGACGACGCTCGGGCTGACCGCCGCCGCGATGGTCGCCACGTCACCCGTCTTGCTGGAGGGCACCACGTTGGTGGTGGTGGACGAGGAGACCACCTCGTCCTTGCCGGTCAGCTCCTGGATGCCGTAGGCCGTGCCGCCGCCTATCGCCGCCGCGACGATCGCCACGGCGGCGAGCAGCGCGAGCGGACCGCGGGTGCGCTTCTTGCGGGGGCCGGGTTCGGCGGCGACCGGAATCTGGTGACCGGTTCCGCCGTGGCCGCCGTAGCCGCCATGGCCGCTGTAGCCGTCGTGGTTGCCGTAGCCGCCGTGACCGTCGCCCCCGGCGGGCTGGTGAGCCGGCGGAGGCGGCCACTCCGGGTTCACCGGAGAAGCGTTCGCGCCCTCGTACGGGGCCTGGTACGGGTTCTCGAAGTTCTCGTACTCGCCGCTGCGGCGGATGCTCTCGGTCATGGAAGAAGCTTCCCGCTCAACCATGAGAGGTTCCTGAGCGCTCCCTGAGAACGCCGCCAGAACCTCGTTCGTCCGAAATAAAGACGGCTCCGCGCGTCTGCGCAGCGCTCTCAGACAAGCCTCATAAAGCCTGCCCACAGGCCGCCGGAGGCTACTGACAGCCGCAGGACCGGCGGATCACCAGCCGCGACGGGAACACCTTCAGCCGCTCGCGCCGCGAGCCCACGACCCGCAGCCCGTCGTCCAGGACGAGGTCGACCGCCGCGCGGGCCATCGCCGGGCGGTCCGATGCGATCGTTGTCATCGGCGGGTCCGCGAGGCCCGCTTCCTTGATGTCGTCGAAGCCGATGACCGCCAGCTCGCCCGGCACGTCGATGCGCAGTTCGCGCGCCGCGCGCAGCATGCCGATCGCCTGGTCGTCGGTGGAGCAGAAGATCGCGGGCGGCCGCTGGGGGCCGGCGAGGATCTTCAGGGCGACCTGGTAGGCGTCGTAGCGGTTGTACGGCGCCTCGAAGAGGCGGCCCTCCGTGCTCAGCCCGGCCTCGTCCATCGCGCGCCGCCAGCCCTCGACGTGGTCGGAGACGGGGTCGCCGACCGAGGGGGTCTCGGCGGTGCCGCCGACACAGGCCACGTAGGGGTGGCCGTGCTCCAGGAGGTGGCGGACGGCGAGCTGGGCGCCGCCCAGGTCGTCGGTGACGACGGCGACGTCGTCGATCGCCTCGGGGCGTTCGTGCAGCAGCACCACCCGGGCGTCCCACGCGTCGATTTCGGCGGCCGCCTGGTCGTTCAGCGCGTGGCTGACGAGAATGAGGCCCGAGACGCGCATGCCGAGGAACGCCCGCAGATAGTGGACCTCGCGCTCGGCGACGTAGTCGGTGTTGCCGACCAGCACCATCTTTCCGCGCTCGGAGGCGGCCTGCTCGACCGCGTGCGCCATCTCGCCGAAGAACGGCTGACGGGCGTCGGGGATGATCAGGCCTATGAGGTCGGTGCGCCGGGAGGCCATCGCCTGGGCGACCCGGTCGGGCCGGTACCCCAGCTCCTTGATGGCGGCGAGGACACGCTCGCGCGTGGCCGGGGCGACCGGCCGGGGTCCGTTGTTGATGACATAGCTGACGACGGCGGTGGAAGTCCCCGCCAGTCGCGCCACATCATCCCGAGTCACCTTGGCCACGCGCGGAGTCTACGCGGATGGACCCGCCCTGGGCAGGGCGTACGGAAGCTTCCTGTGCGGGAGCAATGCCCTTTCAGAGCGGGTGCTCGGGCTTACCGGCAGGTACTACGCCTCCGCCGAGACCTCTTCGGCGTCCAGGGCGGCCGCGTTGTCCGAATCCTCCGTGTTTGACCGCTCCGGCCGCTCCGTCTTGGCCTTGGCCTCGTCCGTGGCCCGCTCCCCCTTCTCAGGGGTAACGAATCGATAACCCACGTTCCGCACGGTCCCGATCAGCGACTCGTGCTCCGGGCCGAGCTTCGCGCGCAGCCGTCGTACGTGGACGTCGACCGTGCGGGTGCCGCCGAAGTAGTCGTAGCCCCAGACCTCCTGGAGCAGCTGTGCACGGGTGAACACCCGGCCCGGGTGCTGGGCGAGGTACTTCAGCAGCTCGAACTCCTTGAAGGTGAGGTCGAGGACCCGCCCCTTCAGTTTCGCGCTGTACGTCGCCTCGTCGACCGACAGGTCGCCGTTGCGGATCTCCATCGGGGAGTCGTCGTTGACGATCTGCTGGCGGCCCATGGCCAGCCGCAGTCGCGCCTCGACCTCGGCCGGGCCGGCGGTGTCGAGGAGGACGTCGTCGATGCCCCAGTCGGCGGTGACGGCGGCGAGGCCGCCCTCGGTGACGACGAGGATGAGTGGACAGCCGGGGCCCGTGGAGCGCAGCAGCTGGCAAAGGCTGCGGACCTGGGGCAGGTCACGGCGTCCGTCGATGAGGATGACGTCGGCGCCTGGGGTGTCGACGAGAGCGGGGCCCTCCGCCGGGGCCACTCGCACGTTGTGCAGGAGCAGGCCGAGAGCGGGGAGCACCTCCGTCGACGGCTGGAGGGCGTTGGTCAGGAGCAGCAGAGAACTCATACGTCTGGTTCCTCCTCGGTCCCTGCGAGGACGTGGGCACTGCGGCACTGCACTGGGTCTGCGCTGCGTTCCCGGGGGGCCGTACACCCGCGTCCACCTGGCGTTTCCCGCCCGGTCGCCGCTTTGTATACAACGCTTCCGAAAGCACAAAAGGACCCGGGGGCTACGCTGCCCGAGTCCTCTGTCCAGCAGAATAGCCCACATGAGCAGCAGTCCGGCAGGTCATGTGGCACGTTCCACCGTTCGTCCGAATGCCGAGACGGGCACGCACACCCCATTGCGGACGTTTCTGCCCACCGGCGACGGGATTTCCATCGATTCCGTATACGAACCGGGTGAGGTCGTATACGACACCTCCGCGCCATCTGCCGGTCACGCCGCGTTCGTGATCGCCCACGGGTTCACGGGGGACGTGGACCGCCCGCATGTGCGGCGCGTCGCGTCCGCCTTCGCCCGGCACGGGGCCGTCGTCACCTTCTCCTTCCGCGGGCACGGCCGCTCCGGCGGGCACTCCACCGTCGGCGACCGCGAGGTGCTCGACCTCGACGCCGCCGTGCGGTGGGCGCGCTCGCTCGGGCACGCGCGCGTGGCGACCGTCGGCTTCTCGATGGGCGGCTCGGTGGTCCTGCGGCACGCGGCACTGCACGCGGGGACGGTGGACGCCGTCGTCTCCGTGAGCTCCCCCGCCCGCTGGTACTACCGCGGCACGGCCCCCATGCGACGGCTGCACTGGCTGGTCACCCGCCCCGAGGGCCGTCTGGTCGGCCGCTACGGCTTCCGCACCCGTATCCACCACCGCGACTGGGACCCCATACCGCTCTCTCCGGTCGAGGCGGTTCCGAAGATCGCCCCCACCCCTTTGCTGATCGTGCACGGCGACCAGGACGGCTACTTCCCGCTCGACCACCCCCGGATGCTCGCCGAGGCCGCCGGTGACCACGGCGAACTGTGGCTGGAGCCCGGCATGGGCCACGCCGAGCACGCGGCCGACGACGGCCTGCTGGCCCGGATCGGGGACTGGGCGCTCACGCGGGCGGGCTAGCCTGACCGTGTACACAGCCGATCGACAAAGGAACGAGATGCCCAAGGTCACGGTGCGCTACTGGGCGGCCGCCAAAGCCGCGGCCGGGGTCGCCGAGGAGCCGCTGGACGCGGACACCCTCGCCGAGGCCCTCGACGCCGCGCGTGCGCGACACCCCGGCGAACTCGTGCGTGTCCTGCAGCGATGCTCGTTCCTCGTCGACGGTGACCCCGTGGGCACCCGCGAACATGAGACGGTACGGCTGGCCGACGGCGGCACGGTCGAGGTGCTCCCGCCGTTCGCAGGAGGGTGACGATGACCGACCAGCAGCCGTACCAGCCGTATCAGCCACATCAGGGGCACCAGCCGCATCAGGGCCACCAGCAGCATCAGGGGCACCAGCCACAACAGGGCTACCAGGACTACCAGGACTACCAGGGCTACGACCAGCCGGAGTGGCCCGGGCAGCAGCAGGCACAGGCACAGGCACAGGCGCAGGCACAGGGCTACGACGACCCGGACCCGCAGGCCCACCTCCAGTACACGCAGCAGTGGCAGGGCCAGACCTGGGAGACGAGCGTCCAGCCGCCGGTCACCGCGGCCGACCCGGCCCGGACGGCCTACGGCGCCCCGCAGTCCGCGTACGGCGACTACGCCGACGGCTACGCGCCCGACGGCAACTGGCAGCAGCAGGCACCCCTCCAGGCACAGCAACCGTCCCCCTACACACCACCGGCACCGGCACCCGTCCAGGCACCGGCACCCGTCCAGGCACAGGCACAGGCACAGGCACCCATGCAGACACCCGCGCCCGCGACCGGAGACACCGCCGCGACCTACGGTCCCGCCACCCTCGCCGGCAACGCCCGCATCACCGACGCCCAGCGGGCCCGTCTGGAGGGCCGTTCGCCGGTCATCGAGCCGGGGATGCAGCCCGCGGCGCTCACCGCGCTCCTCGGACTGCTTCTCTCCGGCACGGCGCAGATCGGCTCGTACGCGCTCCTCGTCCCGCTCGTCGTCCTCCAGGCCGTCACGGCGGCGGGCTGGTTCCGGCTGAACGGCATGTGGCCGGCCCGGCAGGGCATCGCGCTGGCCTTCCTGGGCGCGCTGGTCTCGGATGTCGCGCTCCTCGCGGCGGGCCGGGAGAACGCGCCCGCCGCGATCCTCGGCTCCCTCGGCGTCTGGGTGCTGCTCTGTCTCGTCCTCCAGCTGCGCTCGCACGCCGACCCCGACGAGCGCATGTACGGCCTGATGGCGACCGTCGCCTCCTCCGCGCTCGCCATCCTCGCCACCGGGCACCTCGGCGCGGAGCCGGACGCGGTGACGGTCGGCGCTGCCGCGGTCGCCGTCGCCGTACTGGCCCGGGCGCTGCCGCTGCCCACCCCGGCCTCCGTCGTCGTGGCCCTGCTCGCCGCGGCGGGCGCGGGCATCGCGGTGGGCGAGATGACCGGGCTGGGCGCCAAGGGCGCGCTGCTCGGCGCGGGCGCGGCGGCCTGCGCGCTCATCGGCCACCGGGTCGCGAGCTACGACTACCCCTCCCGCTTCGTCCACTTCACGGCGGGCGTGGCCCTGCCGCTGGCCGCCGCGGCGCCGGCGGTGTACGTGCTGGGGCGCGCGCTGGCATAGGGAAGCAAGAGGCGGTAAGGGTCTGTCACAGGTGATCGACAATTCGGCGGAGGCCCTTCCGCGGCGGGTTACCTTGAACCCTCGTCAGTGAGTCAGTGATGTCAGGGTGTCAGGGGGAACCACCGCATGCGTGCGCTTCGAATACTGCTGGTCGTCGTCGTGATTCTGGGCGGCCTGTTCGTGCTCGCGGACCGGCTGGCCGTGAACTTCGCGGAGGGCGAGGTGGCCGACAAGCTGAAGGCCAACGAGGGCCTCGCCACCACCCCGGACGTGTCCATCAAGGGCTTCCCGTTCCTCACCCAGGTCGTCGGCGGCTCGCTGGACGACGTCGAGGTCGGCATCAAGGACTACGAGGCGGCCACCGGCACCAGCGCCCGGACGATCCGCATCGACGACCTCCAGGCCGACATGAAGGGCGTCGACTTCTCCGGCGACTACAGCTCCGCCACCGCGGCCAGCGCCACCGGCACCGCGTCCATCACCTACGCCGAGCTGCTGAAGACGGCGAAGTCCGAGCCGACGCAGGTGGTGCAGGGCGTCACCGCCAACGTCATCGGCCTCTCCGACGGCGGCAACGGCAAGATCAAGGTCGCCGTCGAGGCCACCGTCCTCGGCAGCAAGCTGCCGCAGCCCGTGTACGTCCTCAGCACGGTCACCGTCTCCGGCGACACCGTCCGGGTGCACGCCGACTCGCTGCCCAGCTTCGGCGGGGTCCAGGCCGCCGAGAACGAGGTTCGCTCGATCACCGACTTCGAGCAGAAGATCGACGACCTGCCCGGCGGGATCAAGCTCGACAAGGTCGTGGCCGCGAAGAACGGTGTGGAGATCTCGGTGAAGGGTTCGAACGTCAGGCTGGCCGGGTAGGACGCCCCTGGTGGACGGCAGGCGTCCGACAGGCGAGACGCTGCCGTCCGCACCGTAGCTGTGATGACGGATACAAGCGCCCGGGAGCCGCACACCGACGGCCCGGGCGCTTCTCCTGTCCCACTATCCGGACGATCGCATCTCACCATTCGGAGCACTGGTGACACGCCCGCCTGTCCGTCCCTACGATCGACGGCATGATGCAGCGACAGGCGGATCTCACGAAGCGGCGGGCAGTAGACCTGTGCCGCGTCGCCGCCATGCTCTGTCGCCCCTTCTGAGCGGAAGCGCCGCCGGCCTTCCGCGCCTCCCGGCGCCCTCACCCGAGGGCATCCGTGCGCCGGCCGCCGGCGAGACCCGGTCGCGCACCCCCTTTCTTGCACACCCCCGCCGCACCTGCCCCGGAGGAGAACGAGCATGAGCCGCAGCGACGTCCTGGTCGACGCCGACTGGGTCGAGGCCAACCTCGACAGCGCCGACATCGCCATCGTCGAGGTCGACGAGGACACGTCCGCGTACGAGAAGAACCACATCCGGAACGCCATCCGGATCGACTGGACCAAGGACCTGCAGGACCCGGTCCGCCGTGACTTCATCGACCAGGAGGGCTTCGAGAAGCTCCTGTCGGCGAAGGGCATCGCCAACGACACGCTGGTGATCCTGTACGGCGGCAACAACAACTGGTTCGCGTCCTACGCCTACTGGTACTTCAAGCTGTACGGCCACGAGAACGTCAAACTTCTCGACGGCGGCCGCAAGAAGTGGGAGCTGGACGCCCGCGAGCTGGTCGAAGAGGTGCCCGAGCGCGCCGAGACCTCCTACACGGCCAAGCCGCAGGACAAGTCCATCCGCGCCTTCCGTGACGACGTCGTGGCGGCCATCGGTTCGCAGAACCTGGTCGACGTGCGGTCGCCCGACGAGTTCAGCGGCAAGCTGCTCGCGCCGGCCCACCTCCCGCAGGAGCAGTCGCAGCGTCCGGGCCACGTCCCGTCCGCCCGCAACATCCCGTGGTCGAAGAACGCCAACGACGACGGCACCTTCAAGTCGGACGACGAGCTCAAGGAGCTCTACGCCGACGAGCAGGTCGACCTGGCCAAGGACACGATCGCCTACTGCCGCATCGGCGAGCGCTCGGCCCTGACCTGGTTCGTGCTGCACGAGCTGCTGGGCGTGGAGAACGTCAAGAACTACGACGGCTCCTGGACCGAGTACGGCTCCCTGGTCGGCGTCCCGATCGAGCTCGGCGCCAACAAGTAAGACCGCCCCTTTCAACGACTTCTGGAGAAGCACATGTGTGGAGCGAAGGCCGGCGGCCCCGACGCCTCGACGATAAAGCCCGGTGAGACCACGATCCAGGGCCAGGTGACCCGCGACGGCGAGCCGGTGGTGGGCTACGTCCGCCTCCTGGACTCGACCGGCGAGTTCACCGCGGAGGTCCCCACCTCCGCCACCGGACAGTTCCGCTTCTACGCGGCCGAGGGCACCTGGACCGTCCGCGCCCTCGTTCCCGGCGCCACCGCCGACCGCACGGTCGTCGCCCAGCAGGGCGGTCTCGCGGAGGTCGCGATCGCGGTCTGAGCACGACGGAAGGGCCGTACCCACGGGTGGGACACCCCGCGGTACGGCCCTTTCGGCGTGTACAGGCCTACCCTGGAGTCATGTACGCCCGCCGTCGGCACGTCTACTTCGCCATGATGGGGACCTGCATCGGGTTGTTCGTCCTGGCCTGGGGAGTCGTGCGCATCTGGTCGATTCCCGTGGCCGTCGGGATGTGTGTGGTGGCCATGGTCATCCCGCCGGTCGCCGCGATGATCGCCAACCGGCGAGGGCCCGAGGACCGCTGGTGGGACGACCCCTCGGGCGACCCCAAGTCCGACGAGTGGTGGGACGAGCTGGACGGCAAGAAACGCCGCCCCCAGGACAGGCCCTAGCAGCCGCTCTCAGGACAGGCCCTAGCGGCCGCCCCCAGGACAGGCCCTAGTAGACGAGCGCCTGCGTCTCGTCTCCCAGCGCCTCCTGTACGAACACCTGTGCGCCGGCGATCCGTACGCCCTCGATGACGTCCTTCTCCGTGATGTCCCGGCGGGCCGCGCACTGGGTGCACAGGGTGAGACGGCCGCCCGCGAGGATCGAGTCGATCAGGTCGGGCAGCGGGGCCGCGTGCGGAAGCTCGAACTCGGCGGCCCGGCCCGGCAGCGCGAACCAGGAGGACTCCCCGGTCAGCCACAGGGAGACCTCGACCCCGCTGGCCACGGCCACCGCCGCCACCGTGAACGCCTGAGAGCACCGCTCGGGGGCATCGGCCCCCGCCGTCACCTTGATCACGAGCTTCTTCGACATGCCTGAATCGTAATCAACTCCCTTACAACTGCCGGTGTTGACCATGGGTCTCCTGTGAAGCGCGTTGCGGAACGTGCGCTCACACTTCTGAGGGGGATGTTGTGGAAGGTCCGGAAAGGGTCGAAGAGGCTGAACCGTCCAGCCCTCGCCCCGGTCCCCGACCCCGAGGCCGTACGACGCTGATGATCGCCGGAGCCGCCGTGCTCGGCATCGTCGCCGGCGCCTGCACCGGTTACCTGATCCAGGCCGGCCGTGCGCCCACCGCACTGCCGTCGCTCTCCCAGCCCGTCGTCGGACAGGCCAAGGGCGAGGTCGAGCCGCTGTCGGCGGCGCAGGACCGGCGGGTCAGGACGGACGGCGACCTGCGCAAGCTGCTGGTCGAGCGGCCCAAGGGAGTGAAGGACAACCCGCTCGCCGGCGGCGGCGACGGCTGGGAGGACCTGGCCACGTTCGCGGAGGGGTACAACCGGCCGGCCACGACGTTCGACAACCTCGTCGACGACGAGTTCCGCCGCACGGCCACCTCCGCCTGGCGGGTGGGGGAGTCGTAACTCGTCAAGATCGAGCTCGTGCAGTTCCGCCAGGAGAGCAAGCCGGCGGCGACCGACTGGGCCGAGAACGGCCGCAACTGGGCCGAGGAGCAGGACGACACCCGCAGCTGGCCCGTCCCCGGCACCGGGGACGGCAACGGGATGGCGTACGTGCACGACACCCCGCAGAGCGCGAAGGGCTACGTCGGGGTGTACACGGCCGAGGCGCACGCCTGGCGGGGGGACATCTACATGGCGATCTACGTCAGCGACACCAAGCCGATCTCCAAGGCGAAGATCATGGACCTGGCCCAGCGGCAGGTGGGGAAGCTGTGAGCGAGAGTACTGAGAACCCCGAGGGCGTCGACAAGCCCGAGGCCGCCGAGGCAGCCGAGGCCGCCGAGGCCGTCGTCGTGGAGTCCGCCGCCCCCAAGGCACGCAGTGCCCGCAGTGCCCGTCGGGTCGGTCGGGTCGCCGCCGTGGCCGGCTCCGTGCTGCTGGCCTGCGCGGTCGTCGGCGGTGTCGGGTACACCGTCGTGACCGTCCAGGACGCCGACCGCGCCTCCGGCAAGCCCACCTGGAGGTTCCCGGCCGCGGCCGCCGAGGGCGACGACAAGGCCGGGAAGAAGGCCGGTGCGGCGGGGTCCGGGCTGAGCGCCCTGATGCTGCCCTTCGGCACCGACGGCTACCAACGCGGCCCCGACCTCGACGAGTTCGGCCCGGACTCCGAGTTCAGCGGGCCACAGGCCATCGCCCTGCGCAAGGAGTCGATCAAGAACCTGCCCAGCGCCTCGCGCCGGAAGCTGGAGAAGGAGATCGACAAGGAGCGCATCAAGGGCATGGCGATGCGCAGCTACGTCGTCGGCCGGCCGGACTACACCACCACGGACGCGATCACCTTCGACGTCACGTTGTCCCGGCAGGAGAACCGGACCGCCGTACAGCAGTCGGCGAAGACCTTCAGCGGCTTCCTCGCCGCCACGGACGTCTTCCGGAAGGGGCCGAAGATCAAGGGCCACCCGGACGCCCACTGCTTTGTGACGCCCAAGGGCGAGGACGAGGACCTGGCCCTCGGGCTCTGCATCGCCGCTGTGGGAGACGTCCTGGTCAGCGTCACCTCGGCGGCCCCCGACCCGATCGACGGCACGTTCGTCGCCAAGTTCTTCGCCGCGCAACTCGACCGCATCACCGACCCGGGACAGGCCGTATGACCACCGAGCACCCGCAACTGCTGCCCCAGCCGGAGGACCAGCCGGAGCCCCAGCCCCAGCCGGAGCCCCAGCCGGAGCCCCGGCCGGAGGCCCCGCAGTCGACGGACGAGGCCCCCGACGGGACTCCCGAGGCGAACCCAGACTCGCCCCCCGACTCGCCCCCCGCCCCTCCCAAGGACCGTCGGGCTCTGCGTGCCGTGCTGCGCTGGGCCGCCGTCGTCACGGTGTTCGCCGTGGTCGGGGCGGGGACGGCGTACGGGATCACGCGTATGGAGCGCACGGACCTGCCCGGGCTCGCCACCGAGTCGGACGGCCGCTGGGCCTACCCGGAGATCACCAGGCCGCCGCTGCCCTCCGGCAGCCCGGGGCCGTTCAGCAAGGGGAACTGGGCCGCCGCCCACTACGCGGACCTGCGCGGCCTGCTGCTGCCCGCGCCCGAAGGCGGCACGGACGACAAGGCGCTGCGCGGCGCCGACGGCTGGCTGCCGACGAAGGACTTCCTGACGGTGTTCGAGGCGAAGGACGACCGCGACCAGGTCGCCCAGCTGCTCACCGACAACGGCCTGCGGCACATCGCGGCCCGGGGCTGGACCACCGCGGACGGCACCCGCACCGGCATCTACCTGCTTCAGTTCGACACGGGGACGGTGGCCGAACACGCCTACGGCGAGCTCACCTCGTTCGCGGCTCCCGTGCACCCGGCCCGCGGCGCCGCCGAGACGGAGTTCGACGAGACGTACCCGACCGAGGCCGACCTCGCGGACGTCGCGCGCTACGTCTACAACGAGGTGAAGCCGTACGGCGCGGAGCACCTCCGGCAGGCCTACCTGCGCGCCGGCGACGTCATCGCCGTCGTCCTTCAGTCCCGCAAGGGCACCGCGGCGGCCGTCCCCTTCCAGCAGACCGTCGCCTTGCAGAGCCAGCTGCTGGACTGACCGCGCCGACCAACCCCGCCGACCAACCCCGCCGACCGCCGCGAGGGTGTACCTCACAAGGAGGGCCGGTCCCCGGCCGCGTAAGCTGGGGCCCGGCCTTGTCGTAGGTACGGAACCGACACGCTCATCCGAGGAGCACCCCGTGGAGATCTTCTTCGAAACCCTGCTGGTCCTGGTCTGCGTCGGTGTTCTCGCCTTCGCCGGTCTGACCGTGAAGAAGCTGTACCAGGGCCAGCGCTGATCCACCCCGAGGAACTGCCACTCATGATCGAGATTCCGTCCGACCTCCACAAGGACCTCGTCCCCCTCGCCTTTCTGCTGGGCACCTGGGCGGGCGCGGGCGTCCACGACTTCCCCGGTTCGGAGAAGTGCAACTTCGGGCAGGAGGTCACCTTCGGTCACGACGGCCGGGACTTCCTGGAGTACCACTCCCACACCTGGGTCCTGGACAACGACGGCAACAAGGTCCGGCCCCTGGAGTCGGAGTCCGGCTTCTGGCGCATCGACGCCGACCGCAAGGTCGAGGTGACCATGGTCCGCAACGACGGCGTGGTCGAGATCTGGTACGGCGAGCTGGCCGCCAAGCAGCCGCAGATCGACCTGGTCACGGACGCGGTGGCCCGCACGGCCGCCTCCGGCCCCTACACCGGCGGCAAGCGGCTGTACGGCTACGTCAAGAGCGACCTCATGTGGGTCGGCGAGAAGCAGACCCCCGAGGTCGAGCTGCGCCCCTACATGTCGGCCCACCTGAAGAAGGTCGTCACCCCGGAAGACGTCGAACGCTGGGCGAAGGCCCTCCCGGACGACATGCCGGACGACGGAATCGCCTTCTTCAAGTAGTCCTGGACGGTCCTAGACTCTTCGGTGTGGTGAACACTGGAAGCACCGACTGGAAGAGCGATCTGCGGCAGCGTGGCTACCGGCTGACGCCGCAGCGGCAATTCGTGCTCGAAGCCGTGGACACCCTGGAGCACGCGACCCCCGACGACATCCTCATGGAAGTGAGGAAGACGGCGTCGGGGGTCAACATTTCCACCGTGTACCGGACCCTGGAGCTGCTTGAGGAGCTCGGGCTGGTCAGCCACGCCCACCTGGGGCACGGCGCGCCGACCTATCACCTGGCCGACCGGCACCACCACCTGCATCTGGTCTGCCGGGACTGCCAGAACGTCATCGAGGCGGACGTCCAGGTGGCCGCCGAGTTCACGGCCAAGCTGCGGGGGACGTTCGGCTTCGAGACCGACATGAAGCACTTCGCGATCTTCGGCCGCTGCAAGGACTGCTCCCTCAAGGCTTCAACTACCGAGTCGTAGGCTTAGGCGTATGAAGAGCCCACTGCTGTCCCTGCCCGGCGCCGTCCCCGCCGAGGGTGTGGACGAAGGCGTCGCCGGTCACTACGGCGACCTGTTCCGCGAGCAGCGTGCCCTCGCCGACGGCACCGGTTTCGTCGACCTCTCGCACCGGGGGGTCGTCGCCGTCACCGGCGACGACCGGCTGAGCTGGCTGCACCTGCTGCTCACCCAGCACGTCAGCGACCTGCCCGTCGGCCAGGCCACCGAGGCGCTGATCCTCTCCGCGCACGGCCACATCGAGCACGCGCTCTACCTCGTGGACGACGGGGAGACGGTCTGGGCCCACGTCGAGCCCGGCACCCAGGACGCGCTGATCGCCTACCTGGAGTCGATGAAGTTCTTCTACCGGGTCGAGGTCGCCGACCGGACGGCGGACATCGCGGTCGTCCACCTCCCGGCGGGGTCGATCGCGCCCGTCCCGCCCGGCGTCGTCGTCCGCGAGACCGCCTACGGCCGCGACCTCTTCCTCCCCCGCGTCGACCTGGAGTCGTACGCCGGCCAGGCCGGTCCGCCGGTCGGGATCCTCGCCCTGGAGGCGCTGCGCGTCGAACAGCAACGTCCGCGCCTCGGCTTCGAGACCGACCACCGCACCATCCCGCACGAACTGGGCTGGATCGGCTCGGCGGTGCATCTGCAGAAGGGCTGCTACCGGGGGCAGGAGACCGTCGCCCGGGTGCAGAACCTGGGCAAGCCGCCCCGGCGCCTGGTCTTCCTGCATCTCGACGGCAGCGAGGTGCACCTTCCGGTCGCCGGCACCGAGCTCCGGGTCGCCGACGAGGACCCCGACGGCCGCAAGATCGGCTTCATCACCACGTCCGCCCGCCACCACGAGCTGGGCCCGGTGGCCCTGGCCCTGGTGAAGCGCAACGTTCCGGTGGACGCCCCGCTGCTGGCCGGCACGACGGCGGCGGCCCAGGAAGTCGTCGTCGAACCCTAGTTCCAGGTCCTGGGCCCGCTGCTTGGCTCGCTGCACCTGGGTCCACATCTCGATCTACGTCTCGGTCTACATCTCGATCAGGACGGTGAACGGGCCGTCGTTCGTCAGTGACACGCGCATCCGCGCCCCGAACCGGCCCGTCGCCACCGTCGCGCCCAGGGCGCGCAGCTGGGCGACGACCTCGTCGACGAGGGGCTCGGCGACCTCGCCGGGGGCGGCCGCGTTCCAGGTGGGGCGGCGGCCCTTGCGGGCGTCCCCGTAGAGCGTGAACTGGCTGATCACCAGCAGGGGGGCGTCGATGTCGCTGCACGACTTCTCGTCCTGCAGCATGCGGATCGACCAGAGTTTGCGGGCGAGCTGGGCCGCCTTCTCCCTGGTGTCCTCGTGGGTGACCCCGACCAGGACGCACAGGCCCTCGCCGTCGATCTCCCCGACCGTCTCGCCGTCCACGACGACGCTCGCGCCGTCCACTCTCTGCACCACCGCTCGCATGCGGACCATGATGCCGGGTCCCCGGCGCCCACTCGTGGGGGGCCCATTTTTGATCCTTAAGCCCCTATCTGGGCCGTTCGGGGGGACTCGGTCACATCGCGGCGACTTGGGGTGGCACGATGCTTCCACCACACGCCGGTCGAGGGGACGGTAGAGGGACATGAGCACACCGAGTACCGGGCGGCCTGCTACCCACCGGCCGCCGGCACAGCGCAGCGACAGCCCCGTGCTGCCCGCACAACCATCGGAGCCCGACCTGGCCCTGCTGAGCCTGCCCGAACTGCGCACCCTGCGCCGGGACGCCCAGCGCGACGAGGCCGACCTGAGCTACGTACGACGGCTGCTCCAGGGCCGGATCGACATCCTTCGCGCGGAGCTGGCCAGGCGGTCCCCGACGGGTGCGGCCTCCGTGGTCGACCGGCTGTCGGAGATCCTCACCGACGCCCCGGCCCGGCACCGCTCCTCGGCCCGGCACGTCACGCTGGGCACCCCGCACAGCGAGGAGTACCGCAGGCTGGCCGCCGACATGCTCGCCGACGTCGAGCTCTCCGACCTCGACGCGCGCACCGACCCGGAGCTGCACGAGGCGATGGCCCACCTGATCCGCTACGAACAGGAGGTCTCCAGCCGCCGCCAGCACCTCCAGCGAACGGCCGACGAATCGGGCGCGGAGATCAGCAGGCGATACCGGGAGGGCGAGGCCCAGGTGGAGGACCTCTTGGTGTGAGCGCGTCCGGCCCGTCCGGGGGCGCAGCCCCCTGGGTAGGGGCGGGTAGGGGCGGCGGCGAAAAAAACCCCGCACACCCGCCCCCCACCTGCCTACCGTGGCCTCATGACCGACGTACGCCTCATCACCGACGCCGAGCTCCCCGACTGGATACGCGCCCTGCGCACCGGCTTCCTGCGCCCACCCACCGTCACCGACCGAGCCGTGGCCGACCGCCGGACGGCCACCGTGGACTCCCGCACCTCGGGCGCCTTCGACGAGGGCAGGTGCGTGGCGACGTTCCGCTCGTTCCCGCAGGAGCTCACCGCGGTGGGCGGCGCCGCTGTTCCCGCCGACGCCATCTCCAACGTCTCCGTCGTGGCCACCCACCGCCGCCGCGGCCTCCTCACCCGCCTGATGAACGACGACCTCACGGCCGCGAAGGAACGCGGGGACGTCGTCGCCACCCTGATCGCCGCCGAGTACCGGATCTACGGGCGGTACGGCTTCGGCCCGGCCACCACGATGACCGAGTGGACGATCGACGTGCCGCGCGCCGGCTTCGACCCGCGCCGGCCGGTCCCCGGCGACGGCGGCCGTATCGACCTCGTGGACGGCGAGGAGGTCCGCAAGGTCGGCCCCGAGCTGCACGAGCGGCTGCGGCGCGCCCAGCCCGGCGCGGTCAGCCGGGACGAGCACTGGTGGACGGCGCAGACCGGGCTGCTGCGGCAGTACGACGACTCCTGGACCGAGCCCTTCTTCGCGGTGTACCGCGCGGCGGACGGCACGGTGGAGGGTCTGGTCTCGTACGAGACGGACGACGAGTGGAGTGACGGCAAGCAGCCGGTGAACACGGCGAAGGCGAACTGGCTGATCGCGGTGAACCCGGCCGCGGAGCGCGCCCTGTGGAACTACCTGTGCTCCATCGACTGGATCACGCGGGTGAAGACGGGGTGGCGTGGCCCCGACGACCTGGCCCCCCTCTATCTGCCCGACCCGCGCGCGGCGCGCATCACCACCCAGGCGGACTGGCTGTGGGTGCGGATCCTGGACGTCGTACGGGCCCTGGAGACGCGTACGTACGACGCGGCGGGCACGTTGGTGCTGGAGGTGGTGGACCGGGCCGGCCTGGCCGGAGGCCGCTTCCTGTTGGACGCGACCCCCGACGGCGCCTCCTGCACGCCGACCACCCGCAGCGCCGACCTCACCCTGGACGTCGCCGAGCTGGCGACGCTGTGGCTGGGCGACGAGTCGGCGGGACGGCTGGCGGCGCTGGGGCGGCTCCGGGAAGAACGAGAGGGCGCCGCCCGAAAGGCCGGCGCCCTGCTGCGCGCGTCCGGGCGTCCATGGTGCCCGGACATGTTCTGACGGTTCCTTTCGACCGGGTGTCCGTGTATCTGGGTATCTGAGTCGTTCGTGCATCCGTAGCTGTTCAGTTGTGGCTGTGCGGTCGCTCTGAAGTTGTGGCTGTGCGGGATGTTCAGTTGTGGCTGTACGTCGGTGTCGGCTGTCGGGCTCCCGGCTCCCCTCCGGAAGGGAGTCCGACCGGCCAACCGTCTGGAAGTTTGACCATGTCGTTGAAGTTGGTGACCAACTTCACTGTACTTATGTCCGTTTGGAAGCGTCCTATAACCATCTCTCTTTGAACTGCCCAAAGATGGCGGGAAGTTGTACTGTGCGGACGTGGAGCCGGAAAATGCCTCCGTCACTGCACGGAGGGGGGCGGAGCGGCCGCAGCGGTCACACCGCGAGGTGGCCGACGAGCTGCGCACCCGGATCAGAACCGGGGTGCTGCGGCCGGGCCAGCGCATGCCCACCCAGGCCAAGTTGGCGGACGAGTTCGGCGTCGAGCGGGGTGCCGTACGCCAGGCGCTTCGCATTCTGCAGTCCGAGCAGCTTCTCGCCAACGTCTCGAAGGGAAGTCCGGCGACGGTCGCCCTGCGGCCCGGCGGGCTCGTCCCCCCGGTCGGCTCCGGGGCGGCGCCGCAGCCCGCGATGGTCGGGCTTCCGCCCCGTATCACCGAGGCCTTCGCGGCCGAGCACGTCAGGGTCGACGCTCTGTGTCTGACAGCGGTCTCGCTGACCGCCGCGCTCGGTGAACCCCTGCGTCAGATCCACGCGGGGCGACTGAAACCGGCCAAGATCGACGTCCGTGTCCTGCTGCCGTCCCGGGACATCGACCTCGCCTTCCCGGTGCCGGTGGACACCTCGGCCACCGGGCGGCTGCAACGCCGCTGGCTGGCCCATCGCAACGCCCAGGGTCAGGTGTTGCGGCACAACCTGCTCACCCTGCGCTCCACGCACGGCATCGACGTGCACGTCACCTTCCGCGCACTGCCGTTCACCCCGCCCGTCAAGCTGTACCTCCTCAACGGGACGGAAGCGCTGTTCGCCTACTACACGGTGAAGCGGGGCGAGCAGACGATCGACCAGGAGCACCTGGAGATGTACGACGCCGAGGGCACGCGGTCGGTGCTGTTCGCCTTTGAACAGGGAGCCGGCCCGCGTGACACGACGTTCGTGGAACAGTCCCGCCTGTGGTTCAACGCGCTGTGGGAGACGATCAGTTCGGAGCTGGTGCTCACGAGCTGACGGCCGGCCCGCTGGCGAGGAGGGCGAGGATCACGGCCCCGACAGAGCTGATCATGGGGCTCTTGGCCTTGATGCCGACGCTGAGCAGGAGCAGACCGACGGCGCCGGCCGTGCCGTACTTCCACTGGATGGTCTGCTCGACGCCGACGACGAAGGCGGCGCAGAGGAGGACGAGGACGGGCATGGATGGTTCCCCCCTTCGGAGGTGGGGAGCGGGAAGCAAACCTTCCGCCAACTTGCTAAAGTTGGCAACCAACTACAACTATGTTGTCCCCACTTGGCAGCAACCCCTAAACAACTTTCAAGCAACTCCCGTCAGATGGGTGGAAGTTGTAACGTTTGGTCGTGACTCAGGAGAACGTGGCAGTGAACGGCAGCAGAAGCGTCACGCCCCAGCAGATCGCCGACACCCTGCGCGAACGCATCCGCGCCGGGGAGCTCAAGGCCGGTGACCGCCTGCCCACCCAGGCCGAGCTCGCTGACGAGTTCGGCGTGGAACGCGGCGCCGTGCGCCAGGCCCTGCGCGAACTGCAGAACGACGGGCTCCTCAGCAACGTGAGCAAGGGCAGCCCGCCCCGGGTCGCGCAACCGCCGGCCCCGGGGCGCGACGAGCCCCAGCCCACGATGGTCAGCCTGGCCCTCCGGCTCACCGCGGCCTTCGCCGCCGACGTCGTACGCGTCGACGCGGCCTGTCTCACCGCCGAGAGTCTGCTGCTGGCCCTGAGCGAGCCCCTGCGCCTGGTCCACGGGGGCGAGGCCCGCCCCCGGAAGATCGACTTCCGGATCCTGCTGCCGTCCCGGAGCATCGCCCTCGCCTTCCCGGTCCCGGTCGACGGCCGCAGCGAGGACGACCCCGTGCACCAGCGCTGGCTGTCGATGCGCAACGCCCAGGGGCAGGTGCTCCGCCACAACCTCCAGACCCTGCGCACGCACGGCATCGAGGTCAACGTCACCTTCCGTGCCCTGCCGTTCACCCCGCCGATGAAGCTGTACCTCCTCAACGGCCGGGAGGCGCTGATCGCGTACTACACGATCGCGCGCCGGGAGGAGCCCACCGAGACCGGAACGCTCGACATGTACGACGTGCTCGGCACCGAGTCCCTCCTCTTCTCCTTCGAGAAGGCGGCCGGTCAGCGCGACGCCGCGTTCGTGGAGGAATCCCAGAAGTGGTTCGACGCCCTCTGGGAAACCATCACCACGGACCTGACACTCTCCTAGTGACCTCTGATACGCAGCAGACTCAACAGGCGCTTCCCGCGCCCCCCGTCACCGAGACCGAGGCGGCGGATCTGCGGGAAGTGATCAGGCAGGCGCGGGTCGTCCTGTGGGACTTCGACGGGCCCATCTGTCGCCTCTTCGCCGGTCACTCGGCGGAGAGCGTGGCCGAGGGGCTGGTGCGGTGGCTCGAAGGCCGGGGCCTGCACGGCCTGCTCACGGAGTCCGAGCGGGAGTCGCTCGACCCGCACGTCGTGCTGCGCGCCGTGGACCGCCGGCACCAGGGCAGCGACCTGGTCACGGAGCTGGAGGAACGCCTCACCCAGGAGGAGCTGAAGGCCACGTCCACGGCGATGCCCACACCCTACGCAGACCCCCTGATACGCACGCTGAGGGCCTGTGGCCTGCGCCTGGCGATCACCACGAACAACTCCCCGCGGGTGGTCGACACCTACCTCGACACCCGCGGCCTCACCTCGTGCTTCGCCCCCCACATCTACGGCCGCACGCAGGAGCTGCGTCATCTCAAGCCGCACCCGCACTGTCTGAACCGCGCCCTGCGCGCCATGGGCTCCGCGCCCGACACGGCCCTGATGATCGGCGACACCCCCTCGGACTTCCTGGCCGCCCGGGAGGCGGGCGTGCCCTTCCTCGGCTACGCGCGTAACGAACGCAAGGAGAAGGCGCTCAGGGGCGCGGGCGCGACCCGGGTCGTGAACTCGCTGGAGCCGGTGCTGAAGGCGGCCCGCCAGCCCTGAAGCCCGTCAACCGCCCCCGAGCCGCGGACCGGTCTGAGCGGCGGCCGGCCCACCTGAGCGGCGGCTGGCGCCAGCTGAGCAGCGCCTGGCGCCACCTGGGTGGCAGCCAGCGCCACCTGAGTAGTGGTCAGGACCGACCTGGGTGGCGGTCAGGGTTACCTGAGTGACTGTCAGGGCACCTGAGCCGTGGCCGGAGTGGCCGGAGCGTGCCGGAGTGGCCTGAGTGGTGGACGGAGAGGTCTGAGCGTGGGCCGGAGTGGCCTGGCGTCGCCGGAGTGGCCTGAGCCGGGCCGGAGTGGCCTGAGTGGTGGGTGGAGTGGCCTGGCGTGGGCGGAGAGGCCTGGCGTCGCCGGAATGGCCTGAGCGTCGCCGGAATGGCCTGAGCGTGGCCGGAGAGGCCTGAGTGGTGGTCAGGGAGTCTGAGCCGTGGCTGGAAAGGCTGAGCCGTGGTTGGAGGGGCTGAGCCGTGGTTGGAGGGGCTGAGTCGTGGGTGGAGGGGCTGAGCCGTGGGTGGAGGGGCTGAGCCGGGGGTTCAGGGGGATCTGAGGAGCAGGGCCACGAGTATGACGGCCGCTCCGACGGCGAGCATGTTGTGCCGGGCCCGGACGCCCACGGCCACGGTGAGCAGCAGCATCACGCCCACCGCCCCGAGTTTGGCCTGCACCGTCCATCCCGCGAAGAACGCGAGGAGTTCCCAGACTGCCGATAACAGGAGCATGGCCTTCCACCTCCCTGCCATTCTCAGTGAACCTTGCAAGTCCCGGTCCAATTGGACTGGTTGCCTTGAAGTGGCTTTCCCCTGGCCTGCTGATCCTTAATCGGCCTGTGTTGTCCGGGATTTGACTGGCAGTGGTTTGTCATTGGACGGATGGCGGTACGGTCGCTGTGTGGAGGCGCAGCAGAGTGGTGGTGACGGCGGCGGCCGGGAGTTCCAGCGGGTCGCCGACGAACTGCGCGCCCGGATGACGGACGGCACCTATCCACTGCACGCCTTTCTGCCGTCCCAGCGCGATCTGGCCGAGGAGTTCGGCGTCTCCCGGGACACGGTTCAGCGCGTGCTGCGCGAGCTGGTCAACGAGGGCTGGATCGAGTCCCGGCAGGGCAGCGGGTCCCGGGTGGTCAAGACGCAGCGGATCCAGTCGTCCACGCCCAGGGCGACCCGGCAGCGGCACGGAGCGACGCTGGGGCCGCTGCTCAGCGAGGCCTTCGAACAGCCCGAAGTCACCCTGGACGCCTACACGCTGACGTCCGAGTCCCTGGACGCGCACATCCGGTTGCAGGCCGAGCGGATCCTCGGAGGCTCCATCGCGCCGGAGCGCATCGGCCTGCGGATGATCCTGCCCTCCGAGGATCTGCACGTGCCCTATCCGAGGGTGCGGGACGACAAGGAGGACCCGAGGCTGCGGGATCGCCTGCACGACATCACCAACCGGCACACGGAATCGCTGCGCGGGGTGCTGAAGGCGCTGAAGACGGAGAAGCACGTGGCGTCCGTCGACGTCCAGATCCGGCACGCGCCGCTGACGCCGGCGTTCAAGCTCTACCTTTTCAACGGCGCGGAGGCGCTGCTCGGGCCGTACGAGGTGATCCAGCGGCAGATCGAGCTGGAGTCCGGCGAGGAGATCACCGCCCTCGACGTGCTCGGCCTGGGCGCCACGCTCACCCACCATGTGAAGGACGCGGACCCGAATTCGTCGGGCACCGTGTTCGTCGACAGCTGGCAGGCGTGGTTCGACTCCGTATGGAACCTTCTCGCCGAATAGCCGGGACGGCGTGCGCTAGCATGCCTCAATCGCGCGAGCAATCGCTCCCGTCCATACGTATGAGACGGCGAACCAGCCAGTCTCGGACGGCCTGACGTGGATGAGTGGCACACCACCCATTGGCTCACTTGATCATCGCTCCGGTCGTGCGGCGCCTTTACCGTTTGCCCTAACCAGCCCAGCGCGAGTACCCGGAGCGGCCAGTGGTCGACCACCTTGTTCCCCCTCGTCACCTCGGGGAACGAGCCGCCGAGGACGTGCCCGGGGTGCTCCGGGCCTTCGTCAGAGCCGCCGAATCGATGAAGGAATCCAGCGGCCATCACAATCGCAACTATGTGCTACCCCTGACGGAGGGGGTGGCCCGGCTGGTGGGCCGGGAGGCCGGCACGTCGGTGATCGTGCGCATCCGCCGCTCCGACGCGCTGCCCGTGGTGATCAGGACCTGGCGGGACGAGGCGGACATCCTCGACGCCGTGCACGGCGCCCTGCCGCACGCGCCCGAGTGTCTGCTCAAGACGCCGGGCTACGCCATCCACAGCCATGTGGAAGGCGTACCGCTCTCCACCATCTGCGGAAACGGTAAGCCTGTCGACACCCTGCTGATGAAGGCACTGGCCGGGCTGCTGGCGCGGATGACCCAGGTGCGCCGGGCGGCGCTGCCGGACCTGCCGGGTTCCTGGCCCGCCAACCACAGCGACAGCCAGGCCTTCCTGAAGACCCTCGCCCATCTGGCCGACGAACAGATCCGCAAGCCCAACTGGCGTGAGTTCGGCGGTCTGTTCAAGGCGCTGGGCATCGCCGACGACGCCCTGCTCCGGCTGGCCGAGCGGGTACCCGCGATGACGCGGCGGCCGTACAGCCTGCTCCATGCGGACCTGCACCGGGACAACCTGATCGTCTCCTACGACGGCGCGCCGCCGCTCGTCTGCGTCGACTGGGAGCTGGCGACCTACGGCGACCCCCTGCACGACCTCGCCACCCACCTGGTGCGTATGCAGTACCCCGACCACCAGTGGGACGAGGTCGTCAACGCGTGGGAGGAGGCCATGCAGGAGCTGCGGCCCAGCGCCGTCAAGGGCCGGGCCAAGGACCTGCGCCACTACGTCGCGTTCGAGCGGGCGCAGTCCGTCTACCCGGACGTGATGCGGGCCGCACGGTCGCTCCAGGAGTCGTTCACGCAGAAGAGCATGGACGAGGCCACCGCGGAGGTCCGCCGGGCGCTGCAGACGGCGGCGGAGCCGCTGCGGCTGAGGAACGTCCCGGCGAAGGACGAGATCGCCAGCGCCCTCTTTCGCTGGCTGGCGTCGCGGGGCGACGGAGGGGTCAGCGGCCGGCACTGGATCGCGAAGGCCACCGCCTGGCAGCCGGACCCGCGGCTGCCCGAGAACCCTCTCTTCCCGGCGTCCGCCGTGCGGGAGGCCCTGCTCGCGGAGGGGGCCGCGCCCGCGGACCGGGTGTTCAAGGGGACCGCGCATCTCAACTCGGTGGTCTGGGTGCGGGACATGCCCACCCCCGTCGTCGTGCGCCGCAAGCTGCGCAACGTCTCACGGCGCGAGCCGAGCTACCTGAGCGAGCACGCCGTCCTGCGGGCCATCCAGGAGTCCCGGGTGCGGGTGGCCGCGCCGAAGGTCCTGGCGCTGGGCGAGAGCTACCCGGACGACGCCTTCAGCATCCACACCTACGTCGGCACCCGTATCGACCAGCCGCCGAGCCATCCCGTCAACGGTCTGCTCCCGCACGAGGCGGACGCGCTCATCGACCAGCTGTGCCAGCTGACGGGCGTGGACCACGCGTCGATCGACCCGCATGCCGGGCGGGTCGACTTCTACGAGTGGCTGAAGGAACAACTCGTCGGCCTGGTGCGGAACCTGCCGAAGGAGTCCCTGCAACTGGCCCGCACGCTGGGGCTGCCCGACGAGTGGCGGCTGCGGGAGATCCTGTCCCGGCACCGGGTGAGCCACCGGGCGCCGGCCCTGCTGCACGGCGACCTCAACCCGTGGAACCTGGTGCGCCGCAACGACGAGCTGGCCCTGACCATCATCGACTGGGAGATGGCCCTGGTCGGCGACCCGCTCTACGACCTGGTCCGGCACATGCACCTGACCCCGACCCGGCCGGAGATCCGGACGCGTATGTTCCGGCGGTGGGAGGCGAAACTGCCGAAGCGGTACACGAGCGACTGGAACAAGGACTGGTCGGTCTACCGCTGGATCGAGATCGTCCGCTCCGCGTACATCGACCTCGACCGGCTCGCCACCCGCGCAAGCCTGGACGCCCCCAACGTCCGCCGAGCCGTCGACTCCTACGCCGGCACCCTCGCCGCCGCCACCGCGTCCCTGGGCCTCCCAGTATCAAGAACAGCAAACCCGTACTTGGCCCGAGCCTTGGCCTAGAGCCGAACCGAGGGGCTGGGCTGAGTGGTCGGGGTGAGGGGGCCGGGCTGCGGGGCCGGGTCGAGGGTGCGGGCCGGGATGAGGGGCTGGGGCGAGGGCTGGGGCGAGGGTGCGGGGCCGAGCGGGCTGGGCTGAGGGGCCGAGCTGAGCGACTGGGCTGAGGGGGTCGGGTCGAGGGGGCGGGTTTGAGGTGTGGGCTGTGAGCGGCCAGGCCGAGCGGGCTGGGCTGAGGGGCGGGCTGAGGGGCGGGCTGAGGTGCGGCCGAGCCTCGCTCACCCGGCGGGGCTCGGTCAGATCCCCGTGACCGAGCACGGCGCCGAGGTCGCCGTCATCGGCGGCGGACTCTCGGGCATCGTGGCCGCCGTACGAGGGGCCGGGCTGAGGGGGCCAGGCCGAGCGGGTGGGCTGAAGGGGGGCGGGCCGAGGGGCCGGGGCTGAGTGGTCGGGGTGAGGGGCCGGGTGGTGGGGCCGGACGGGTGTGGGGTCGGGTCGGGGGGTGTCAGGGGCTGGGCGGTGGTGGGAGGTTCGTAGTGGGCGGGGCCTCCCGGCTGGGACCGTCGCCGTAGGCTCGGGCCATGAGTGAGACCGGGCTGCGTGAGCGCAAGCGGCAGCGGATGTTCCAGGCCGTGTCGGACGTCGCCGTCCGGCTCTTCATCGAGCGCGGGTTCGACGCGGTGTCCGTCGCGGAGATCGCCGCCGCCGCCGAGATCTCCAAGCCGACCCTGTTCCGGTACTTCCCGGCCAAGGAGGACCTGGTCCTGCACCGGCTCGCCGATCACGAGCAGGAGGCGGCGCGGGTCGTCACCGCGGCGCACGCCGAGGGAGTCGCGCCGCTGCCCGCCCTGCGCCGGCACTTCCTCGACGGTCTGGCCGCCGAGGACCCCGTCACCGGGCTCAACGACCACCCGGGCGTCCGCGCCTTCTACGACCTCCTCTACGGCACTCCGTCCCTGGTCGCCCGCCTGTACGGCTACCTTGAGCGCTCGGAGGCCGCCCTCGCCGAGGCCCTCGCGGAGGTGCTCGGCGGCTCGGTCGGGGACGACCGGTCCGGCGCCCTCGACGCCCGGTTGGCGGCCGGTCAGATCGTCGCCGTACGACGGATCCTCGCCGAGGAGAACTGGCGGCGGATCTCGGCGGGGGAGCGGCTGGAGGACGTCCGGGAGGACGCGGTGGCGGAGGCGGAGCGGGCGTTCGCCGTACTGGGAGCGGGCCTGCCGCGGCTGACCTGACCTGACCTGACCTGACTTAAACCCGTCCTGACCTGACTTAACCCGTCTCGTCCTGTCCTGACCTGACCTGCATCGACCTGTCCTGATCTGACCCCGGCGGCATCCTGATTCTCGGTAAAATATGTAACTCGGTTACGTTATTCGTTATCCTTGCTCCATGACGGCACCCGAACTCACCCCGAAGGACGCCGCGGACCCTGACCCGCAGGACCTCGACACCGCCCTCCTCCAGGAACGCGCCCACCACGACACCTGCCGCGCCGCCCTCACCGCGATGGTCGAGGGCGCCGACCTCCAGGTGATCACCGGCGAGGACGTCTCCGCGTCCGGCGCCGACGCCGAAGTCCTCGGATACCGGTTGCGCAGCCACGCCAAGGCCCTGCACGAGCTGCCCGAGGGCCCCCTGTTCTTCGGCCGGCTCGACTTCGCGCACGGCACGGGCGGCGAGCACGAAGGTCTCGCCCAGCACATCGGCCGGCTCCGCATCAGCGAGCACCCGGCCGCCCCGCCCCTCGTCGTCGACTGGCGGGCCCCCGTCTCCCGCGCCTTCTACCAGGCGAGCGCCCGCGACCCCCAGGGCGTGGCCGTGCGACGCCGCTTCGGCTGGGCCCCCGGCAGCCGCGGCGACTCCACCGACCTCACCGGCCTGGAGGACGAGCGCCTGGGCGCCGGTGAGCAGCCCCCGGCCGAACAGCTCGGCCGGGGCGGGCCCGCGGCGCCGGGCGGCATCGTCGCCCGCGAGATCGAACGCCCCCGCGTCGGCCCGATGCGGGACATCGCCGCGACCATCCAGCCCGAGCAGGACGACCTCGTACGCGGCGACCTCACCGAGTCGGTGTGCGTGCAGGGCGCCCCCGGCACCGGCAAGACCGCCGTGGGCCTGCACCGGGCCGCCTACCTCCTCTACACCAACCCGCGCCGCATCCAGCGCGGCGGCCTGCTGATCCTCGGCCCCAACCGCACCTTCCTGCGCTACATCGCGGAGGTCCTGCCCTCCCTCGGAGAGACCGGCGTTCGGCAGTCGACCCTGCACGACGAGATCGCCCGCCACCCGGTGACCGGGGCGGACCCCGACCGGACGGCCGCCCTCAAACACGACGCCCGGATGGCCGAGGTGCTGCGCCGCGCGGTCTACGGACGGGTTGCGGCCGACCGCGCCGGGGGCCTCTCCGTTCCCGACGGCTCCTACTGCTGGCGCGTCTCGGGCCGCGCGCTGGCGGAGATCGTCGCGGGCGTGCTCGCCGAGGAACTGCCGTACGAGACCGGGCGGGAGCGGGTGCGCAGTCGGATCGTGCGCCGGATCCAGGAGCAGGCCGAACGCCGGAGCGGGCCGCCCCCGGGCGCCTGGATCCGCCGGATCGAACGGGCGCGGGCGGTCAGCGAGTGCGTGGACGCCATGTGGCCGAAGACGCGCCCGGAGGAGGTATTGACCCAACTCCTCACCCACCCCGAGGAGTTGGCGCGGGCCGCGGCCGGCCTCCTCGACCCCGACGAACAACAGGCCCTGCACTGGCCGCGCCCGCCCCGCTCGTTCAAGTCGGCGCGCTGGTCGGCCGCCGACCTGGTCCTCCTCGACGAGATCGCCGGCCTCCTCGCCCATCCCCAGGGGTACGGCCATGTCGTCGTCGACGAGGCCCAGGACCTCTCCCCGATGGAGTGCCGGGCCGTCGCCCGCCGGGTCCCCTTCGGCTCGCTCACCGTCCTCGGCGACCTGGCCCAGGGCACCGCCCCCTGGGCGGCGACCTCCTGGCCGGTGCAACTGGCCCACCTGGGCAAGCCCGACGCGACGATCGTCCCGCTCACCATGGGCTTCCGGGTCCCGGCCGCCGTCCTCACCCTCGCGAGCCGCCTCCTCGACCGCCTCGACGCCGACGTGCCCCGCGCCCACTCCCTGCGCCGGGACGGCGAGCTGCGCATCCGGCGGGCGGACGGCGACCTGCACGCCGCGGTCGTCGCCGCCGTACGCGACGCTCTCGCCCACGAGGGCTCGGTCGGCGTCATCGCCGCGGACGCACAGGTCGACGGCGTACGCGAGGCCCTCACCACGGCCGGCATCCCGAACTCCGGCCCGGACGACCCGGCCGCCCGGGTGACGACGGTCCCCGCGACCCTCGCCAAGGGCCTGGAGTACGACCACGTCGTCGCCGTCGAACCGGCCGCCATCGCAGAATCAGAACAACGAGGCCTGAACCGCCTCTACGTCGTCCTGACCCGCGCGGTGTCCCGCCTGGACGTGCTGCATGAGCGGGAACTGCCTTGGGAGGGACGAGTGGCGGGCCTCAGTTCTTGAGGGCCTCGGCGATCTGCCGGGCGGCCTGGGCGGGGGTGAGGTGCGTGGTGTCGATGACCTCGGCCTCGTCGTGCAGCCAGGTGCGGGCCGCCTCGGCGTAGGGCTCCAGGTATGCGAGGCGGAACGGGGAGTTGGGGCCGAGAACCATGTCGCCCGCGATGCGTCCACGGAGGGTCTCCTGGTCGGCGTGGAGGACGAAATGCCGTACGGGAATGGCGTGTTGGGCGAGACCCGTGCTGATCTCGCGCCAGTACTCCTCGACCAGGACGGTCATGGGCATCACCAGGGTGCCGCCGGTGTAGTCGAGCACCCGGCGGGCGGTCTCGACGACGAGCGGCCGCCACGGCGGCCAGTGCTGGAAGTTGTCCGTCGCGGGCAGCCCCGGCGTGATGTCCATGAGCGTCTCCCCGACCTTCTCGGCGTCGAACACCCGTGAATCCGGGATCAGCCGCTGCACGAGTGCACTGGTCGTCGTCTTGCCTGCGCCGTGGGTGCCGTTGAGCCATACGATCATGACACCCGACGCTAGCGCCCCACGGGCCGCCGGCCCGTGGGCGTCAGGTGCGAATCGCGTACAGGAAATCGTCCTCGCTGCTGACATACACGGTCCCGTCCGCCACCACCGGCGTCGAAGCCACCTCCCCGCCGGTTTCCAGACGCCAGCGTTCCTCACCGGTGACCGCGTCCACCGCCCAGAGCGACTGGTCCTCGCTGCCGATGTACACGGTCCCCTCCGCCACCGCCGCCGACGAATGAACAGCGGCTCCGGTCTCCTGCCTCCAGCGTTCCTCCCCTGTGGCCGCGTCCACGGCCCACAGGTACCAGCCCTCGCTGCCCATGTACACGATCCCGTCGACGACCGCGGGCGTGGACCACGTCTGACTGTCGAAGGGCCTCTGCCACCGCTGCTCACCGCTGGCGGCGTCCAGCGCGATCAGGCCATGGTCGACGCCGACATGGAGGGTGCCATCGGCCACCACCGGTGAGGCGAACGGTGAGGATTTGGTTCCCACCTCCCAGAGCCTGTTTCCCGTGGCGGCGTCCACCGCCCACAAGCGGTCGTACGGGAAGGAGACGTAGACCCGGCCGTCGGCCACCACAGGGCAGGTGAACCGCTTGTAGGAGCGTGGGCGCCGTGGCCTGAGCGTCTGCTTCCACCGCTTGCGGCCGGTGGCCGCGTCCACGGCCCAGAGGGCTCGCCTACCGACAGCCAGGTACACCGTGCCGTCGGCCACCGCCGGTCGCGTACCTCTCACGTAGCCGGTCGCACACTTCCACCGGATGTGGCCGGTGGCCGTGTGCACGGCCCACAGGTGCCTCCCGGTGCCGATGTACAGGCTGCCGTCGACGACCACTGGTGACGAGTCGAACAGGACGGCGGACGTCAGTCGCCACCGTTCCTGGCCTGTGGCGGCGTCCAGCGCCAACAGGTCGCGGTAGGTGGTCTGGTACACGACGCCGTCGGCAACAGCCGCCGTGCTGTCCCTCGCACCCGGGGCCTGCACCCGCCAGCGGACGGTGCCACCGATCGGAGCGGGGCCTGCCGGAGCGGGTCCCCGATCGGCGCTCGTCCGTACGCGCTGGGCAGGGGCGGCGCGGTGGTCCTCGACGGGAGCTTCACCCGGCCGATGAGCCCGCACGGCGTAGAGGTGCTGGTCAAGGCTGCCGAAGTACACCGTGCCACCGCTCACCAACGGCGCGGAGTGCACCGGCTTGGTGGTCCTGACCTTCCACCGTGCCTCGCCGGTGACAGCGTCCACCGCCCACAGGCGCCCGTCGGCGCTGCCTGCGTACACCGTGCCGTCGGCGATCGCCGGCCTCGCGTAGATCTCACCGCGGGTCTTCAGCCGCCACCTTTCCCGACCGGTCTCGGCGTCCATCGCGATCAGGTACCAGCCGTCGACACCGACGACCGCGATGCCCTCGGCCACCGCGGGGCTCGCGAACACCATCCCTCCGGTGGACAGGCGCCAGCGTTCCTCACCCGTCGCCGTGTCCATCGCGACGACGCCTTCGTCATTGCCCACATACACGCTGGTGCCGGCCACCGTCGGCGACATCCGAACGCCCCGGTGGGGAAAGACGTCCCATCGCCTGTTTCCGGTGGCCGCGTCCAGGGCCAGCAGATGCCCGCCCACGGCCGCGTACAGGACACCGTCGGCCACTGTCGGCGGTGGATTGCTGGAGGTGCGATAGTCCGCCACCTTGACGTCCCACACCGGCCGACCGGTGAGCCCGTCCACCGCCCACATCCTGCCGTTGTGCGAAGCGGCGTACACGATGTGGTCCGCGACCGTCGGCATCGACAGCTTCGACCGGCGCGGTCCCCACTTCCACCGCACGTCTCCGGTCGCGGCGTCCACCGCCTGTAGACAGCCGGCGCTGTCGGCGAAGTACACAACGCCGGTGTCGGCCACCGGCGATGCCTCGATCGCGGAGTCGTTGCTCAGTGTCCAGCGTCGCTGTCCGGCGCCCGCGTCGATCGCCACCAGATCGAAGTCATCGTCAGGGACGTAGACGGTGCCGTCGGCCATCGCGGGCGTCCGGTAGAGCATGTCCCCGCCGGGCACCCTCCACAGCGTTCTGTCGTCCACCTCGACACCAGCCATCGCTTCCCCCTCCCGACAGCACTGTTCGCCCTTGGGTGTTCGCCTGACGCTCTGCGCGCGACCACGCCACGGAAGCCGAGAACGTACGGAACCCTGACGTGTCGTGTTTGAGCAGTGCAACCGTGAATCCACGTAGTTCCAGAGCCCGTTGGCCGCGTCCGGCCCCGCGGAACACGCTCACTGCCTGGTGAGCGGGAGGCTGAGGACTCCGCGGTCGTGTCCGACGATCAGATCCGGACCCGCGGTGGCCACAGAGGTGAGCGTCACGTCCAGGGCGATGTGCCCCACCGCGCCGGTCTCCGGTTCCCATACCCGCAGCCGGTGACCGTGACGAGTGCCGGCGACCAGGACGGTGCGGCCGCCGTGCAGGGTGGTGGCGGTGATGACCGGCAGGCCGGCGGTGTCCAGGGAGGCGGGCAAACCGTCGCCGATCGGGGCACCGGTGGCAGGGTCCCACAGCATGACCACGCCAAGGTTGTCTCCCGTGGCCAGCAACGTTCGCTCGGGTGTGGGCACGGCCGCCACAGCTGCCACACGGTGGTCGGCATCGGCGAGCGCACGTGCGTTCAGTTGCACGGCCGCGCCCTTTTCCCAGGGGTCGTCGACGGCCGGATCCCACACGTGAAGGCGGCCCGCGGTGTCCGAGGCCGCGATCAGCGTGTGGCCGGCGGAGATCGGGACGGCGGCGATCGACTGGATCGGACTGCCATAGGGGTTGAGGCGCCCGACGCACTCACCGGTGTCCGGATCCCACAGTCGGACCGCCCCTTTGGGGGTGGCGGTGACGAGCAGGGTGCGGCCGTCGGGGACGGTCGCGGTACACATCCCGGTCACCCCGCCGGGCCAGTCGCCGGCCGGTTCGCGAACCGGCTGCCCGGTGTCAGGGTTCCACAGGGCGATCGTCCCGGTGTCGCCTCCGCTCGCCAGAAGGACGCGGCCGTCGGGCAGGGGCAGGGCCGTCATCGAGCGGATACGGTCAGGATGCCCTGGCAGCGGCTCATGGACGAGCCGGTTGTCGGCCACGTCCCACAGGCACATCACACCCCTGTCCCCGGCGCCGGCCACGAGCGTCGGCCGACCGGGGCGGGACACCACCGCCAGTGCGTTGACACCCCCGGATGAACCGGGCGCGGCATCGGAAAACGCCGATATACGGCCCCAGGGCGTGCCGTCGGCCGCGAGTACCGCGTTCCCGTCCTGCCGGAACCGAGTCGCTGATCCACCTGTTCGTCCGGGCGCTGCCGGCTCCACCGCGGCAGCCGACCCGTCGGAGTCCGTCCACGCCTGGGTCGCGGGGTGCTGGGGGCGCGCATCGTACGGGTTCTCCGCCAGGCCGTCGGCGATCGTCCACGTCTGCTCGCAGTCCCAGCAGCGGAAGTGTCCGGTGAGGGACATCAGTTGGCGGGCCAGTTCCCTTGCGGCCCCTTGCGGGGTGCCCCTGACCGCGGCCATGCAGGCGACCAGGCACAGGACGGCCTGCCCCGATGTTTCGGGTAGCACCCCTGCCACCGCGACGTCGCGGGCCACCCGCAGGAAGGGCTCCCACTCCTTCCCCAGCGCCTCCTCCCGCAATGCCGTGGCGACCTCCTCCCAGGGGTGCCCTCCCTGCCGGGCAGGGGCGGGATCAGTCAGCACCGGAGCCTCGAAAGGCTTACGCGCCGAGTCCATGAAGAACTCGGGGATCTCGGTGTCGCTCCCGCACTCGGGACACACCAGCACGAGGCTACTTTCATCGAGATCGAGGAGCTGCCACAGCGCTTCGCCCGTGTGATGGCCGGCGAAGGCCACGCAGGAGAGCACGAGGTGGGCGCAGACCTGCGCGGGAGTGTCGGCGGCGAGGAGGCTCCGGGTCGCCGCCCGCTCAGCCAGGCGCAGTGCGGCGCCGAACCCCGCCTCCAGATCGGCCGGGACGGGGGGCCTGTAGTCGGCGGTCATGATGAATCCCATGTCCACCCAGAAGTCCACGGTCTGTTCCGGAGGCAGGGCCGCTGCCGCCTCGACGAGATGCGGCAGGGCCGCATAGGCCCCGTCGGAGACGACTCCGTCGTCTATCAGGCCGCCGGTCAGGTGTGTCCAGGTCTGCCTCCACGCATCGCCGCTCCCGGTGGCGGCCGCGGACGCCAACTGCTCCAGGAGTGCTTCCACCTCCTCGACTTTCACACCGTCGAGATCACGCCAACGAGGGCTGCGCAAGGGCAGCTTCGGAATCATGCGACGAGTCTCGCAGTCGGCACTGACAACCAGGGGGCGACTTGGTGTCCGGCGTCGTGAACGTGTCGATCGGCCCCGGGACGGCCCAAATCCCGGGCTTCAGCCCGAGGAGCATGTCAACATGCCGGTTATGTCTGGTGAACTCCGAAGCAGTGGCCCGGCCCGTGAAGTCGCGCCGGTGAGTGGGCGGTTGACCGATCCTGGATGGCTGGTTCACGGCGATCCGGAGCTGGTCCTCGCGGGCCTGGACGGCGCTGCCTCGCAGGAGGAGCTGCTGGCGGCCGCGGTGTACCGGGCGTCAGGGCATGTGCACCGTGATGCCGGTGTGGGGGTGCGGCGGCAGGTGCTGGCGCTGGACGCCGCCCGGTTCGGGAACCGGGAGCTGGCGAGAGACATCGCCACGGTTGCGGTCCGCCCAGAGATGCCAGAGCTGGATGCCCCCTGGGTCGTGCAGTGGGCGACCGGCAGCGACTTGGATTCCCGGCTGCGGTATGCGTTGCCGGTGCCGGCGAAGGTGGGCGTGTTGGCGACCGTGGTCGTGGAGGGCCGTGGGCTCGCTGTCGCCGGTTGCAAGGACGGCACGTTGCACGCATGGGATCTGGCCACAGGCAGCCGACTCGGCAAGGCCGTGTCCGCTCACACCGGCGCCGTGGAAACTCTGGCGACAGCGGTGCTGAACGGTCGTCCCGTCGCCGTCACCGGCGGCTTCGACAAAATCGTCCGGGTGTGGGATCTGGCGGCGGGAGAACTGATCGGCGCGTGCTCCGCCGACGATGATTCCTGGGTGAAAGCGCTGGCCACGGGACTGGTCGAGGGCCGGCCGGTCGTGGTCGGCGCCTGCATCGATGACGTGGTGAGGGTGTGGGACCTGGCCACCCTCTCCCAGCACAGTGAGCCGCTGACCATTCACACCGGATTCGTGTCCGCTCTGGCGACGGCGGTGCTGGACGGCCATCCCGTCGTTGCCACCAGCCACTCCAAGGAACTCGGGGCGACGGACCTGATCACGGGGGAGGAAACCGTCCGGGTGTGGGACCTGGTCACGGGACGGGAGTTCGGTGCCCTGGACGACCGTCCCGAGGGGCCTGCCGTGTTCGCGGACCAGGCGTACGACCGGACGGTGGAAGGCGGCGATGACGGCGATGACGGCGATGAGCAGGCAGGGCACTGCGTCAGTCTGGACGTCAACGCCATGGCGCACTTTCTGGTGACGGATCCGGCGTCCGAGTGCCCGATGGCCGTCAGCGCCAACGGCTACGAGGTGCACGTCTGGAACCTGGCCACGCGTGAGCAGGTCGTCGACCCCGTTGCGGTCATGCCCGTGGAAACGGCGGCCGTGACGGTGCTCCACGACCGCCCCGCCGCCCTCGTCGCATACGCCCATGGGCCGGTCGAGGTGTGGGATCTGTCCACTTTCCGGCAGCTGCGTCCGTCGCTGACGGGCCATGAGGCGGCCGTGCGGGGAGCGGCGACGGCGGTGCTGAACAGGCGTCACCTCGCGGTCACCGCCGGCGACGACAGATCGGTTCGGATCTGGGACCTCGACGGTGAAAGGGAGACGGGCAATCGGCTGCCTGGTCATGTCGGCTCCGTAGTAGGGGTCACCACGGCCGTCGTGGACGGCAGTTGCGTCATCGTCACGGGCGGGTCGGACACGAAGGTGCGGTTCTGGGACCTCGACGGCATGGGACAGCTCGGTGAGCCCCTGACCGCCCATACCACCGTCGTGAACCTGCTGGCGGTGGGGACGGTGGACGGACGGCCCACCCTCCTCACGCGCGGCGACTGGCACAAGACGGTGCGCATATGGGACCTGACCACCCGGGAAGAGCTGCACGGACGGTCGACCAGCGAGTACACCAGCCCCTCCATCGATTTCTTCGCGGAAGTCGATGGCCGCTTCGTCGGTGTGACCGGGGAAGGCCGCGTCTGGGACCTGACCGCGAGTCGATGGATCGGAGTGCAGCCGCAGCAAGGAGGCGCTCTGGCCCTGGAGACGCTCGAAGGCCGCAGCGTCCTTCTCACCGGCGACGGGACAGAAGGAGTCCATCTGTGGGACCTGGCCACGGGCGAACTGCTGGCACCGCCGCTGACGGGACACACCAGTGAGGTGTCAGCAGGGGCGACCGGCACGCTGGACGGTCGCCCTGTCGTCGTCGCCGGCGGCGACCGAACCGTGTGGATGTGGGACGCGAGTACAGGGCAGCAGATCGGTGCGTATGCCTTTCCTTCCCGTATCAGGGGAGTGACGGTAGCGCCCGACGGGCGGCTGGTGGTCGGTTTCGGCGCGGACATGGCGGTCCTGACCCATCGCTACTGATCTTGCTTGCGTGATACCTGCCGCGATGGGGTTCACCAGGAAGGGCGTGGCGCGACACACTATTGCAAGCATGTGCTTGCAATAGTTAGCGGGAGTGGTGCACAGTGGCCGTATGGCATCGCTCAACGTCGGCAATCTCGGTGAGTACCTGCGCGAACAGCGGCGCAACGCGCAGCTGTCGCTCCGGCAGCTCGCCGATGCCGCCGGGGTGTCCAATCCGTATCTGAGCCAGATCGAGCGCGGGCTGCGCAAGCCGAGCGCGGAGGTGCTGCAGCAGGTCGCCAAGGCCCTGCGGATCTCCGCGGAGACGCTGTACGTGCGGGCCGGAATTCTCGACGCGGAGCGGGATCGGGACGAAGTGGAGACGCGTGCCGTCGTCCTCGCCGATCCCACGCTGACCGAGCAGCAGAAGCAGGTGCTGCTCCAGATCTACGAGTCCTTCCGCAAGGAGAACGGATTCGTGGACGGCGACGGTGCGGCGGACGCCCAGGAGCACGCGAGCGACGCCGATCCGCAGCAGACGGCCAGTTGACCGGACCAGGGGACCGGCCGCCCCACTGCGGACCCGCACGACCCTCAGCCGAAAACGACGCACACGACGTACACGACGAACGTGAATCCGGGAGGACCTTCACCATGGCCATCACCGACGACCTGCGCAAGACCTTCAGCGACCCGACTCCGCTCTACTTCGCCGCAGGCACCGCCGACCTGGCCCTCCAGCAGGCGAAGAAGGTGCCGGGTCTGGTGGAGCAGCTGCGCACCGAGGCCCCGGCCCGTTTCGAGGCCGTCCGCAACACCGACCCCAAGGCCGTGCAGGAGAAGGCCGGCGCCCGTGCCAAGGAGGCGACCGCCCGCGCCAAGGAGGCGCAGGAGACCCTCCAGACCAAGGTCACCGACTTCATCAGCACCCTCGACGGGGACATCAAGAAGCTCGGCAGCACGCTCGACGCCGACCTGAAGAAGCTCGGCGAGTCCGCCCAGGACCTCGCGCTGCGCGGTGTCGGCGTCGCCGCCGAGTACGCCGTCAAGGCCCGTGAGACGTACGAGAAGGTCGCCGAGCACGGTGAGCAGGCCGTGAAGACCTGGCGCGGCGAGGCCGCCGAGGAGATCGAGGAGCTGGCGATCGTGGTCGAGCCCGCGGCCGAGCCGGTCGCGGCCAAGGAGGAGCCGAAGCCCGCTCCGGCCGAGGCCAAGGCCGAGCCCGCCGCGGCGAAGAAGCCCGCCGTCAAGAAGGCTCCGGTCGCCCGCAAGACCACCACCGTGAAGAAGCCGACCCCTCCGGCCAAGTGAGACCGACGACCGGGACGGCTGGAACCGCCGGGACGGACGCGGCGGACGCGGCGGACAGGGACATACGACACGGGCCGGGCACTCATGGAGTGCCCGGCCCGTTGTACGGGTAGCGGAAGCGCGGTTGCGGGTACGGTGACCGCGTACGGACGAGCAGGTCGAGTCGAGTCGAGACAAGACGCGTCGAATCGGGTGGTGGGCGTTGTGCTGATGACAGGCTTCGCGGGGCTGGTGTGGGTGCTCTACCTCGCCATGCTGGTCCTCGCCGTGGTGGCACTGGTGATGGCCGCCCTGTTCCGAGACGACGCGTACCGGGCCGCCGACAAGCAGAACAAGGGCTTCTGGCTGATCATCCTCGGCATCGCGGTCGCGGTGAACCTCCTGGTGCCGATGCTCTTCCTGCAGCTCGCGGGCCTCGTCGCCACGATCGTCTTCTTCGTGGACGTACGCCCCGCCCTGCAGCAGGTGGGCGGTGGCGGCGGCTGGGGCCGCAGGCGAGGCGGCAGCAGCAGCGACGGTCCGTACGGCCCGTACAACGGCGGCCGGTAGATCCCGGTATCCCGGTAGTCCCGGTCCCGGTCCTGGTCCTGGAGGGGCTCAGTGCCCTCCAGGATCGATATGCGGCTGCGCCGCCTACGGAACCCGATCCAGCAGCAGAACGGCCACGTCGTCCGTCAGCTCGCCCCCGTTGAGCTCCCGCACCTCGTTCACCGCGGCCCGCAACAACGCCTCCCCGCGCAGCCCCTCGGAGAGCTGCCGGCGGATCATCTCCACCATGCCGTCCTGACCCAGGCGCTCGCGGCCCTCGCCGATCCGCCCCTCGATCAGGCCGTCGGTGTACAGCATCAGGCTCCACTCGGCGCCCAGCTCCACCTGCATCCTCGGCCAGCGGGCGCCCGGCAGCAGCCCGAGGGCGGGCCCGTTGTTGTCGTACGGCAGCAGGCGCGCGGGCCGGTCCGGGCGGGCGATCAGCGGCGCCGGGTGACCGGCCAGGCACAGGCCCGCCCGGCGGCCGTCGGGCGCGATGTCCACCGTGCACAGCGTCGCGAAGATCTCGTCGTCGTCGCGCTCGTGCTCCAGCACCTGCTGGAGCGTGTTCAGCAGCTCGTCCCCGCACAGCCCGGCCAGCGTCAGCGCCCGCCAGGCGATGCGCAGCTCCACGCCGAGCGCCGCCTCGTCCGGGCCGTGCCCGCAGACGTCGCCGATCATGGCGTGCACGGTGCCGTCGGGCGTGCGGACGGTGTCGTAGAAGTCGCCGCCGAGCAGCGCGCGCGAGCGGCCGGGGCGGTAGCGGGCGGCGAAGCGCAGCGGTGAGCCCTCCAGGAGGGGCGTGGGCAGCAGGCCGCGCTCCAGGCGGGCGTTCTCCTGCGCGCGCAGCTTGCCCTCGGCGAGCCGCCGTTCGGCCGTGTCGGAACGTTTCCGCTCCACCGCGTACCGGATCGCGCGGCTCAGCAGCCGGCCGTCCAGCTCGTCCTTGAACAGGTAGTCCTGGGCGCCCACCCGCACCGCGTCGGCGCCGCGCTCGGCGTCGCCGGACGCGGTGAGTGCCAGCACGGCGTGCCGGGGCGCGAGCCGGAGCACGTGGCGCAGGACGGCGAGCTCGTCGTCGGCCTCCTTCGCCCTGCCGGGCGCGGGCAGCGCGAGGTCCAGCAGGATGCAGTGCACGTCGTCGGTGAGCAGCCGCTCGGCCTCGGTGAGGTTGCGGGCGGTGCGCACCCGGATCGGCTTGCCGTCCGAGTCGCGGAGGTCGTGGACGATCGGCGCGGCCGTGGGGTCGTCCTCGATCATCAGGAGGGTGAGGGTGGTGTGGGCGGTGGGGGTGGCCGCCGTGCCCTGAGAGGTCACGCCCTTGGTGCTGACGTTCTCGTTGCTGACGCCCTCGGTGCTGACGTTCTTCGCGCTCACGCCGGTGGTGCTCACGCCATGGTGGACGCCGTCGGCGGGCGTGGCGTTGAGCGGGCCGTCGTTCTCGGCTGCCGTCGCCTCCTCGCGAAGAGCCTCTTCCTCGCGAAGAGCCACTTCGCCCCGAAGGGCTTCCTCGTGGCGGGCGGCTTCTTCCCTGGAGGGGCCGCCGACTGCGGGCGCGGCCTGCGCCTGACCACTCTCCACGGCCGGGATCGCTCTCTGCCGCGGTACGGGTACGGGCATCGTCTTGGGTTCCTTCCCTCCCCCCGAGGGCATGGCGGGGACGAGGGACCTCGACCCACCGACCGGGACCATAGCGGCAGAAGGCGTCGCAACGGAATGGTGTGCGACACGCCGCTTGATCTCTGGCCGCTGTCATATGCCGCGTTCCGTACCGCAGTTGGGCAGGGCGGGAGCCGGGCCGGGATGACGAACGTCACGTCCGCCGGGGGTTTGGGGGCCGGACGAAGGTGCCGTGGGTCACGTGGCTCACTTCATGTGGCCACGCTCACGCGTCCGGTCGGACCACCCCGAGTATCGGCATCGAGCCCGCCCCCGCGAGCGTGACCGTCCGCCCCGGGCGCGGGGCGTGGATGATCGAGCCGTTGCCCACGTACAGCGCGACATGGCTGGCGTCGTCGAAGTAGATGATCAGGTCGCCGGGGCGCATGTCCTCGACGGCGACGTGCGGCAGCTGCTTCCACTGCTCCTGCGAGGTGCGCGGTATCGGCTGCCCGGCGCTCTTCCAGGCCTCGGAGGTCAGGCCGGAGCAGTCGAAGGAGTCCGGTCCCTCGGCGCCCCACACATACGGCTTGCCCATCTGCGCGGTGGCGAACTGCACGGCCTTCTGGCCCTGTACGGAGGCCGAGCCCTTGATCCCGTCGAGGACGCCCGTGCCCAGCCAGGCGGTCTGCGCCTCCTGGGCGGCCTGCTTCTCCAGCTGTTCGAGGCGCTCCTTCTCCTTCTTCTCCAGCTGGGACTCGAGCTTCTCCGCCGCCGCGATCTCCGTCTCGATCTTCTTCTGGGCCGTCGCCTTCGTCTTGCGGCCGTCCTCCAGCTTCTGCCACTGGGTGGAGGCGTCCTGGGAGTACTGCTCCAAGTCCTGCTGGGTGCGGGTCAGTTCGCCGATCAGGCCGTTGGTCGCGCGCTCGCCCTGGAGCACCCGGCCGGCGCCGTCCAGGAACTCCGACGGGTTGTCGCTCAGCATCAACCGCGCCTCGTCCGGCAGGCCGCCGGTGCGGTACTGGGCGCGGGCCGCGGCGCCCGCGCGGTCCTTCAGGTCGTCGAGCTTCTGCTGGCCCGCGACGATCTTCTTGGCGAGTTCGACGATCTCCGCGGACTGCTTCTTCGCCGCTTCCTCGGCCGCGTTGTAGGCGTCGGTGGCGACCGCGGCGGCGTGGTAGAGCGCTTCGAGCTTGGCGCGGACGGCCTCCAGGGCCGGGTCGGACGCGGTGGAGGGCAGCGGAGGGGTCGACGATCCCGCCGTCGACGTGGTGGGACTGGGGCCGGCGCCGGGTTCGGGAGCGCTGGGGGCGGCGAACGCGACGCCGGGGACCCCCAGCACGGTGATCGCGCAGACCACGGCCACGGCCGCCGCGAGCAGGCCGCGCTTGCCCGTACCCATACCCCGTCCCCCAAACCTGATTTACCGTCAGTAACTTACGGTGCTCGGGGGATCGTGCCACGTCACGACCGAAAGCGACAGAGGCGGTGACAGAAGCGATGACACAGGTGCCGACGCCCGCAGTTCCTCCCCATTCACCCACCCCGGTATGACGATCTCCCCGTCATTGTGACGAACAACTCACGGGGATCGTTCCCGACGACTTTGAGGAACCTTGGGGAACCCTTGGCGAAGCCCGGAGTTCACCTCCGGCGCCCGTCTTGGCGGTCAACCGCGGTGTACGTCTTCGTGTTTCACCGCGGCGCCTGTCTTCGCGTTCAACCGCGGGGCGCCAACGCCCCCCACCGCACCGTCACTTCTCCCTGCCGCCACCGCGTCGGCCCGTCCGTCAGCGGCCAGTCGGCGGTCAGGTCCCGCACCGCGCGGATCCACCGCTGACGGGCGCCGTACGACGCGTAGGGCGCGGCCGCCGCCCAGGCGCGGTCGAAGTCGCGCAGGAAGGCGTGCACCGGCTCACCCGGGACGTTGCGGTGGATCAGTGCCTTCGGCAGTCGCTCCGCCAGGTCCGAGGGCCGCTCCAGGGACCCCAGCCGGGTCGCGAAGGTGACCGTGCGCGGTCCTTCCGGCCCGAGCGCGACCCATACGTGCCGCCGCCCGATCTCGTCGCAGGTCCCCTCGACGAGCAGCCCGCCGCGGGACCCGGCCGCCGGATCGGCCGGCGCGAGCCGCGCGCACAGCCGCTCCCAGACGGCGGCGACCTCGTCCTCGTCGTACTGCCGCAGGACGTTGGCGGCGCGCACGAGGTGCGGGCGCTGGGGGACGGGGATCTCGAACCCGCCGTGCCGGAAGAGCAGCCCCTCGCGCGCGTACGGTTCGGCGGCGGCGACCCGGGCCGGTTCGATCTCGACGCCCACCACGCGCGCGCGGGGCGCGACGGAACGCAGGCGCGTCAGCAACTCGACGGCGGTCCAGGGCGCGGCCCCGTACCCGAGGTCGACGGCGACCGGATCGACGGCCCGTCGCAGCTCACGGCCGTGCGCGGCGGCGATCCAGCGGTCCATGCGGCGCAGCCGATTGGGATTGGTCGTCCCGCGCGTGACCGTGCCCACGGGGCGGGCGGGGGCGCGGGATGTCATACCCACGAGGGTAATGCGGCGCCACCGCCGGCCCGTCGGCGTTCGCGGCCCCCGTGACGCGCGTCACCCTCGAACGGTTGAGCGACTCACGGTAACGGCTGGGCAAAAACCGCCCCGGTCGCAGTCCGCGCGGAATGGGACCCCTTCCTCCGATGTTGCACCCCCTCGGAGGGCGCACAACCCTCCGTCCGGCATGCCCGCAGCAAGGAGGAACGCCACGTGAGCCAGTACGCCAACAGGCTCGGGCGTCGCTCTCCGGCGGCCCCCTCGCGGCTCAGGCTCCACCGCCGCCCCCGCCGCGTCGCGATGCTCTCTGTGCACACCTCACCGCTCCACCAGCCCGGCACCGGCGACGCCGGCGGCATGAACGTCTACATCGTCGAGCTCGCGCAGCGCCTCGCCGCGATCAACATCGAGGTCGAGATCTTCACGCGTGCGACCACCGGCGGCCTCCCGCCGACCGTCGAACTGGCTCCCGGGGTCCTCGTCCGGCACATCGACGCGGGCCCCTACGAGGGCCTCGCCAAGGAGGACCTCCCGGCCCAGCTGTGCGCCTTCACACACGGCGTGATGCAGGCCTGGGCCGGTCACCGCCCCGGCTACTACGACCTCGTCCACTCGCACTACTGGCTCTCCGGCCACGTGGGCTGGCTGGCCGCCCAGCGCTGGGGCGCCCCTCTGGTGCACGCGATGCACACCATGGCCAAGGTCAAGAACGCCAACCTGGCCGACGGCGACACCCCCGAGCCCGCCGCCCGCGTCATCGGCGAGACCCAGATCGTCGACGCGGCCGACCGTCTCATCGCCAACACGGCGGAGGAGGCCGACGAACTCGTCCGGCACTACCACGCCGAGCCCGGCAAGGTCGCCGTCGTGCACCCCGGCGTCAACCTCGACCGCTTCTGCCCCGCCGACGGCCGGGCCGCGGCTCGCGCCCGCCTCGACCTCCCCCAGGACGCACTGGTCCCCCTCTTCGCGGGCCGCATCCAACCCCTGAAGGCCCCGGACGTCCTCCTGCGCGCCGTGGCCGTGCTCCTCGACGAGCGGCCGGAGCTCCGCTCCCGCATCGTCGTCCCCGTGGTCGGCGGCCCCAGCGGCAGCGGCCTCGCCAAGCCGGAGGGCCTGCAGAAGCTGGCGGCGCGGCTGGGCATCGCGGACGTGGTCCGCTTCCGTCCGCCGGTCGGCCAGGACCAGCTCGCGGACTGGTTCCGGGCGGCGTCGGTGCTGGTCGTCCCCTCCTACAGTGAGTCCTTCGGCCTGGTCGCCATAGAGGCGCAGGCCGCCGGCACCCCGGTCCTCGCGGCCGCGGTCGGCGGGCTCCCGGTGGCCGTACGGGACGGCGAGACGGGCTTCCTGGTGCAGGGCCACGATCCGGCCGGCTACGCGCGCGTGCTCGAGCGTTTCGCCGACGGCCCCGAACTGCCCGCCCGGATGGGCGCGGCGGCCGCCGCGCACGCCCAGTCCTTCGGCTGGGACACCGCGGCCGCCGCCACCGCCGACGTCTACGCGGCCGCGACCCAGGCCCACCGCCGTCGCGTACGCTCCGAGCATGGGTGACGTGGAGAAGACGGCCGCGCAGGTCATCGAGGGTTTCCTGAAGGACGCGGAGCTGGAGTGGGAGGCCCCCGCGCCCGGCACGTACGTGGTACAGCTGCCGGGCACCCGCAAACTCAAGACGACCGTCTCCCTCATCGTGGGCCGCCACTCCCTCTCCCTGAACGCCTTCGTCATCCGTCACCCCGACGAGAACGAGCCCGGCGTCCACCGCTGGCTCCTGGAGCGCAACCTCAAGCTGTACGGCGTGAGTTACGCCGTCGACCAGCTCGGCGACGTCTACGTCACCGCCCGCCTCCCGCTCGCCGCGGTCACCGCCGACGAGGTCGACCGCCTCATGGGCCAGGTCCTGGAAGCGGCCGACGGCGCCTTCAACACCCTCCTGGAGCTCGGTTTCGCGAGCGCCATCCGCAGGGAGTACGCCTGGCGGGTCTCCCGCGGCGAGTCCACCCGCAACCTGGACGCGTTCACGCACCTCACGAAGCGGCAGGCGGAGAAGTAGGGGCCTGCGCGTACCGCCCCGGCGTGACCCCCACCAACTTCCTGAAATGCCGGGTGAGATGGGCCTGGTCGTAGAACCCGGCCGCCGTCGCCACGTCCCCCGGCGGACGCCCGTCGAGCAGCAGCCGACGGGCGAGGTCGACGCGGCGCGCGGTGAGGTACTGGTGCGGCGCGATCCCGTACGCCCCGCTGAACGCCCGTACGAGATGGGCCGGATGGGCCTGCACCAGCCCTGCCGCCTCGGCGAGTACGAGGCCTTCGACGACCCGCTCGTCGAGGAGCTCGCGGAGCCGGCGGGCGAGGGCGGGGTCGGGGGCGGGTCGCGCAGGACCGTCCGTCCGCCGCACCGGCGAATGCCCGCGGCCACGCGCCCGCGCAGGCCCCTGCCGGGGTCCCCGCCCAGACGCCTGCAAATGTCCCCGCAGCCGCTCGCCGATCAGCGTCAGCCGGCTGTCCGCCTCCAACTCCTCGCCCCGCCGGGCGAGCGCGGAGTGCAACTGCCCCACCCGCCGCCGCAGCACGGGATCCCGCAGCACGGGCGCGTCGACGGCGGCCCCGATCAGACTTTCGCCGAGCACACCGGCGTCGAGGTACAGAACTCTCTTGCGGAACCCTTCGGGCGTGGCGGCGGAACCGTTGTGCGGCACGTGCGGCGGCAACAGAGTCACCGTGTCGTGCGGCGTGCCGTGCTCGTGCCGCTCGAGGTCGTACCGCACGGCGCCGTCGTCGACGATGAGCAGCGTCCACGCGTCGTGCACGTGCATCGGGTAGGCGTACTCGGTGATGGGGGTCCCCCCGGGGCGAGCGAAGCCGAGACTTGGGGGAGGGCGTGGAAGACCTCCACGACGCCCGGGACGGCCGGGCGCCAGGCGGAGACTTCCTGCCGGGCGGCCATGCAAAGAACGTACAAGACGGCGCCGTAGGACGATCGGCAGTCTCGCAGCATGAGCACTGAACCGATGACGAGCACCGAACCCATGCGTTTCGACACGAAGATCGCCGTCCTGCTGCGCGAGGACCTGGAGACCTGGCAGCGCCTGAACGTCACCGCGTTCCTGGTCAGTGGCCTCGGCACGATGCTCCCCGAGGTGATCGGGGAGCCGTACGAGGACGCGGACGGCGTCGGCTACCTCCCGATGCTCCGCCAGCCGGTACTGGTCTTCGAGGGCTCGAAGGAGACGCTGGCGGCGGCCCACGCGCGCGTGCTCTCCCGAGCCCTCCCGCGCGCGGTGTTCACGACCGACCTCTTCACCACCGGCAACGACCGGGACAACCGCGCCGCGGTGCGCGCCGTCACGACATCCGACCTGGACCTGGCGGGCCTTGCGGTCTACGGCCCCCGCAACGCGGTGGACAAGGTGCTGAAGGGGGCCCGGATGCACCCGTGACGCCCGTGACCGCCGTGACGCCCGTGACCGCCGCGACGCCCGTGACCGCCGTGCCGCCACTGCGGCTCAGGCGGCGCTGACCTCGGGCTGGTCGGCAGGGGCAGGGGCAGGGGCAGGGGCAGGGGCAGGGGCAGAGGCAGGGGTGCCCTCCTCGTCCGGCAGCCGGCGCATGAGCGCCCCGTAGCCGAGTCCCGCCGCCGTTCCCACGATGGCGCACATGCCCCACAGCCAGTTCGCGCCGAAGCGGTCGATGACGAAGCCCGACATCAGCGGGGAGACGAGGGAGGCCACGGCCCAGGAGAGGGTGTACATGCCCTGGTAGCGGCCGCGGCCGTGGGTGGGGGAGAGACGGACGACGAGGCCGGTCTGGGTCGGGGCGTTGACGATCTCGGCCAGGGTCCACACGCAGACCGTGAGCGCGAAGACGCCGACCGACCCGGCGAAGGCGGTGAGCCCGAACCCGTACCCGGCGAGGACGGAGGAGACGACCAGCAGCTGTCGCGGATCCCGGTGCTCGATGAAGCGGGTGACGGGCAGCTGCAGCGCGACGATGAGCACGCCGTTGACGGCGATCGCCATGCCGTAGTCGGCCGGTGTGAACCCGGCCGCGCCCATCGCCACGGGCAGTCCCACGGAGCCCTGCTGGAAGATGAGCGCGACGAGGAACGACAGCCCGACGACGCTCATGAACCGCCCGTCTCGCAGTACGGTCCCGAGGCCGACGGAGTCCTCCCGGGCGGCCTTCTCCTGCTGCTGGGGCCGCGACTCGGGCAGCTTGAGGAAGACGACGACCGCGCACACGAGCGTCATCCCCGCCTCGACGAGGAAGCCGGCGCGGTAGCTGACCTCGGCGATGAACCCGGCGGCCATGGAGGAGACGGCGAACCCGAGGTTGATGGCCCAGTAGTTGAGGGAGAAGGCCCTCACGCGGTCCTCGGGCCGCACGATGTCGGCCATCATCGCCTGCACGGCCGGTCGGGAGGCGTTGGAGGCCATCCCGACGAGGAAGGCGACGCCGGCGATGGCGAGAGGGCCGGTGACGAACCCGAGGAGCGCGACGGACAGGGCCGTGGAGGTCTGCGCGACGATCAGCGTGGGCCGCCGTCCGAGCCGGTCCGCCATGACCCCGCCGCCGAGGGAGGAGATCACCCCGCCGAGGCCGTGCAGCGAGGCGACGAGCCCGGCGTAGGAGGCGGAATAGCCGCGGTCGAGGGTGAGGTACAGCGCCATGAAGGTGGCGACGAAGCCGCCGAGCCGGTTGACGAGGGTGCTGGTCCACAGCCACCAGAACTCGCGGGGCAGCCCGGAGAGCGTCTCGCGTGTGGCACGTCTCAGGGTGGCGACGGACATGGCGGATCCCCCGGGTGTGTAAGTGGCTCTGACAGCTCTCAGAACTTACGAGGGGCGGCTCGGGGGAGGCCACTCAATTAACGGATCCCGTCAACCGTCGCCGGCCCGGCCGCCTGCCTGTCCGCTGTACGAGCGGGCGCACAACGCATCGGAGGGGTGGATTACGCTCATACGCATGGCCGACGCACCGTACAAGCTGATCCTCCTCCGCCACGGCGAGAGCGAGTGGAACGCGAAGAACCTGTTCACCGGCTGGGTGGACGTCAACCTGAACGAGAAGGGCGAGAAGGAGGCAGTCCGCGGTGGCGAGCTCCTGAAGGACGCCGATCTCCTCCCCGACGTGGTCCACACGTCCCTCCAGAAGCGCGCGATCCGTACGGCCCAGCTGGCGCTGGAGTCCGCCGACCGCCACTGGATCCCGGTCCACCGCTCCTGGCGCCTGAACGAGCGCCACTACGGCGCCCTCCAGGGCAAGGACAAGGCGCAGACCCTCGCGGAGTTCGGCGAGGAGCAGTTCATGCTCTGGCGCCGCTCCTACGACACCCCGCCCCCGCCGCTGTCGGACGACTCGGAGTTCTCCCAGTCCTCCGACCCCCGCTACGCGTCCATCCCCCCGGAGCTGCGCCCGCGCACGGAGTGCCTGAAGGACGTCGTCGTCCGCATGCTCCCGTACTGGTACGACGGCATCGTCCCGGACCTCCTCGCCGGCCGCACGGTCCTGATCGCCGCCCACGGCAACTCGCTCCGCGCCCTCGTCAAGCACCTCGACGGCATCTCCGACGCCGACATCGCGGGCCTGAACATCCCGACGGGCATCCCCCTCGCCTACGAACTCGACGCCGACTTCAAGCCGGTGACCCCAGGCGGAACCTACCTCGACCCGGAGGCGGCCGCGGCAGCCATCGAGGCAGTCAAGAACCAGGGCAAGAAGAAGTAGGGTTTGTGATCATGCCCCTGAGCTGCGCTTATGGCGCGGATCGGGGGCATTTTCGCGGCCTGGGCCCACTGTGGGCCCTCAGCGCTCCGGATCCTGCGGCGGCCGAAGTGCCAGAGCGAGCGCCTTCCTGGCACGGTCCCGGCTGCTCGGCATGAGGTGCGCGAGCGAGGCGCGCCCGTCGGACGCTGTGGACGCTGTTTTCCTTCAACTCTCTAGGACGGCCAGGGACGGCTTTTCAGACGGGGGGAGTCGGCGGGCACGGTGGGCCTGCCCCCTCCTGAAAAGCCTTGGGATGCCCTCACAGCCAAAGGGGCCCGGCGGTGCTTGCCCGCTCCGGCCGTCTGCCTCCTTGGAAGGGAATCCAGACCCCTGCACAAGCAAGAAGAGCACCACCCGCCAGACGTGCTCTTCTTGCTTGTGCAGAGCGGCATTTGAGGGGGAGGCAACACGAGTCCCCTCTGGCGTCTAGTGATGGCTGTTCGTCAGTTGTCGACTGCCACAGTTGCGGCGAGCGGCGACTGCTGTACACCATCAGGTGCCCTGTCTTAGTCATCCCTGGGCATGACGCGGCCCATCCTCGTACTGAACTACCTTCGCGCGGGTTAGAAGATCCGTTCGAAACGGGGAGGGTGCATGACCAGCACACTCAAGAAGTTCGTAACCACCACGTCGGCGTCGGGCCTCCTGGCCGCAGGCATGATACTCGGCGCCACGGGGGCGGCCCAGGCCGCCCCCGGCGGTCCGTCCGGCTGCACGGCGTACGTCTCGCACACCAACAACCACACGGCCGTGGGCTTCTGCACGTCGGGCAGCGGCACCTGGAACGTCCAGGCCATGTGCGCCGGTCCGGGCAGCACGCACGGCCCCTACAAGGGAGACCCCGGCTACCGCACCCGCGGTACGGAGAAGGCGGCGACGCTCAACTGCGGTGGCGGCTACCCGACCAACCTGAAGGTTGTCGACATCAAGAGCTGAGTCTGGAGCGTGTCTCTTCAATGAGTGGTCAGTTGATCGGACGGACCTGTCCGGCAAGCGATCACTGATGCGACTGTGGGACCGGATCGCGCCGCTGATATCGGCCGATCCGGTTCCGCAGTCGGACGACGGCGCGAGCGCTTCTGGGCCGTGGAGTTCCAGGAGCCCTGGGGTGGCATCGCTCTGCCCCCGGCCCGGCGTGCGAGGGGGCCCGCGCGTTCTGGAAGCCGATGTCCCAGAGGGTCACGTGAACGGATGGCGGTTCCGGCCGGCGACTGCCGAGTGTCCATGGCACTGGCCCACCACGGGGGCTACTGGTCCAAGACCGTCACGAAGCTCGAGGGCGACGCCGTCGAGGAGCTGGAACTCAAAGGATTCGAGCCGGTACCCGAAGTCCAGCGACGGCTGGCCCCTGGATGACCAGGCTCTCCTGCCCGGGCCTCCAGCTGCGCGCCCGCCTGGCCGGACAGGCCAACTACAGCGCTCAGTCACACCAAAAGCGCACGGCTCGCGCCCGTCGCGCCGGACCACCCGGGTCGTACGCGGCTTGGGCTGCGCCGTACGGCAACCGCGAACGCCTACGGACCATCAGCGCAGGTGAGGGTCACACCAGCCCAAGGCAGAGCCCCCATCCAAGTTAGGGGTGTCCGCGAGCGTCCACGACTCGACGGCGGTCTGAACCTGGAGCACGCGGGCGTAGGCTCTCAGGGATGCGGATAGGCGAGCTGTCCAAGCGCACGGGCGTGAGTCCGCGCTCCCTGCGGTACTACGAAGAGCAGGGCCTGCTGACCAGCTCACGCTCCGACGCGGGGCAGCGTCACTATTCCGGTGCTGTGGTCCAGCGCGTGGCACTCATCCGACAGCTGTTCGACGCGGGTATGTCCAGCAGGGTGATCGCGACTGTGCTGCCGTGTGTGGACGTCCCGGGTGACCTGGGCGTCGCCGAGGAGACGTTCACGGCGATGATGCGCGAGCGCGACCGGATCGACGGCGACATCGCGCACCTGATCGAGACCCGGGATGCACTCGACGTGCTGATCAGGGCCAACAGCCGACACCGGGCGGAGCTGTCCACGGCCCCGGAACCGGTGGCGCAGTCGACCTGATGCTGTGATCTGCATCTCAGCCGGTTGCCCCTCACGTCAATGTCAGAGGTGAAGATGGCGACAACGCCCGGAATCACCGGGTCGGTCATACGAGAGGCGGCGGAAAATGGGGCAGGCGTGGGGTTTCGGCAGGCATGGCGGGCCCGAGGTGCAGGAGTTCTTCGATCGTCCCGATCCCGTCCCCGGTCGCGGCGAGGTGCTGATCCGGGTCGACGTGGCCGGCGTGAATCCCCTTGACCACATGCTGCGCTCGGGTCTGGTCCCCGGGCTCGATGGCGGGCGCCCGTTTCCCCGCGTGCTGGGCATGGAGGCAGCGGGAACCGTTCTCGCCCGGGGCGCGGACGTCGACGGGCTCGAGGTGGGTGACGCGGTCTTCGGCTTCGCACTCACCGGTGGCGGCACCTACGCCGAGACGACGGTGCTGTCCGCGCCGAACACTGCGCGCATCCCGGCGGGTCTGTCCGCGACCGTGGCGGCAACGCTGCCAGTAGCCGGGACGACCGCGGTGGACGTGCTCGACCAGCTCAGCCTCCCGGCCGGTGCCACGGTCCTGGTCAACGGAGTCGGGGGCGGGGTCGGCCTCGTCGTCGCCCGGCTGGCAATCGGGCGCGAGCTGCGTGTGATCGGCACCGGGAGTACCGCCAAACGCGAGCACGCCGAGGCCATCGGGGTGCGGTTCATCGACTACACCGCCGGGGACGTCGCCGCGGCGGCACGCGAGCTCGTTCCGGACGGTTTCGACGGGATCGTCGACCTGGCCGGAGGCACCTCGCTGCGGACGGTCGCTCCGCTGGCCCGGGATCTCCGCAACGTCATCGCTGTGGGTGATATGTCTGTGCCCGACCTCGGTGGGCGTTTCGTCGAGCGTCGCGTCGACCGCGAGAACTTGGAGCGGTCGGCCCGGCTGGCCCTCGACGGACTCCTCGCACCCGTAATCACCGCGGTCCATCCGCTCTCCGACGCCCCGGCCGCCCTCGCCACCGTCGAGAATGGTCACACCTCGGGCAAGGTTGTCATCAAGGTGGCATGAGAAGTGCCCGGCCGTCTGACGCCGTCGACCGTCCATTGCGGACTGACGAGAACCCGTGGTCAGCGCATCATCAACTGAGCACGTTCACCTGTACGGGGCTGAGCACCAGATCTAGGCTCAGCGCATCCAGCATCAAGATCTCCGGCAAGACCAGGGCAAGAAGAAGTAACGCAACTCCGGCAAGCCCCCGACCTGCTGTTTCTTGGCAGGGCGGGGCTTTTTTTGGGGGGTGGGGACGTCTGTGGGCCGTCGGCCGGCTGGGCGGGTCGTGCTCAGGGCTTCAGGAAGCCCGGCTGCAGATTCTCTCTCGCCTCTGCCCGGGCCCCCGCATCGCGGAGGGCCGAGACGGATGCCGTCGCGTCCTCCTCAGACAGGCAGGTGAGAATGACGGCGGGAACCTGCGTCGTGAGCACCTCGCTGCGCCACAGGCTCAGCCCCGTGAGCCGACGTACGACCTGGACGACGTCCATCACGCGCACGCCGGGGTCGGTGAGGACCACTTCGTTGCTTTGGTGGCGCCGAATACAGCGGCTACGGCTTTGCGCGTCCGCTCTTGGCTGGACGGCATGAGGTGCGCGTACGCGCTGAGCGTCAGGCCCGGGTCCGAGTGGCCCAGGTACTCGGCGAGAGCCTTGATGTTCTCCCCGGCGTCCAGGAGTACCGAGGTGTAGAAGTGGCGGAGGGCATGCATGCCGTTCTCGCGAGACTCGGCGTACGGCTCGCCAGGCTTACGCTCGGGGATCACCCCAGCCGAGGCAAGCGCCCGCTTCCACGCCTCCTCGTTGAGGGACGTCCGCCAGACGTGATCACTGTGCGGCCCGGTGAAGATCAGCCGCTTGGTCACCGGCGGCCCGTGCGCCACCTTTCACGTCAATTCCCAAGCCTTCGAGTGCGCCCACGGCCGCGTGGATATGAGCCGGGTCGCGACGCAGCCGTTCTCCCGCGCACCACCAGGACAGTTGCTCCTCTGCATCCTCCCTTGGATGCATGCCGAGGCCATGCTCGGGACACAGGGGCCACGCCTGCCACAGAAGCTCCATGACGGTCTCCTGCGCGGCATCGGCAACGCTCGCCAGTGCAGAGGCGAGGCTGCCCTGCGAGTTCGGGTCCAGGTAATTGCCGTGCCACTCGCCGTTGGCCATGGCGACGTAGACGTTCTCCGGCTCATCCTCCGGATCATCCACATCGTAGGACGGAAGGGCCAGCAGTTGCAGGGGTTCCAGCTGGGGAAGCGTCACCGCCAGATCCCGGTTCACAAGGGCGAGAGCCTGGTCCCACACTGGGTACTCGCCCGGCGAGACGCGGCGAGGCTCGGGGGGGTCAAAAAGAGCGCACATGAGCACCATCCTCCGCCAAACCAGGTCAGGGGCCGCTGGTGCCTCAGGCGCCCAGGTAGACCGGGGCCTTCTGGGCCTTGCCGTAGACGTAGCCGCTGAGGGTGCCGTCGGCGCCCAGGACGATCAGGGTGACGTCGTCCTGCTGGACGGACGGGCGGCCCTTGGCGTATTCGACGGAGAATGTGCCGTGGCTGGTGGTCAGCTGCGCCCCGTAGACGCCCGCGCGCTTGACGAGCTTCACCATGGCGCCGTTGGCAAGCTTGTAGCGGCCGAGACGCGGGTTCGCGGCGGTCTTGGCCCCGGTCCAGGTGACGGTCGTGCCGTCGGGGTTCAGCGCGAGCGTGCGGCACCCGCAGGTTTGATCTTTACCTGTCGTGAGCGTGACCACGACGCATGTGAAGCGGGCATTCAAGTACCGCTTCCATCCCACGGACGAGCAGGCAGCCGAGCTGTCGCGCACGTTCGGGTGCGTCCGCAAGGTCTACAACCTGGCGCTCGCCGCCCGCACCGAGGCGTGGACGCGGCAGGAGCGCGTGAACTACAACGCCACCTCGGCGATGCTGACGGCGTGGAAGAGGACCGAGGATCTGTCGTTCCTCAATGAGGTCTCGTCCGTTCCGCTCCAGCAGTGCCTTCGGCACCTCCAGGGTGCGTTCACGAACTTCTTCGGCAAGCGGGCGAAGTACCCGCGCTTCAAGTCGAAGAAGAAGTCCCGCAGGTCCGCCGAGTACACCACCAGCGGTTTTCGTTTCCGTGACGGGAGGCTGACTCTGGCCAAGATGCGCGGGCCCCTGGACATCGTCTGGTCCCGGCCCCTGCCCGAGGGTGCGAAGCCGTCCACGGTGACCGTCTCGCAGGACGCGGCAGGGCGCTGGTTCGTGTCGATGCTGTGCGAGGACCCGTCCGTGAAACCGCTCCCCGCCACCGGCAACGCCGTGGGCGTGGATGTCGGCCTGGACCATCTGCTGACCCTCTCGACCGGGGAGAAGATCGCCAACCCCCGGCACGAGCGCACCGACCGCGCCCGCCTTGCCCTGGCCCAGCGACGCATGGCGAAGAAGGCCATGGGCTCGGCGAACCGGGCCAAGGCCCGCAGGAAGGTCGCCAGGATCCACGCCAGGATCGCCGACCGCAGGCGTGACGGCCTGCACAAGCTGACTACTCGTCTCGTTCGTGAGAACCAAACGATCGTGATCGAGGACCTGACCGTACGCAACATGGTCAGGAACCGGAGCCTGGCCCGCGCCATCAGCGATGCGGCGTGGGCCGAGTTCCGGAGCCTGCTGGAGTACAAGGCCGCCTGGTACGGGCGGGAAGTGATCGCGGTGGACCGGTGGTTCCCCTCGTCCAGGCTGTGCTCCACCTGCGGCGCCCTCCAGGAGAAGATGCCGCTGCACATCCGCACGTGGACGTGCGACAGCTGTGGCACGACCCACGACCGGGACGTGAACGCAGCGAAGAACCTGCTGGCCGCCGGACGGGCGGTGTCGGCCTGTGGAGCTGGTGTAAGACCTCAACGGAGTTCTCCGGGCGGGCAGTCGGCGATGAAACAGGAAGTCTCACGGCGCGAGCCGTAAGAATCCCCTCCCTTCAGGGAGGGGGCGTCAAGCCATCGCACACCAGCAAGAAATTACCGTGTCCTGACGATCAATCAGTTCTGTACAACCCGTGGCGAGTGCCGGGGGTCATAGCTTCCAAGACGACGACCTGACTCCTCGTCCAACAGGGGGCTGACATGATCACCCGCACGATCAAACGCACCTCGCTCACCGTTGGGACCGCCGTCGCGCTGACGGTCGGCGGTCTCGGTCTCTCGCCGGGGACCGCGGTGGCCGCGCCGCGCGTGGCCGACGACGAGACGGTGTTCCCGCTCGGCACCAGGGGCGACCTCAAGGCCCATATCGAGACCCTCGCGCTGGGCGGCGGAAAGCTCAGCGTGCTGGGGACGGCCGACCCCGAGACCAACCGCGGGCTGTGGGAGTTCGACCTCCCGGCCGTCGGCGCCCCGCAGCCGGGACCCCGCAAGCTCGCGGACTCAGGGGTCTGGTCCAACTACCCGTGCGAGGGCGTCGACCCCTCGGACTACACGTGCAGCGACTTCTTCTCCAAGCTGTGGGCGCTCGGCGACGGCCGGGTCGCCTATATGACGCCGTTCGGGAGCCAGGAGGCCCTCGGCGGCGGGGTGCCCATGAGCGAGACCGGGCTCGGACCGTTCTCCTGGCAGTCCCCGGACCACGTGGTGGCGGCCGGCGGTTCGTACGTCGTGGTCAACGACGACGACGAGCAGCGCGTCGGCACCTTCGACCGGAGCATGCCCTGGCCGGCGCAGATCCACACCCGGTCGGTCACCGCGGTGTCCGTCTGGGGCACGAAGCTCTGGAAGCCGGGCAGCACCGCCGGCACGGTCAACTCCTACGACCTGGTCAGCAAGGCGAACTCGGCGAACCTGACGCTCGGCGCCGGCTGCGTCCCCGACGACCTGCAGGCCGTCGGGCAGTGGCTGTACTGGCGCTGCTCCGCGTCGGACAAGGCCGGCGTGTGGGACCACAGCACCGGCAAGAACATCCCCGTCCCCGGTGCGCTGCCCGCGAAGGTCGGCGACGGCTATCTGGTCCAACAGTCCGAGGACCGGCGGACGGTGACGCTCACCGACTTCCACCTCGGCGGCGGCCACCCGGCCACCACCACCCCCTACTTCACGGTCCCCGACGGGACGTCGATCGACATGCTGACCGCCGACCGGTACGGCGGCCATGTGGCCTACGTCGACAACCAGCAGATGATCCACATCCGGCCGGTGACGGTGCCGCGGTCGCGGATCAGCCTGTTCGACTGGACCACGGACTCCACCGTGGACCTGCGCAAGGCGAGCGACCCTCTCTGGGAGGGCACCTGGCGGCTCACCCGCCCGCCCGCGTCCTGGACGCTCACCATCAAGGACGCGTACGGCGCCACCGTCCGCACCCTCACCAGCAGCGCCCACGAAGGCGCCGCCATCCGCGCCGCCTGGGACGGCAAGGACGAGGCGGGCGAGAAGGCGGTGAGCGGCCGCTACAACTGGACCGTGACCGTGAACCCGGGCGACGGAGGCGCCGTCCGCACCCTCCCGACCGGGAGCTTCCTGCTCTCCGGCGGCCGGTCCGGCTTCCGCGACGCCGACACCGACGGCTACGGCGAGCTGTACACGATGACCAGCGGCGGCCTGCTCGAAGCCCACCGGTTCTCCGGCGGCAGCCTGACCGACGCCCGCGGCTGGTCGGGCTGGAACCCGGACACCCGTTTCGTCCCGGTCGGCGACATGACCGGCGACGGCTGCTCCGACATGCTCACCAGGACCACCGACGGCAATCTCTACCGGCAGTCCGGCGGCTGCACCGGCGTCTTCCTGCCGGACGCCGAGCGCACTCTGGTCGGCTCCGGCTGGGGCGGCTTCGACGCCGTCGTCGCCGCCGACGACTTCACCGGCGACCACCGCCCCGACCTGCTGGCCCGCCAGGCCACGACCGGCGACCTCTACCTCTACAAGTCCAACGAGCAGGGTCGTATGGACCCGGGTACGCGCGTCGGTACCGGATGGAAGGGGTACACGATCGTCGGGGCCGCCGATGTGACCGGCGACGGTATCGGCGACCTCATGGCGCGGGACGCCGCCGGGGAGCTGTGGCGCTACGACGGCAACGGCTCGGGCGGCTTCAAGCCGCGGACGCTGGTGTTTGAGGACTGGGGCGTCGGCCGCAACGCGATCCTCGCGGTCGGCGATGTGACCGGCGACGGCTTCCCCGACCTCGTCTCCCGTACCACCGACGGCAAGCTGCTGCGGAACAAGGGCTGGGGCGACGGCACTTTCAGCGCCACCTACACCCTTGCCGCCTCCGGCTGGCAGGCGTATCAATCGCTGTTCTGAGCCGGCGCCGTCACGCCGGTGACGTTGCCGCCGAGGGTCCGGGGTGCGGCCCCGGGCCTTCGGCAGCCGGTGTTCCGACGGGGCGCGGGCCGGCCGAGGAGTGCCTGACCACATAGGCCTCCAGGGGCTCCAGAGCGCTCCACGCCTGATCGAAACTGTCCGCGAAGTACGCCAGGAACTTGGCATTTTCGATTCTGAATCCCGTGAGCTGTTGTCGACCTGCTCCGGAGAAGGAAAGATAGCTGACCGATTTGTCGATGAGGCCGATGTTGTACCAACCGCAGGAAGCGCTCCAGGGCATGACCCGCGCCTCGTAGGTATACAGGTCTTTCACGTCTTCCTGATGTTGCCTCAGCCACTCGAAGTAGGCCGCCCTCGGCACACCCTTGCGCTCGGGGACGCCGATGATGCGCCGCACGCTCGCGCACTCGGCCGAGTTGTCCCTGGCCCACTGCAATACCGTGTCGTAGTAAGAGGCGGGTTCCGCGGACCCCCATTGGGCGGGCGGATGAAGCCGCACATAGGTGAGGCGGATTTCGGTCTGGGCGGCGCGAATGCTGTCGGCGGCAGCGCTGTAGAACGAGGGCGGATCCGGGTAGCACGCCATCTCCACCGGGGACGTGGTCTGGAACGCCTCGGAAAGACCTGGCGCCGCGCCGAGAACCCGTGGTTCCCGGCTCGCGTCGACGGCGTCCCGCTTCAGATCGTCGAGTTCCGTCTTGGCCTCACGCCACAACCGCCCCCAGTGCGGCCAGTCTCCGCCGAGCGCGGTCACCAGCCGACGGGTGACCGTCTCGCTCGGCAGACGATGCCCGTTGAGCACCTCGGAGACCGTGGCCTGACTGCACTGGGCCCGTGAGGCGATCGTCTTGACCTGAGGTTCACCGGCGGTGATGCGCAACCGTCGCAACTCCGCGGCGAAGCGCCGCACCGACGGTGAATCGGAATGCCGGTAGGTGCCCATGGTGCCCCCTCGCGTTCAACCCCCACTAGGCGACTGAGATCGTCCCACCGGAATCTTCGAACGCGCAGAGTTTCACCGAACTTCGTTGAAGAAGGCCGCCTTTCCGGCCGCGCTTCCGCGCGGATCGAGATACCCGGGAATCCCTGGACCGGCCGACGGGGCAACTGCTCGAATGTCCATCACCTCAGGCAGGACAAGACAGGAAGAGGTGAGGACGCGTGCACATCACGTTCAGGACCGTGCTCCACGGCCACTACATGACGTTCGTAGCCATTCTCGTGACCGGAATGATCCTGATCATCGCAGGGAACGGAATTTCGGAGTCGACGTCGATCTACCTCGACTGCATGCTCGGTGTGGCCGGCCTGCTCGCCGCCTATGCGCTCGCAGCGCCCGCCGGCCCGGCTGACGCCGGCGGCGGTCCGGCGGCGGTGCGGACAGGGTCGTGACGTAGTCGGACAGCGTGGTCGTCGTGGCTGCGTACTGCTGAGGCAGCGCGGCGCACTCGTAGGGCAACGGATCGGCCGGTTCTCGTCACCGATGGGTCACAGGTCGGTGGCCGGGAGAACCCGAGTGCCTGCCCGTTCTGTCTGCGTTGGCGAAGGTCGGCGGCGAGGGCGAAGGCTCTCGGCGACTCGGATTCGGGGGGCACCATGCAGTACGGCAACGCGCGGTACGGGAACAGGCAGCACGGGGACACGCGGGGGGACATGCGGTACGGGGACACGCGGTACGGGAACGGCGTTCGGGGGCCGGTGACGATGGCCGTCCTGGTCTCGGCCGCCGCTCTGATGGTGACGGGATGCCAGCCGACGGAGTCCCCCTCCGCCTCGGCGAGTTCCCCCGCCGCGAGCTCGGCCTCCGCGAGTTCCGCGCCGGCCGGTTCCGCTCCCGCGAGTTCCCCTTCCGCGGCATCCCCCTCCGCGAGCTCCGCCGCCTCGGCACCCGCTGCGGACGGCTCGCCGTCCGGTGCCCTGCCGACGTGCCCCGCGGGCAGTCTGGAGGTCGCCGCCCGGCAGGCCGCCGATCGGCCGGCCGGTACGGGGACCGGCGCGGCGGTCGTCCGTTTCACCAACGTCTCGGCCAAGCCCTGTGTCCTCAAGGGCCATCCCTCCGTCGCCGGGGCCGGCAACGGGTCCCCCGAGCACAACTCGCCGCTCACCGTCACGCCCATCGGCTCCGCCTCGCCGGTGACGGTGGCTCCCGGCGGCAGGGCGTGGGTGAAGCTGACTTTCGTGCAGGTGCAGGGGGAGGCCGACGGGTACTGCGCGTCCGGCACGGAACCCGTGGTGTACCCCACGATCGTCGTCGGCCTGCCGCGGTCGGGGGCGCACCAAGTCGCTCTGGACGACGGCCAGTTCGCCGAGTGCGACAACAAGGTGACCGTCACCGCCGTATCGGCGGTCGAGCCGTCCTGACCCGGTTCAGCGACCTTCCAGCCGCTGCACCAGCGCACGCAGGGCGCGCAGCTCCGCGTCCAGTGCCTGTGCGCCTTCGCGGGTGAGGGAGATCCAGGTGCGGGGGCGTCGGCCCGCGTAGCCCTTCTCGATCCCGATCAGGCCCGAGTCCTCCAGCACTTTCAGGTGCCGGGAGAGATTTCCGTCCGTGACGGCCAGTTGTTGTTTCAGGAAGCCGAACTCGACCCGGTCGGCCTCGCGGGCGACGGTGAGGATGCCGAGCCGCACCCGCTGGTGGACGGTGTCGTCCAGCCCCTGGGTCGGGTGCGGTTCCTCATCGTCGTCCTGTACGGCGATCGGGTCCTCGACGCTCATGCGGCGACCGTACCCGCACCTGTATCCACGTCCGTACCGGCGTCCGCACCCGTCCGCCGGCGGGCCAGCGCCCACTCCGCCAGGCCGGCGAGCAGCAGGACGGCGGCCAGCAGGAGCCCCTTGGCCTGCGGGCCGTCGGCCCAGCCGGGGTCAGCTGGATGCAACCAGGGGAGCCAGCCGCTGCCCCAGGACGCTCCGAGGTAAGCGGTGAGCAGCAGGGCGTGTGCGGCGCCGGCCGTCGCGGCGATCCAGCTGCGTTCGGCCACGCCGAGGGCGAGGAGGCCGACGCCGACCAGGTACCAGGGGGAGGCGTAGCTGTTCTCCAGCAGGTCGAGCGCCAACGGCTGGGGCTGGTTCAGGCCGAGCAGGAGCAGCAGCAACGCCGTCATGACCGCCGTCATGGCCGCCGTGGTGGCGACGATCCAACCGCGGCGGCGCGGGACGATGCCGCGGGCCTCGCCTCGCAGGCGGTACCAGCGGGCGACGACGAACCACGCCAGCGGGAGCAGCGCGAACCACACGCCCCACGCCGTGAACCGCAGGACCGCGCCGTCGAACTCGCCCTTCAGGCACGGGGTTCCGGGTTCGTGCACCACGCACAGGCCGCTCAGCTCGGCGTGCGCGAAGGCCGGATACGACGCGACGTTGCGGCCGTGCGCCCCGAAGTTGAAGGCGTATTGGGCGACGGGAGCTGCCGCCAGCGCCAGCAGTCCGAAGCCGAGGAGGGGCGCCCAGGAACCGTTCAGCTGCGTACGGGTCCTGGCCCGCAGTCCCTCCGCGGCGGCCAGCAGTCCCGCTGCCCCCGCACGTGTCTCCACTGCTCCGAGTGCGCGTGCTCCTGCTCCCGGCTCGCCCATGTCGCCCCCCTGATGATCACCTCGGTCGCATTAACTCTGCAATGCAAAGTACATTGCGGTCAAGAGTTAAAGTCGGCGGAGGGTGAGCGTGGGGCGGAGGGGAGGCGGAGGGTGAGCGTCGGTGGGACGAGAGGCGTCGAGTCGGGTGGGGCCTCACACCGCCAGCGGAACCGCGTGGATCTCGTCCGCCTTGTGGCCGGAGCGCTCGTGGACGCGTTGCACCGCCTCCGCCGAGGGACCCTCGGAGAGGCAGTAGACGGTTCCGGACTCCGGGTCCGCCCAGGCGCGTTCGAAGTGCACGCCCTCCTCGCCCTCGACGGCGAGGTCCGCCCGGTGGGCCTCCAGGAGCTGGTCGGCCGTGATGCCCTGCATGTTGTGGTGGACGTCCATGAAGCGGGTCATGATGTGCCCGCCCCCTTCCGTACTGGTGCCTCCCTCCATGCTGCGCCCCCGCCCGCCACCGGGCGACCGGGCAACCGGGCGACCGCACGAGGAAGGGCCCCGGCGTGTTCACCGGGGCCCTTCACCGTCGTACGAGATCAAGCTCCCTCGGCGTCGACCGCGGGCGGTGTCAGCCGCACTGGCAGGGGCTGCCCGACTGGCACCCGCAGCCGCATCCCGAACCGCAGCCGCACGCGCCGATCAGCATCAGGTTCCTGATCTCGGCGGGCTGCTCGGTCGGGCGCTCCTGCGTGGGGTCGGGCGGGGGAGTGATGGGGGACTCGGCCATGGGTTCCTCCCGGAGGCGTAGGGCCTGTGCTCATTGCATGCCCCCTCCGATGGGCGCATCAACGGCGCACAGTGGCTCGCGCACGCCTCGGCCCACTCCGCGCAGGCCCCCTCAGGGCCGCTCAGGCTCGCTGCCGCCTCCTCAGGGTCCCCTCGGGCCCCTTCCGTCACTCAGGCCCCGTCGGGCGCCCCCGCCGTCGTCCCGCCCGTCGGCTGGATCTCCGGCTGCACGTCGGGCTGGAGCTCGTCCGCGTGCTCGCCCGTCACCAGGAACACCACACGCTTGGCGACGGCCACCGCGTGGTCGGCGAAGCGCTCGTAGTAACGGCCCAGCAGCGTGACGTCGACGGCGGTCTCGATGCCGTGCTTCCAGCGCTCGTCGATCAGGTGCTGGAAGAGCGTGCGGTGCAGGAGGTCCATCGCGTCGTCGTCCGACTCCAGCTGAAGCGCCAGGTCGACGTCCTTGGTGATGATGCACTCCGCGGCCTTCGCCATCAGGCGCTGCGCGAGCTGGCCCATCTCCAGGATGGTGGCGTGCAGGTCGTGCGGCACCGCACGGTTGGGGAAGCGCAGTCGCGCCAGCTTCGCCACGTGCTGGGCGAGGTCGCCGGAGCGCTCCAGGTCGGCCGACATCCGCAGCGACGTGACCACGATCCGCAGGTCCGTCGCCACCGGCTGCTGGCGCGCCAGCAGCGCTATGGCCTTCGCCTCCAGGTCGTGCTGCAGCTCGTCGACCTTCTTGTCGGCCTCGATGACGCTCTCGGCCAGCTTGAGGTCGGCGTCGAGAATGGCGGTCGTGGCGCGTCCGATCGCCGACCCGACCAGCCGGGCCATCTCCACCAGGCTGTCGCCGATCGAGTCCAGTTCCTCGTGGTACGCGTCCCGCATCAGGGTTCCCTCTCGTGCGTCGTTCTCGGGGTTCGGTTGTCGGAGCCGGTTCCGGACCCGATTCGGGACCCGCTTTCGGTCCCGATTTCAGGTTCCGACCTCGGTTCCGGTTTCGGCTCCGGTTCGGTTCCGGGGGTCGGAACCGGCCGCGAAACCGAGGCGGAACCGGCGGTGAAACCGGCGCCGACCGGCCGTGGAACCGGTGCTGCGAACCCCACGGTGCCACGCTCCGCCCTGTACGCGTCGATTTCCGTCACCTCAAATGAACCACCACTGGCTCCAAGGTGAACTCTGGGCGACGAGTGTTCGAGCTCGCACCTCGATGGCTGTGGCCAGGACGGAACCCGTGCCTAACCTGTGTGCATGGACGTGAACGCGGCGGTCGCCGCAGCGGCAGCGATCGCCGGGGTGCTCACCGGTGTCATCGCCATGCTGGCGTTCCGCTGGAGCGAGCGGGAGCAGAAGCGCCCCACGCGCACCTCCCTGCACACGGACCCGGTGCTTCCGCCGGGGGTGGACACCGTCCTGTCCGTGCTCCGCTCCTCCGCCGTCGTGCTCGACGAGGCCGACGCCGTCGTCAAGGCCAGCTCCGCCGCGTACGCCCTCGGGCTGGTCCGCGGCGGCCGGCTCAGTGTCGAGCCCATGCTGAAGATGGCGCGGGACACCAGGCGCGACGGGGAGATACGCCAGGTCGAGCTGGACCTTCCCCGGCGCGGGACCGGGCGCGGCGAGGCCCTCGCGGTGTCCGCGAGAGTCGCCCCGCTGGGCTCCCGGCTCGTCCTCCTCCTGGTCGAGGACCTCACCGAGGCCCGTCGCATCGAGGCGGTGCGGCGGGACTTCGTGGCGAACGTCAGCCACGAGCTGAAGACGCCGGTCGGAGCGCTCTCCCTCCTCTCCGAGGCCGTCATGGACGCCTCGGAGGATCCGGAGGCGGTGGAACGGTTCGCCGGCCGTATGCAGATCGAGGCCACCCGGCTGACCAGCCTGGTCCAGGAGCTCATCGACCTGTCGAGGGTCCAGAACGACGATCCCCTCGAGGACGCCGAACCGGTCGGCGTCGACGAACTGGTCGCCGAGGCCGTCGACCGCTGCCGGCACCAGGCCGGCACCAAGCAGATCACCATGGCCGCCGGAGGCACCGCCGACCTGCGGGTCTTCGGCAACCGGGGCCAGCTGGCCGCGGCCCTCGGCAACCTCGTCGAGAACGCCGTCAACTACTCGCCCGCCCGCACCCGCGTCGGCATAGCCGCACGCAGGGTGACCGCGCCCGGCGGGGATCTGATCGAGATCGCCGTGACCGACCAGGGCATCGGCATCTCCGACAAGGACAAGGAGCGCATCTTCGAGCGCTTCTACCGCGTCGACCCGGCCCGCTCCCGCCAGACGGGTGGCACGGGCCTCGGGCTGGCGATCGTCAAGCACGTGGCCGCCTCGCACGGCGGGGAGGTCACGGTGTGGAGCGCCGAGAACCAGGGCTCCACGTTCACCCTGCGGCTGCCGGAGGCGGGCGCGGCCCGCGACCGCGCGCATCAGCTCCCGGACCCGGACGAGGTCGACGACGTCGACGACCTCGACGAGGTCGCCCACTCCTCCTCTCCTCACCACTCCTCCCCTCACCGCTCCACCCAGGCACCACCCCGCGCCTCTTCCCCCGATTCGACCGCGTACCAGACGCTTTCCGCCCCGGAGGTCCTTCCGTGACCCGAGTGCTCGTCGTCGAGGACGAGGAGTCCTTCTCCGACGCCCTGTCATACATGCTCCGCAAGGAGGGCTTCGAGGTCGCCGTCGCGACCACGGGCCCCGACGGACTCGACGAGTTCGAGCGCAACGGCGCCGACCTCGTCCTCCTCGACCTGATGCTGCCGGGCCTGCCCGGCACGGAGGTGTGCCGTCAGCTGCGCGGCCGCTCCAACGTCCCCGTGATCATGGTGACCGCCAAGGACAGCGAGATCGACAAGGTCGTCGGCCTGGAGATAGGAGCCGACGACTACGTCACCAAGCCCTTCTCCTCGCGCGAGCTCGTCGCCCGCATCCGGGCCGTCCTGCGCCGCCGCGGGGAGCCCGAGGAGGTGACCCCGGCGGCCCTGGAGGCCGGCCCGGTCCGCATGGACGTCGACCGCCACGTCGTGACGGTCTCCGGCTCCAAGGTCGACCTCCCCCTCAAGGAGTTCGACCTCCTGGAGATGCTGCTGCGCAACGCCGGCCGCGTCCTGACCCGCATGCAGCTCATCGACCGGGTCTGGGGCGCCGACTATGTGGGCGACACCAAGACCCTCGACGTCCACGTCAAGCGCCTGCGCGCCAAGATCGAGCCGGACCCGGGCGCCCCGCGCTACCTGGTGACGGTCCGGGGGCTCGGGTACAAGTTCGAGCCGTAAACCCGGGGGCGAGTCGGGGATGTGCGAAGGGCGGTACCCCAGCTGGGGTACCGCCCTTCACATGTGTACGAGGCTCAGGCTCAGTGAGTCGTCCCCGACGAGCTGGGGGAGGGCGAGTGGGACGGGGCGCCCGACTCGGCGGTGCCGCCCGCGCCCGCCGGCCCGGAGGGCGACGGGCTGCCCGAGGGCGACGGCTTGCCGGACGCCGACGCCGAGGCCGACGGCTTCGGGGAGGCGGTCGGGAGCTCGCTCGGGCCCCACTTGGAGAAGTAGCTCTCGGCGGGGACGACGAACGCGCGCAGGCTGATGTCGCCGGTGTCGCTGAAGGTGAACGTGATCTTCTGCGCGTTGCCGTCCTGGATGGCCTCACGGCTGCTCGGCAGGACCGCGGAGGCGTTGTTCGCGCCGCCGATGACGAGCGAGCCGCCGGCCGGGACGATCACCTTGCCGTTGCCCTTGGCGGGCTTGAGCTCGGCGGACTTGCCGGTGCCGTCGACGACGACGGAGTCCAGCGTCTGGGGGTCGTCACTGCTGTTGAAGACGGTCGCCGAGATCACGGCGGGGCCGGTCGACTGCAGGTCGGGCTGGGTGATGACGACGACGTTCTGCAGCTTGATGGCGCCGACGCTCGCGGCGGCGTTGTCCGGCTTGATCTCCAGGGTCTGGGGGTCGTTGCCGGCGCCACAGGCGGCGAGCGAGGCGATCGAGAACGCGATGGCGGAGGCGGCGAGGGCGCCGCGTCGAAGGCTGCTGCTCACGGCGGCGGCAACTCCTTGAACACGCGGGCGGCTTTCCTTTGAATCAAGCCGTCCTAAGGGTCTGTCAGCGGGCCTTAGGTTACCGAGCCGTTCCCGCGCCATCGCACCCGACCCGCCTCTAGAGCGATCCCGCGCCTCTACGGATGCTCCGGCCGGCCTTCGTCACCACCGTCCCGGCCGCCACAGCAGGCCCGCGAGTCACATTGGCTTCACCCGTCGTCTTCTCACCGTCTTCTCGCCGTCTTCCCCCTGTCTTCGCATCGTCTTCTGCTCGTCTTCCCGCGCTCTTCCCGGCGGTCCGGCATTCACATAAGCGTGCTCGACGCCCCGCACGCGGGTTTTCCGTGAAGGAAAACGAGGCGATCCCCGGAATTGATCACGGCCCCGCTCGAACAGCCGATGATCAATTCCGGAAACGACTCGTATCCGGCCGCGTGCACCGAACGGAGTAGCGGAAGTCGCACGCTTGGAAGCGGACATATGTGGATGTTCGGCCGCTCGCGCGGGCCTCCGGATGTGTGTAACGTGCGCGTTTCTCTCCCCTCGGAGAGCCGCTCCGACCTGCGAATACCTGCCTCCGCAGCCCCTGCGCAGCACGTTCCTGTCGCTGTTGTCAAGCCCCGAGATATGCCCTGACCTGCGAAAACGCCATTCAGAACCCGCAGTTTCCGTGTTACCCTGGATAGCCACGGAAGGGGTACCTGTCACATGACGTTCAAGGTTGGCGACACCGTGGTCTATCCCCATCACGGGGCCGCGCTGATCGAGGCCATCGAAACTCGCCAGATCAAAGGCGTGGACAAGACCTACTTGGTGCTGAAGGTCGCCCAGGGTGACCTGACGGTACGTGTGCCAGCGGACAATGCGGAGTTCGTCGGCGTGCGTGATGTGGTCGGTCAGGACGGGCTGGACCGGGTCTTCGAGGTGCTGCGCGCGCCGTACGCCGAGGAGCCCACGAACTGGTCGCGTCGTTACAAGGCAAATCTGGAGAAGCTCGCCTCCGGCGATGTCATCAAGGTCGCGGAAGTCGTGCGTGACCTGTGGCGTCGTGAGCGCGAGCGCGGACTCTCCGCCGGTGAGAAGCGCATGCTCGCCAAGGCTCGTCAGATCCTGGTGAGTGAGCTCGCTCTCGCGGAGAACACCAACGAGGACAAGGCCGAAGCGCTGCTCGACGAGGTTCTCGCGTCCTGACGCCGGCCCGACTACCGGCTTCAGCACACTGAAGAACACTGAAATGCCGCGGTGCCCGATGACGTATCAACCGTCGCCGGGCGCTGCGGCATGTTCGCGCTCGGACACCGCCGTACGCCCTGCACCTCACGAGCCTGCACCCACGAGGGTGGACCCGGTCCCGAAGGCGCCCCCGGTAGGTGCCCCGGTACTTCGATACTGGGTGTGCCGGGCCCGGGCTGCTGCCTCGACCGTACGTCACGGAAGGGTCCGGTCAAGGCGTCGCGCCCGGCACTTCCCAGGCCATACCCACGCCAGGCCAGCACACAAACCTGACAGGAACCGATGTCTGACGATTCGCGTCCCTCCCCCGCGCCCACCCGCACGGCCGCGGTGATTCCGGCCGCCGGCCGTGGCGTGCGCCTCGGTCCGGGCGCCCCCAAGGCGCTCCGCACGCTGAGCGGCACGCCCATGCTGATCCACGCGGTACGCGCCCTGGCCGCCTCCCGCGCCGTCTCCCTGGTCGTCGTCGTGGCCCCGCCCGACGGCGCCGCCGAGGTCAAGTCCCTTCTCGACGCGCACGCGCTGCCCGACCGCACCGACTTCCTGGTCGTCCCCGGCGGTGAGTCCCGCCAGGAGTCCGTGAAGCTGGGCCTGGACGCGCTGCCGCCCGGCCATGACATCGTCCTCGTGCACGACGCCGCCCGGCCCCTCGTCCCCGTCGACACCGTGGACGCCGTGATCGAGGCCGTCCGCGAGGGCGCCCCCGCCGTCGTACCGGCGCTGCCGCTCGCGGACACCGTCAAGGAGGTCGAACCGGCCGCCGCCCCCGGCGACCCCGAGCCGGTCGTCGCCACCCCCGACCGCGCCCGCCTGCGCGCCGTCCAGACCCCGCAGGGCTTCGACCGCGCCACCCTGATCCGCGCCCACGAGACGGTCACGGAGAACGTCACCGACGACGCGAGCATGGTCGAGCAACTCGGCCTGACCGTCGTGGTCGTGCCCGGCCATGAGGAGGCCTTCAAGGTCACCCGCCCGCTGGACCTGGTCCTCGCGGAGGCGGTCCTGGCCCGCAGGAGGCTCAACGATGGCTTCTGAGCCGCCCTTCGCATCCGTGCCGCCCCTCGCGGGGACACCGCTTCCCCAGGTCGGCATCGGCACGGACATCCACGCCTTCGAGGAGGGCCGCGAACTGTGGTGCGCGGGCCTGAAGTGGGAGGGCGAGGGACCTGGCCTCGCCGGGCACTCCGACGCGGACGTCGTCGCGCACGCCGCCTGCAACGCGCTGTTCTCCGCCGCCGGACTCGGCGACCTGGGACAGCACTTCGGCACCGGGCGCCCCGAATGGTCCGGCGCGTCGGGCGTCACCCTGCTCACCGAGGCCGCCCGCATCGTCCGCGCGGCCGGCTTCGCCGTCGGCAACATCGCCGTGCAGGTCATCGGCCCCCGCCCCAAGATCGGCAAGCGGCGCGAGGAGGCGCAGAAGATCCTCTCGGAGGCGGCGGGAGCCCCCGTGTCGGTGTCGGGCGCGACGACCGACGGCCTCGGCTTCCCGGGACGCGACGAAGGCCTGATGGCGGTCGCCACGGCCCTGGTGGTCCGCACCGCCTGACCTCGGCCGTCGCGACATATGCCGTCCCATGTCACGAATTCGTGGCCTTGGGGGGAACGGGCTCGGGGCACTGCCCCGCGCCCACTACCCTGGAGTGGTGACCATTCGCCTGTACGACACCAGCGCCCGGCAGATCCGTGACTTCGCCCCGCTCCTGCCGGGTTGTGTCTCGATCTACCTCTGTGGCGCCACCGTGCAGGCCGCCCCGCACATCGGGCACATCCGCTCGGGCCTGAACTTCGACATCATGCGCCGCTGGTTCGAGTACCGCGGCTACGACGTCACGTTCATCCGCAACGTCACCGACATCGACGACAAGATCATCGCCAAGTCGCACGACCAGGGCCGCCCCTGGTGGTCCATCGGCTACGACAACGAGCGGGCGTTCAACGACGGCTACCAGGCACTCGGCTGCCTGCCGCCCACGTACGAGCCGCGCGCCACCGGGCACGTCCCGGAGATGATCGAGATGATGCGCGGCCTCATCGAACGCGGCCACGCCTACGAGGCCGACGGCAGCGTCTACTTCGACGTGCGGTCCTTCCCCGGGTACCTGGAGCTGTCCAACCAGGACATCGACGACCTGCGCCAGCCGACCGAAGAGGGCATCACCGGCAAGCGCGACCCCCGCGACTTCGCGATGTGGAAGGCGACCAAGCCGGGCGAGCCCGACTGGGAGACGCCCTGGGGCCGCGGCCGTCCCGGCTGGCACCTGGAGTGCTCGGCGATGGCCCACAAGTACCTGGGCTCCGCCTTCGACATCCACGGCGGCGGCCTCGACCTGATCTTCCCGCACCACGAGAACGAGATCGCCCAGGCCAAGGCCTACGGCGACGAGTTCGCCCGGTACTGGGTGCACAACGCCTGGGTCACCATGAGCGGCGAGAAGATGTCGAAGTCCCTCGGGAACTCCGTCCTCGTCTCCGAGATGGTCAAGCAGTGGCGCCCGATCGTCCTGCGCTACTACCTCGGCACCCCCCACTACCGCTCGATGATCGAGTACAGCGAGGAGTCGCTGCGGGAGGCCGAGTCGGCGTTCGCACGGATCGAGGGGTTCGTGCAGCGCGTCGTCGAGAAGGCCGGGGGAGCCGTCGAACCGGCGGCCGAGGTGCCGCCCGCGTTCGCCGAGGCGATGGACGACGACCTGGGCGTCCCCCAGGCCCTGGCCATCGTCCACACGACGGTACGACAGGGGAACTCGGCCCTCGCCGCCGACGACAAGGAAGCCGCGGTGGCCCGCCTCGCCGAGGTCCGCGCCATGCTCGGCGTCCTCGGCCTGGACCCGCTCGACGCGCACTGGGCCGGTGAGGAGAGCCGGGGCGAGGACCTGCACGGCGTGGTCGACAGCCTCGTACGACTCGTCCTCGACCAGCGGGAGTCGGCCCGCGCGCGTAAGGACTGGGCGACCGCGGACGCCATCCGCGACCAGCTCACCCAGTCCGGCCTGGCCATCGAGGACGGCCCGCAGGGCCCGCGTTGGAGCCTCGGCCCGCGCTGACCCTCAGTAAGACGTACATACGAAGCTCACGGAGACGAGTAACTCATGGCAGCCAACAACCGCCGCATGTCCGGCAAGAAGGGCGCGCAGGTCGGCAGTGGCGGCCAGCGGCGCCGAGGCCTGGAGGGCAAGGGCCCGACCCCGCCCGCCGAGATGCGCAAGGGACACAAGAAGAACCGCGTCGCCGGCGCCAAGGCCAAGCAGGCCGTGCGCCGGCCCGTGCAGCGCGGCCGGGGCGGCAAGGGGACGTCCGAGATGGTCGTCGGCCGCAACCCGGTCGTCGAGGCGCTGCGCGGCGGCGTGCCCGCGAGCACGCTCTACGTCCAGCAGTTCATCGACAACGACGAGCGGGTGCGCGAGGCGCTCCAGCTCGCGGCCGAGCGCGGCGGCATCAACCTCATGGAGGCGCCGCGCCCCGAGCTGGACCGCATGACCAACGGCCTCAACCACCAGGGCCTGGTCCTCCAGGTCCCGCCGTACGAGTACGCGCACCCCGAGGACCTGGCCGCGGCCGCCTACGACGACGGCGAGGACCCGCTGATCGTCGCCCTCGACGGGGTGACCGACCCGCGCAACCTGGGCGCCGTCGTCCGCTCCGTCTCCGCCTTCGGCGGCCACGGCGTCGTCGTCCCCGAGCGCCGTGCGGCCGGTATGACCGCCGGCGCCTGGAAGACGTCCGCCGGCACGGCCGCCCGCACCCCGGTCGCCCGCGCCACCAACCTCACCCGCGCCCTGGAGGCCTACAAGAAGGCCGGCATCGTCGTGGTCGGTCTGGCGGCCGACGGCGAGCACGAGGTCGGCGAACTGGCCGCCCTGGACGGCCCCCTGGTCATCGTCGTCGGCAGCGAGGGCAAGGGCCTGTCCAGGCTGGTCGGCGAAACCTGCGACTACCGGGTACGCATCCCGATGCCGGGCGGCGCGGAGTCGCTGAACGCCGGCGTGGCGGCGGGCATCGTGCTGTACGAGGCGGCCCGGCGCCGGGCCTGACGGCGGCTCGGCCCGGTGGCGGGGCCGTCGGTGGGGATGCGCGTCCGGGGGTTCACTCGAACGGGTTAATCCCGGCGAGTAGTGCAACCTTGACGGAGTCCGGACAGATCCGGCGGGTCAAAGCAGTGTCCTAAACACACGTCACTCGGTTAGATGAGTGTGGACACCAGAACACCCCGCACTCCCACGGGGGACCGCTCGTCGGGATTCGACGACGCTCCCGCGCTGAGCATGGTGAAGGTGCCGAGCGATCCGGCGCAGATCATCGTCAGCCACGCGAGCTTCCGCGTGCAGCTGGGCGCGTCGGCGCGGCGTAACCAATCCCCGCGGATCGCCCGGCACGTGAGCGCCATCGATGACACCGCGCGCATCCCCGTCGTCGGGGCGGCCGGCAGAGCGGGCGCCGCTTCCGGTGGCCGTCGGCGGGCGGTCGTCTGGAGCGGCCAGACCGCCCCCGACGACACCGGCGCCCACCGACTGCTGCAGGCCGTGCGGGCAGGCAGCGTCGGCCACGGCGAACCGCCCACGGCAGACGCCGGAGCCACCCAGGTCATCCCCCGCGTCGACATGGGCGGCAGAGGCTACGACGGCGGCCTCGCCGCACAGACCATGGAAACCCCCATCGTCGGCGCCCAGCGTCCCCCCGCCGCCGGCGAGCACCGCCTCCTGCCGAACATGCGCACCGTCGGCAGCGCCTACGACGAACCCGCCTACGACGACGCCCGGTTCGACGACTTCGGCGACCGCGACGCCGACGCCGGCCCGGACCAGGACCTCGTCCAGGGCCCGCACCAGGACCGGGGCCCGCGCAGCCGACGGCTGGGCGACGACCCCGCCCGGCACGCCTACTACCCCGGCCGCCGCATGAACCTGGGAGTGGTGCTTCTCCCGCTCCGTGTCTTCCTCGGCTTCATCTCCATCTACGGCGGCATGGGCAAACTGTGCGACCCCGTCTACTTCGACGGCGGCAAGCGCGGCTCCATGGTCAAGTGGCTCAACACCCTGCACCCCTGGGAAGTCGCCGAGCCCCTGCGCCAGTTCGCGCTGCACCATCCCATCGGCTCCGGCCTCGTCATCGCCTTCCTCCAGGTCGTCGTGGGCGTCCTCACCGTCCTGGGCTGCTGGCAGCGGGTGGCCGCGGTCGTCGGCGCGGCACTCTCCGCCGCGCTCATCGTCACCGTCAGCTGGAAGACCGTCCCGGTCTACGACACCCCCGACATCATCTACCTCGCCGCCTGGTCGCCGCTGATCATCGCCGGCGCCCCCGTCTACTCCGTCGACGGCCGTCTCGCAGCCGGCGCCTGGCGTCGCCTCGGCCCCCGCTCCGACCTGTGGGAACTGCGCCGCTACGTCCTGCGTCGCGGCGCCCTGGTCACCGCGATCGCCGTCGGACTGACCCTGCTGATCGGCTCGCTCCTCGGCGGCGCCGTCCGCGACGCCGACCGGGTGATCGTCCCCGGCCCCGGCGAGCCCCCGCGCAACGAACTGCCCGGCTCGCCGCTCCCGGAGAAGTCCGGCACGCACAAGGCCTCCCGGCAGCCCTCCGCGTCGATCTCGCCCACCCAGGGCGCCACCTCGGCGGCCCCCACGGCCGGTGCCGAGAGCGAGCCCCCTGAGGGCCAGGACTCCGGCACGGCCGGCGTCGGCGCCCCCAGCCAGACCCAGGGCACCGCGGGCCAGGCCCCGCCCGAGCGGTCCACCCCGGTGGAACAGGCCCCCTCCACCAGCTCCGGCCCCTCATCGGGCGGCTCGTCCAGCAGCTCCGGCGGCTCCGACGGCGGCTCCGACGGCAACGGCAGCGGCAGCGGCCGCTCGTCCTCCTCGGGCCAGCCGGGCCTGGTGGGCGGGTTGCTGGGCTGACGGCAACGCCATAGGCCGTAAACGACAAAGGTGTCCCGTTCGCTTCGAAGCGAACGGGACACCAGCGTTTTCAGGGGTCGGGACACCAGCGTTTTCAGGGGCGCGGGGCCGTGTTCCCTGCCAGCGGAGCGACCCTCAGCGGCGAGCCGCCGCCAGTTCCTTCGCCGCCTCCGTCAGATCCTTCGCCGTGTCGATGGCCCGCCAGTACGCGCCCTGCGGGATCGGAAACCCGGCCAGCCTCCGCTCGCGGGCGAGATGCGGGAACGTCGTCCGCTCATGATCCCCACGCGCGGGCAGCAGATCCGCGAACTCCGGTGAGAAGACGTACACGCCCGCGTTGATCTCGTACGTCGTGGGCGGCGCCTCGATGAAGTCGGTGATGTGACCGAACCCGTCCGTCTGCACCGCTCCCCACGGAATGCGCGGACGCGCGAGCGCGAGCGTCGCCACGGCGTCGCGCTCGGTGTGGAAGTCGGCCATCTCACGCAGCGAGAAACGGGTCCAGATGTCGCCGTTCGTGGCGTACCAGGGCCGGTCGGGGTGGGGGAGATGGGCGGCCGCGTACTTCAGACCGCCGCCGCGGCCCAGGGGCTCGGTCTCCACGACGGTGGTGACCTTGACGGGCAGCTCGGCCGACTTCAGCCAGTCCTGAAGGACCTCGGCGAGATGGCCGCAGGAGACGACGACGTCCGTCACGCCCTCCTCGGCCAGCCAGCCGAGCTGATGGCCGATGATCGGCGTCCCCGTGCCGGGGATCTCGACCATCGGCTTGGGACGGTCGTCGGTGTAAGGACGCAGCCGGGACCCCTGGCCACCGGCCAGGATGACGGCTTGCGTGGGGCGGGACACGGCGTGCGGATCGGTCATGCCCGCACTGTACGTGCCGCTCGTGACCGGACGTGCGGCTCCCCCGCTGCGAGGGAGCCGCACGCCCGGCGGGGGCCTCGGGACCCCGGAGCCTCAGCTGTGCGCCGCCAGGACGCCCGACGCGAAGGCCGTGTCGCACACCGGGCGGGCGTACGACTGGGCGCGCGAGGGCCCGTACACACGGACCGCGGCGCGCCCCAGGGCGCGGGCGATGGAGGCACAGTGGCTCGCCAGCGACGGCTTGCCGTTCACGGCCGCCTGGAGGTGGGTCAGGGCGACGCCCGGGTCCTTCTCCTGGAGCTCGGTCAGCAACTGGTCGCGCAGGATGTCCTGCGGGGCCTTGGCGGTGCGCTGCGAGGCCTGCGAGGACTGGTGCGCGTCGGAGACGTCGGAGGCGGTCAGCACCGAATCCGAGGGGTCCCCCGACCAGTTGACCCGGGTGACCGCGAGGGTCCCGGAGAGCACCATGACGACGGGCAGGACGAGGGCGAGCGAGCGGCCGATCCGGCGGGCTGGGCCGCCCCGGCCGCCGCGCGTGCGCTGGGTGGTGGAGTGGTTCGCGGAGTGCTTCACGCGTGAGAGGGTAGCGTGCAGTAATGACATGGCGACATTGCGTCACCCATACGGGGGATGAAGCCGTGCTCCTTTTTGGGTAAGGGGTTGACGGGCGTCAGGCGAAATGTCCGCTGTGCCGGGGATTTCACGGACACGGAAAAGGGCCCCGCAGCAGGCCGCGGAGCCCTTTTCGTCAACCTGGGTGAATCACCCGGGTTTAATCTTCGGTCAGTCGGAGAGGCGCTCGCCCGTCGACGTCGAGAACACGTGGGTCTCGCCCGCGCGCGGGACGACGTGCAGCGTGCTGCCCTTCTCCGGGACGTCACGGCCGCCGACACGGACCACGAGGTCCTTCGTCTCGCTGCCGACCTGCGCGGTGCCGTAGACGAAGGCGTCGGAGCCGAGCTCCTCGACCACGTTCACGACGACCGCGAGGCCCTTCTCCTCCTCGGTGGCCACGTCGAAGTGCTCGGGGCGGACGCCCACGGTGACCGTCTTGTCGGTCGCGGCGGCGAGCGCGTCACGCTGCACCGGCACCACGGACTGGCCGAACTTCACACCGCCGTCCGCGATCGGCACCTCGACGAGGTTCATCGCCGGGGAGCCGATGAAGCCGGCCACGAACAGGTTCGCGGGCTTGTCGTACATGTTGCGCGGGGTGTCGACCTGCTGGAGCAGACCGTCCTTGAGGACCGCCACACGGTCACCCATCGTCAGGGCCTCGACCTGGTCGTGCGTGACGTACACGGTGGTGATGCCGAGACGGCGCTGCAGCGAGGCGATCTGCGTACGCGTCGACACGCGGAGCTTGGCGTCCAGGTTGGACAGCGGCTCGTCCATGAGGAACACCTGCGGCTCACGCACGATGGCACGGCCCATCGCGACACGCTGACGCTGACCGCCGGACAGGGCCTTCGGCTTGCGGTCCAGGTACTCGGTGAGGTCGAGGATCTTCGCGGCCTCCTCGACCTTCTGCCGGATCTCCGCCTTGTTGACGCCGGCGATCTTGAGCGCGAAGCCCATGTTGTCGGCGACCGTCATGTGCGGGTAGAGCGCGTAGTTCTGGAACACCATGGCGATGTCCCGGTCCTTCGGCGGCAGGTGCGTGACGTCGCGGTCACCGATGCGGATCGCTCCGCCGTTGACGTCCTCAAGCCCGGCGAGCATCCGGAGCGAGGTGGACTTGCCGCAGCCGGACGGACCGACCAGGACGAGGAACTCGCCGTCCGCGATCTCGATGTCGAGTCCGTCGACGGCGGGCTTGGTGGAGCCCGGGTACACCCGGGTCGCCTTGTCGAAAGTGACAGTGGCCATGGCTCGAAGGCCCCCTTCTACCGGCAGGAACGTGCCGGACGATCCGTTGTAGGAAGGTGGTGGTGTAGTCCACACGAGTGAACTGGCTCAGGACGCTACCTCGCGTTCGCCGGATCTGTCAGCACCTGGAGGCATGTGAACTTCGCGGAAATTTTCGACAGGGGGCCCCGGCGGGCTGGGTACACTGCACGGGCACGCGCGTGAATCATGCGCGCGCCTGCCTCCTTAGCTCAGCTGGTAGAGCACCGCTCTTGTAAAGCGAAGGTCGTCGGTTCGAATCCGACAGGGGGCTCTGGAAAGCATCGGATCAGGGGTCCTCCCGCTCAAGGAGCGAGGGGGCCCCTGTGCTTTGGGGACCACCTGGAACGACGTCTATGACTGTGTCGCCGGAGTGCGGCCCCGTTGATCTTTACCTGTTCTGTCGCCAGTGCGTCCGGAATGTCGATAACCTCCCGGACGATACTGGCCTGCGTGAAACGGCTCAGCGGGGTTTCCGGCGTCCGTCGGGCGGTGTGGGCGTATGTCCGCAGCGCGCCCGGCACGTATGTGTGGCTGACCATCCTGTTCTTCACCACGGTCGCCCTGCACCACATGTCACCGGAGTTCGAACAGGACTTCCTGCGTCAGCGGTCCACGAACATCCATGAGCTGTCCCGGCATCCGGTGCGGGTGCTGGTCGCCAGCGCGATGTGGATCGACGGCGGCCACTGGCTGCCGTACGTGGTGCTGTACTCCGCCTTCCACGCCCAGGTGGAACGGTGGCTGGGGACCGCGCGCTGGCTGGCGGTGTGCGCGGCCGCGCATGTGCTGGCGACGCTGATCAGCCAGGTCGCGCTTGCGGAGGCGATCCGGGACGGGCTCGCCCCGCAGTCGTCGGTCAACACCCTGGACGTCGGCGTGAGTTACGCGCTGGCGGGGGCGGTGGCGGTGCTCTTCTACCGGATCCCCGCGCCGTGGCGGTACGGGTATCTCGCGGTCGTCCTCGTCGTCTACACCGTCCCGATAACCGCCGGGCCGACCTTCACCGACTTCGGGCACTTCGTCTCCGCGCTCATCGGCCTCGCGTGTTATCCGCTGGCCAGAGGGCGCGGAAAGCTACGGAATCCGAAGGAGACAGCGGCTGTGCCGCCGGGTTAGCGTCCGGCCATGAGCAGCGGTGCGGTGCGTGGCGTGGTCAATGGCGGCATCTCCTTCTGGTTCGCGGACGACGGCCTTCCCGCGGTGCGGGAGCCGCTCGCCGGTGACGGGTCCGCCGACGTCGTGATCGTCGGCGGCGGGTACACCGGGCTGTGGACGGCGTACTACCTCAAGAAGGCGGCGCCGCTCCTCGACGTCACCGTCCTGGAGCAGCGGTTCTGCGGCTACGGCGCCTCGGGGCGCAACGGCGGCTGGCTGTACAACGGCATCGCGGGCCGCGACCGGTACGCCGCCCTGCACGGGCACGAGGCGGCCGTACGGCTGCAGCGGGCGATGAACGACACCGTGGACGAGGTCGTCCGGGCGGTGGCGGAGGAGGGCATCGACGCCGACGTCCATCAGGGCGGGGTGCTGGAGGTGGCCCGGACGCCCGCGCAGCTGGCCCGCCTGAAGGACTTCCACGCGCACGAGCTGTCGTACGGGGAGCGGGACCGCGAGCTGTACGGCGCCCGGGAGACCGCCGAGCGGGTGCGGGTGGCGGGGGCCGTGGGGTCGAGTTGGACCCCGCACGGCGCGCGCGTGCACCCGGTGAAACTGGTGAAGGGGCTGGCGGCGGCCGTCGAGGCGCTCGGGGTGACGATCCACGAGTCGACGCCGGTGACGGAGATCGCCGCCGGGCGGGCCGTGACGCCGTACGGCACCGTGCGGGCGCGGTACGTGCTGCGGTGCACGGAGGGGTTCACGGCCGCGTTGAAGGGCGAGAAACGGACCTGGCTGCCCATGAACTCCTCGATGATCGCCACCGAGCCGCTCACGCCGGAGCAGTGGGAGGCGGTCGGCTGGCATGGGCGCGAGGCGCTGGGTGACATGGCGCACGCCTACCTGTACGCCCAGCGCACGGCCGACGGCCGTATCGCGCTCGGCGGGCGCGGGGTGCCGTACCGCTTCGGCTCGCGCACCGACAACGACGGGCGGACCCAGCTCGAGACGGTCCGGGCGCTGCGCGAGATCCTCGTCGCCTGCTTCCCGGCGCTGGCCGGGGTGCGCATCGAACATGCCTGGTCGGGGGTGCTGGGCGTACCGCGCGACTGGTGCGCGACGGTGACCTTGGACCGGGCGTCGGGCCTCGGCTGGGCGGGCGGTTACGTCGGCTCGGGCGTGGCCACGGCGAACCTGGCGGCGCGCACCCTGGGGGATCTGGTGCGGCTCGACTCGGGGGACGCGGGCCCCACCGAGCTGACCGGCCTTCCCTGGGTCGGCCACAAGGTCCGCAGATGGGAACCGGAGCCGCTGCGCTGGCTGGGCGTACAGGGCATGTACGCCACGTACCGGGCGGCTGACCGCCGCGAGACGGAGCGGCACGCGACCGGGTCGTCACGGCTGGCCCGACTCGCGGACCGGGTGGCGGGCCGCCACTGAAGAGCGTGTTCACTGAGGCGCGCGTTCACTGAGGGGTGCGTTCACTGGCACGCGCGTGTTCAGTTCACCGACTCCGGTACGGCCTCGCGGGCCGGGGCGTCCTGTTTCGGGGGCTTGGCCGTCACCATCAGGCCCGCGACCAGGCCGGCCAGGAGCATGATGCCGGCGGCCCACCAGATGGCGACCGTGTAGCCGTGCACGGTGCCCACCGCCGCGACCTGCGCCCTGCGCGCGGGGCCGGTCAGATGGGCGGCGATGTAGGCGGTGCTGCTGGTGGTGGCGATCGTGTTGAGCAGGGCCGTGCCGATGGAGCCGCCGACCTGCTGGGCGGTGTTGACGGTGGCGGAGGTGACGCCGGCGTCGTGCGGGGCGACCCCGGCGGTGGCCGTGGAGAAGACCGGCATGAACGTCAGGCCCATGCCGAGGCCCATCAGGAGCAGCGCGGGCAGGATCTCGGTGGCGTAGGACGAGGCCACCGTCATCCGGGTGAGGATCACCATGCCGCCCGAGGCGAGGAGCATGCCGGGGACCATCAGCATGCGCGGCGGCACGCGGTTCATCAGCCGGGCGGAGATCTGGGTGGAGCCGATGATGATCGCGAGGGTGAGGGGGAGGAAGGCGAGGCCGGTCCTCACGGGGGAGTAACTGAGGATGACCTGTAGGTAGTAGGTCATGAACAGGAACAGGCCGAACATGCCGATGACGGCCAGCCCCATGGTCAGGAAGCAGCCCGCGCGGTTGCGGTCCTTGACGATGTGCAGGGGGAGAAGGGGGCTGGGCGCCCTGGTCTGCCACCACACGAAGGCCGTGAGCAGGACCACTCCGACCGCGAACAGGGACAGGACGAACGGGTCGCTCCAGCCGCGTGGCTCGGCCTCGCTGAAGCCGTAGACGATCGCGACGAGGCCGCCGCAGCCCAGCAGCACACCGGGCACGTCGAGGCGGGCGCCCGGGTGGCCGGGACGGCTGTGCAGCAGGGCGGACGCGCCGAACACGGCGACGATCGCGATGGGCACGTTGACGTACAGGCACCAGCGCCAGTTCAGGTACTCGGTGAGCAGCCCGCCGACGATGAACCCGATCGCCGAGCCGCTGCCGGCCAGGGCGCCGTAGATGCCGAACGCCTTGCCGCGTTCCTTGGGGTCGGTGAACGTCGTCGTCAGCAGCGACAGCGCCGACGGGGCGAGTACGGCGGCGAAGGCCCCCTGGAGGGCGCGGGCGCCGAACAGCATCCCGGGGCTGACGGCCGCGCCGCCGAGCGCCGAGGCGGCGGCGAAGCCGATCAGCCCGATGACGAAGGTGCGTTTGCGGCCCACCAGGTCGGCGATGCGGCCGCCGAGCAGCAGCAGGCCGCCGAAGGCGAGGGTGTAGGCGGTGATGACCCATTGGCGGGTGCCGTCGGACATGTCCAGGTCGCGCTGGGCGGAGGGGAGCGCGATGTTCACGATCGTCACGTCCAGGACGACCATCAGCTGGGCGAGCGCGATGATCACCAGACCCCACCAGCGATGGGGGTCCGGCTGCTGCGGCTCCGGCTGCGGCTCCGGTTCCGGGTCCGGTTCCGTCGAGGGTTCACCTGTATGGGTGCCACTCATCAGCCCAGAAGACCACGAATCGTGGCGTAATGCATCCCCCGTGGTCACGGCATCAGCACCACCTTCCCGGTGGTTCCGCGTGACTCCAGGGCGCGGTGTGCGGCGGCCGGCCGGGGGGACTGTCAGTGGTGGGGTGCAGCATGGGGGAATGGCGAGGACGAGTGGGAACAGGGCTGTGAAGGGTGCGCGGCGTCCGGAGGTGCGGCTGCCGGCGCTGGAGCCGTACGGGGGCGGGGAACTGGAGCCCGACGGCGATTACGACGGCGTGGAGCTGCGCGAGCTGGACCTCGTCGGGCAGGACGGCGGGGGCGCCCGCTTCATGGACTGCGCCCTGAGAGGCTGCGCGCTGGACGAGACCCGACTGCGCCACACCCGCTTCCTCGACTCCGTCCTCACCGGCATCCGGGGCGTCGGCACGGATCTGGCGGAGGCGACCCTGCGCGACGTCGAGCTGGTCGACGCCCGCCTGGGCGGCACCCAGTTGTACGGCGCCGTCCTGGAACGGGTCGTGATCCGCGGCGGCAAGATCGACTACCTGAACCTGCGCCAGGCGCGGCTGCGGGACGTCGTCTTCGAGGCCTGCGTCCTGGTCGAGCCGGACTTCGGAGGCGCCCGCCTGGAGCGCGTCGAGTTCGTCGACTGCGCCCTGAAGTCCGCCGACTTCACCGCGGCGACCCTGACGGACGTGGACCTGCGTGGAGCGGTGGAGCTGGGCATCGCGAGCGGCGTGGACCGCCTGTCGGGTGCGGTGATCAGCCCGTCCCAACTGCTGGACCTGGCACCGGTGCTGGCGGGCGAGCTGGGGATCAGGGTGGAGGGCTGAGGGGGCCGCTCAAGGGCCGGGGAGAGTGCTCGGGTCGGGTCGGGGTGCGCCGGGCTGGGCTGGGCCGGGCTGGGCTGGGTCGTGCCGGGCTGGGCTGGGCCGGGGTGCGTCGGGTCGGGTCGCGCCGGGCTGGGTCGGGTCGCGCTGGGCTGAGCCTGGGCCTACTTCAGGCGGGGGAACCGGGCCTGCAGTGTCCAGATCGCCGGGTTCTCGCCCAGGTCCTCGTGCAGGTCGATCAGGTCGGCGAGGAGGTCGTGCAGGAAGTCGCGTGCCTCGCGGCGGAGTTCGGCGTGGGAGAAGGTGAGCGGGGGCTCCTCCGCAGGCATCCAGTCGGCTTCGATGTCCACCCAGCCGAAGCGGCGCTCGAACAGCATGCGATCGGTGGACTCGGTGAAGTCCAGTTCGGCGTACTGGGGGCGGGAGGCGCGGGAACCGGCCGGGTCCTGGTCGATCCGCTCGACGATGTCGCACAGCGCCCACGCGAAGTCCAGCACCGGCACCCATCCCCAGGCTGTGGACACCTCGCGGTCCGCCTTGGTGTCGGCGAGGTAGACGTCGCCGCAGAACAGGTCGTGGCGCAGGGCGTGGACGTCCGCGCGGCGGTAATCCGTCTGCGGCGGGTCCGGGAAACGGTTGGAGAGGGCGTAGCCGATGTCGAGCACGTAGGCGATGGTGTCACGCCCCCGCACCCACCCGACGGCTCCGGTGCCCGGCCCGACATTCCCCGCGCCCGGCCCGGCCGTCCCCATAAGATCGCTGACATGTCCCGATCCGTACGCCTTGTACCGACCGCTGCGTTACTGGCCGTGGCCCTGACCCTGACCTTCGCCTTGACCGCGTGCGACGACGACGCGGACACGGAGGGCCCGTCCGGCGCGCCGGGCCTGAGCGACCCGTACTTCCCGAAGGCGGGCAACAGCGGCTACGACGTTTCCCACTACGGCCTCACCCTCGCCTACACCCCCGACGGCAACCGCCTCACCGGCACCGCCGCCATCACGGCCCGCGCGACGGAGGACCTCGCCGCCTTCGACCTGGACCTGGTGGGCATGGAGGTCGAGAAGGTGACCGTCGAGGGCGGCACGGCCGAGTACGAGCGGGACGGCGAGGAGCTGACCGTCCGCCCGCCCGACGCCCTCGCCCAGGGCGAGACCTTCCAGGTCCAGGTCCGCTACTCCGGCAGCCCGCGCACGATCACCGACCCGGACGGTTCGAAGGAGGGCTGGCTGCGCACCGCGGACGGTGCCCTCGCCCTCGGCGAACCGACGGGCTCCATGGCCTGGTTCCCCGGCAACCACCACCCCGCCGACAAGGCGTCGTACGACGTCACGGTGACCGTTCCGAAGGACCTGACGGCCGTCTCCAACGGCGAGCTGAGGAGCGAGCGGACGACGGCGGACGGCCGCCGGACCTTCGCCTGGCACACCGCGGAGCCGATGGCGAGCTACGTGGCGACCCTTGCGATCGGCCGCTACACCGTCACCCGCTCCACCGTCCCCGGCTCCTCGCCGGAGGAGGACGGCCTGCCGGTGTACGTCGCGGTCGACCCGACGCAGACGGCCGCGAGCCGCAAGGTGCTCGCCCGGCTCCCCGAGGTCATGAAGTGGGCGCGGGACAGCTTCGGCCCGTACCCCTTCTCCTCCACCGGCGCGATCGTCGACCGCCCCGAGGACGCCGACTACGCCCTGGAGACCCAGAACCGCCCCGTCTTCCCCGGTGCCCCCGCCATCGAGTTGCTCGTCCACGAGACCGCCCACCAGTGGTTCGGCGACTCCGTAACCCCGAAGAGCTGGCAGGACATGTGGCTCAACGAGGGGTTCGCGACCTACGCCGAGTGGCTGTGGACGGAGGACGACGGCGGCGCCACGGCGGAGGAGACGTTCACGAAGCTGTACGACCACGGCGAGGACGAGTACGAGACCCTGTGGGCCTTCCCGCCCGCCAAGCCCACGAGCGCCGCCGACATCTCCGACGAGGCCGGCGTCTACCAGCGCGGCGCGATGGTGATCCACCGCATCCGCCAGGCCGTCGACGACGACGACCTCTTCTACGACATCGTCCAGGGCTGGGCCGCCGCCCACCGTCACGGCAACGCGGACACGGCTGCGTTCACGGCGTACGTCGAGAAGGCGGCGCCGGATACGGACTTCGACGAGATCTGGTCGGACTGGCTGTACGGAGAGGGCAAGCCGGCCCGCCCGTGAGGGAGGGCGAAGGGGGAGAGGAAAGGCCCGGGTCACGCCCGGAGGTCACCCGTCTCCCACTGCTCCAGCAGCGGCCCGAGATCGGGCGGCCACACGGGCTCGGCGGCCGTGCGCAGCTCTTCCCGGCTCCACCAGCGCCAGCCGAGGATGCCGTCCGTGGCGTGGGCGGCCGCGAGGTCGGAGCCGGTGGGTTCGCGGCGCGGCCCGGCGGTGACGAAGATGTGATCGTGCTGCCGGACGAGGATGCCGACGCGGGTGAACTCGTGCGCCCAGGTGCACAGCAGGGGCCCGGGCTCCAGATCCGTCCACCCGGTCTCCTCGCGCAGCTCACGCAGGGCGCCCTCGCGCGGCGACTCCCCTTCATCCAACCCGCCCCCGGGCAGCGCCCAGTGGAAGCCGTCCTCGACGTTGTAGTACCGGAAGAGCAGAACGGCCCCGCCGGGGTCGACGACGGCGACGCGTCCGGCACGACGGTCCTTGCTGAGCGGCTTGCGCAACACGGCGCAGGGCCGCCCGAGTTGGAGATCGGCGCGATGCCCGATGACCTCGTATCCGAGGGCGGTCCAGAAGGCGAGCCCCTTGGGATTGACGTCGAGCACGGCAAGCCGCACAGCGCTGCGGCCCTCCGCCCGGAACCGCTCCTCGACCCGTTCGACGATCCGCCGCCCGACCCCCTGCCCCTGCACGCCGGCATCGACGATCAGCAACCCGATCCAGGGGTCGGGATCGGCGGGGTCGGGATGCCGGGCCAGCGTGATCACCACCCCGACCAGTCGCCCCTGGCTCCGTGCGAGCAGCACCTCGATGTCCGGATTCGCCAACTCCTCCGCGAGCGCCGCCGCCACCTGCTCCGGACGGATGTCGTCCGGATCCGGGAAGTCGCCGCTGAGGGCCTGGAACTCGTGCTGGGAGGCGTAGAGGGCGGTGAGTTCGGTGAGGAGGGGGGCGGGGATGTCGTGGTCGGGGGTGAGGGGGAGCGGGTCGAGGCGCATGGGCCGCAGGGTAGGGCCTGTCCGCGGATCCTGCCGGTCGGTCAGTGCACCAACAGGTCGATCAGGCCGGTCAGGCCCTCCTCGCCCTCCTTGCCGTTCTCACCGCTGCCCTCTGCCAGACGGCGGCGCATCAGGGCGAAGAAGGGGCTGAGCAGTTCGGGACTGACGCCCTGCTGCTCGGCCGTGCTCACGAACGTCGGCGTACCGGCGACCTGCATGGCGAGATTCGACGCCACGCCGGTGGTGTAGTCGCCGCTGCGCAACTGCTCGGCGGTCTGATGGACGCTCGGGGCCATCGCGACGAGCCAGTCGGCGAGCAGCGGGGCGAGCGACGCGGGGTCGATGTCCTCCTTGCGTATCAGGGCGAAGGCGTGCGCGACACCGGCGAACATCCCGTACATGGCGCTGAGCAGAGCCACGTCGTGCAGTGCTGCGAAGCCCGCGTTCTCGCCGACGTAGGTGGTGCGGGCCGGGACGCCCAGCGTCTGCCGGTACTGCTCGAACATGTCCCGGGAGCCGCTGTAGAAGACGTAACCGCCGGCCTCGGGGACACCGATCATGGGCGGGACGGCCATGATCCCGCCGTCCAGGTAGCGGGCGCCGCACGCGCGGGCCCACTCCGCGCGGGCACGGGCCTGGACGGGGGTGCTCGTGGTGAGGTTGACCACGTCCTTTCCGGCCAGATCGGCGCCGGCCAGAGCCTCGTCGACCGAGGCGTCGTCCAGCAGGCAGACGATGACCAGGGTGCTCGCCGCGACCGCATCAGCGATGTCCTTCGCGACCCGCGCGCCCTCAGGGGCGAGCGCGGCGGCGCGGGCAGGAGTGCGGTTCCACACGGTGAGCGGGTGGCCCGCGGCGAGCCAGGTACGGGCCAGCGCGGTGCCCATCGCCCCGAGGCCCAGCAGCGTGACCGCGGTCTTCTCGGCGACGGGGGCCTTCTCAACGACTGAATTCTTCTCAACTGGGTTGCGTGTCATGCCGATTAGGCTGGGCCGGAGGGCCGGAGGTGATCAAGTACGCACTTCCTGGTAGGCGGTTACCTCGGGGCAAGCGAGCAGGTCGGACAAGGGTGAGGTGGGTGGGGTCATGGCGACGCTGAACCGGCCGGGTGCACCGGACGGACACGTCTGCGGGATCGACACCGCGATGGAGATGATCGGCGGCAAGTGGAAGGTGCTGATCCTCTGGGCGCTCCACGAGCAGCCCCACCGCCGCTTCGGCGCACTGCGCCGACTGCTCCCGGGCATCACCGAGAAGGTGCTCGCCTCCCATCTGCGCGAGATGGAGGCCGACGGCATCGTCCACCGCACGTCCTACGACGAGGTGCCGCCGCGAGTCGAGTACTCCCTGACGGAGAACGGCATCGCCCTCAACACCGCACTCGAACCGCTGGCCGCCTGGGGGCGCGAGCGGCAGGTCGCTCAACGGCCGCAGGGCTGACCAGAGGAACCGGCGGGCGGAAACTATTGTTTCCAACCCCCATCTCGGGTAACTAAAGTTGTCGCATGACTGCACTGGAGATCACCCCCGAAGAACAGTCAGAGCTCGACAAGGCCCTCTACGACGCCCTGAACCCGCTCGCATCGGCCCTGCGCTCCCGCACGTCAGGGCTGCCGGAGGACCGCATGTGGGCCGCGGACCCGGTGGAGGTGGCGTTGTCCGTCGTCGCCGCATGGAAGGTGCTGGACGCGGAGGTCAAACGCCTGACGGCGATCGCGGCGGGAACCGCCGGGTCGTACGGCGCGAGCTACGAGCAACTGGGCGCCGTCTGGGGCATCACCCGCCAGGGCGCCCGCAAGAAATGGCCCGACGCCGTCAGCCGCCCGGCAACCATCGCGGCGCACACGAGCGCCGTACTGGAACTCTTCGGTGGAACGGCCGAACTGACGCAGGACCCGTCGTCCGGCGCCTGGAGCTGGACGGGCGAGGCCGCCGACGGCACACACGGCACGCCCGCCCGCGACACCACGTACGCGACGAAGGAAGAGGCGGCGGCCTACGCGGGGGCATTCCTGAGGGAACACGCCGTTGATCAGCACGCTCTGGATGCGGCCGACTCGGCCGACTGATGGCGCAGCTCGAACCAGACATGCTTCCCGCCCCGGCCGGACGGATCCGAGGGATGCGCCAACCCGAGCCCCCAGGCCTGCGCCATCGCCTCGACGAGGAGTAACCCGCGCCCGTTCTCGCTGCTGCAGGCGGGAGTGGAGGGGTCCGGGGGCGCGTCCGGCTCGTCGTCGTACACGGATACGCGCACCCGGTCCTGGCGCACAACCGCTTCTAGGCGGACGGCGAGCGAGCCGGTGTGCACGCTGACGTTCGTCACCAACTCGGAGACCAGCAAGCCGGCCGTTTCGACGAGTTCGGGGTGGTGACCGTTGACCCGGAGCAGGAGAGTGACCGTGTCTCGGCAGATCTTGGGGCTGGTGGGGGAGTTGGGGGCGCGGAGGCGGTAGATCTGCGGGGGGTGTGCTGGTCTGGCGTTCATGGGTTTCAACTCCGGTCCGATTCAAGAGGGTTGCGCGGGCGGGGGCCACCGTGGCTCGGGCACCGTGAGGTGACTGCACTGCGGGTTCACTGGCTTGCCGCGTTGCCATGAAGGTAGGGGGCATTATTGCTACGTAGCAAGGTTGCCACTGATGGTTCACTCTTGTGAGTGGAGTGAGCCGCTCGCGACCAGGCCGACTCGGACGCTGAGAGGATCGGGACCATGCCGCCCAGAGACATCCCCACAGCCCGTCAGGCCCGCCTTGGTGCGGAGTTGCGGAAACTGCGCGAACTCGCGGGCAGGACCGCTCGTGAGGCGGCCGGCCTGCTTTCCACCGACCAGGCGAAGATCAGCCACATGGAGTCGGGGCGCATCGGCGTCAGTGAGGGGCGAATTCGGAGACTGGCTGTCTTCTATGCGTGTGACGACCAGGATCTGATCGAGGCGCTGTGTGGCATCGCCCGTGAGTCCCGAGGGGACGGCTGGTGGGATGCCTATCGAGGAATGCTTCCGCCGGGCTTCCTGAACATGGCGGAACTTGAGTATCACGCAAGGTACTTGCGGAGCGTCCAACTGGTGAACGTGCCGGGGATTCTCCAGACCGAGAACTACATCCGTGCGATCCATCGCAGTTACACCCCGACGCTTCCCGATGGCGAGGTCGACACCCGAGTCGAGTTCCGGATGAGACGTCGAGGCGTCCTGGAGCGAGAATCACCTCCTCCGTTCCAGGCGGTGGTTCACGAAGCGGCCCTGCGTATGCGCTTCGGCGGACGCGACGTCACCAAGGGACAGTTGGAGTACTTGTTGGAGGCCTCGGAGCAGCCTGCTGTGTCACTCCGCGTCCTGCCCTTCACCTGCGAGGAGTTCATTGAGGCCACGAACCAGCCGCTGTACGCCGGCGGCGTCGTACCACAACTCGACACAGTGCAGTTGGACAGCCCGACGGGCGGCGTCTTCCTCGGGGCAGCAGCCGAAGTCAAGAGGTACAGGCAACTGCTCGACAATGCCGAGAGGCTGTCGCTGGGGGAGTCCGAATCCCGGCAGTTCATCCATGGCATCGCGCGCGAACTCTAAGGATCTGCAATGTCAGTGCAGTGGCAGAAGTCGACCTTCTCCGGCGTAGAGGGTGAGAACTGTATAGAAGTGACCCGGGCCGAACCCCACGTGTTTCTCCGCGAGAGCGACACCCCCACTGCGGTCCTCGCGGTGTCCCCGTCCGGCCTGCTGGCCCTGATACGCCAGGTCCAGGCCGCGCCGTAGGCCAACCCTCAGGCCAGGCCGCTCAACTCGGCCTCGATCAAGTCCCGAGCCGCCTTGCCGTAGACCGCCGACCGCTCCAACAAGGCGAACGCCTTTTCGTAAACGGCGATTTCGCGTTCGTCGGTGATGTCGAGCCCTGCCGAGAAGGTCTCGATGTGGACGCGGCGTCCGTCGAAGATGGAGAAGGAGTGCCCGGGGTACAGGGAGAGTTCTGCGCGCGTCGGGATGATCCCCAGTTTCAGGCCTGACAGGTTGAGCGCGTCGAGCAGGTGTGCCAACTGGCCGCGCATGATCTCGGCACCAGCCAGATTCGTACGCAGGGCCTGTTCGCCGAGCAGCACGTGATAGGTGCGGCCACCCTGCCCGATGAACTGCGCGCGTGCCGCTCGCCGGGCGACTCCGGCTTCGACGTCGTCGGGGATGCCGTGGAAGTCCACGACCCTTCGGAAGACAGCCCGGGCGTAGGACTCGGTCTGCAGGTTGCCCCAGATGATGTCGGCGCAGTAGTGGCGCGAGTCCTGCGTTCCACGAACCAGTTCCAGGAAGCCCACGCGCTGAGGTCACCCGAGTAGCGTTGACTGGCTACCTTCCCATGGCTCTTCCTTGGGGGATCTTGTGCTGGAGAGGCTCATTGATACCAGCAGAGCAGTTCCTGTGACGGCAAGTGCAAGCATCACGCCGGCCAGTGCCCAAGCGGTGGTGGTGCTGCCGAATGCGGCGAGCAGATAGCCGGCCAGGAGCCCGCCCAACGGGATGGCGCCGTTGGGGAGAATGCCGCTAGCTCCGGTGACCTGCCCTAGGAGTTGGGGCGGTGTGGCGTTGACCCGGTACAGACCTACCGCGACACCGCTAAGTGCACCTATGCTGCCGACGCCGAACCAGGCGATTCCCTGGACAGCGGGGTGGTGCGTGGCTGCGACAGCTGTGGCACACAGGGCCCAGCCCCACAGCGAGAAGACAAAGACGCGGCGGGCTGAAAACGAGCTGGTGACGTGTGACGCCACGGTTGCGCCGACGAGGCCGCCGATGCCGGAGCTGGACAGCAGCAGGCCGAGGACCCAGGCTGGCTGATCGTCCTGCGTAGCGGAAACGATGAAGAGCAGGATGATGCACTGCCAGAGCACGTTGGTGGCGCCGAACAGGAAGTTCGTGATGCGTAGGAAGGGCTCGTGCCAGAGCCATGTGACGCCTTGGCGTAGTCCCCGGGACGGCATGCTGTCCTCGGTGTCAGGATCGCTGACCGGGTTCATGCGGCGGCCGTCGACCATGCTTAGGGTCAATGTGGCGACGGCATAGGACACGAGGTTGCCAAGGAACGGCAGCCAGCGCATGGCGCCGTAGAGGATGACGCCGACGGCGCGGGCGAACAGAACGGTGGCGTGGCTCTGTGCTTCATACAGGGACAGGGCCGTAGGGCGCTGGTCTTCTTGGACAACGTCCCGGATGGCGGCCATCTCGGCCAGCTGGAAGAAGACGAAGAAGCAGCCTTCGATGAAGACCAGGGTGATCACTGCTGGCAGGAACCAACTCACATCAAGCATGCCTAGGGTTACGAGCACGGCTGCTGTGGCAAGTCCGCCAGCCTGGCATATAGCCATGGTGCGGCGCCGGTTGCGGGTGTCGGCGTTCAGCCCGGCGGGCAACTGCACCAAGATGTTGGGCAGTGCTCCAGCGAAGGTGACCCATCCCGCCGCCACCGGCGAGCCAGTCACGGCCAAGGTCAACAACGGGTATGCGATGCGGGCGCTGTTGGTGCCCAGCAACGAGGCGCCGTTGCCCAGCCACAGCAGCATGAAGTCACGGTTTCTCCATACGGACACGGCTTTCATCGGCCATCCCGCCTGTTCAGCCAGTCCGCCAGCTCCAGCGGGTCCTTTGCTGGACGGTTGGACTTTTGGGTCAGCTCGTACAGCCCTGCAACGAGTTCGGCTCGTTCGAGGAGGACCGATAGCCTCTGATGGGGGTACTGGCGCTGGAGGACCATCGCATACCCTTCCCATACCCGCGACTCGTCCGGGGTTGTGGTGAGCGCCGTAGCGTACAGCGTGGCAGCATACAGAAAGTCCCCTTGCCCATAGGCGTGTTGCGCCCGGGAGAGGACATCGTCGCCTCCGGCAGTGCCAACAGACCCTGCGCAGCTGTTGGGGCTCGCATCGATATAGCCGGGGTGAGGCACTCGACTGCTGAAATCGCTAGGGCTGCTCACGTGCTTCAAACTGCTCGGGGGCAGCGGTGATCCGGGCGGCTGTTGTTGTGACCAAAGCTTCAGAAGACGCTGCAGATCTCCAGACTGGCAGGTGAGGTTGCGTACGCACCAGGCCACGCGGTGACTGGCTGCCCTGTCTCGAGCAGTACGCTGAGCCTGTGCTGGAACGGGCTCCTCCAGCCATGGGGCGAGTGCCCGTTCCAAGACAGCTACGAATTTCTCGCCGTCTGCCGTCAAGACGGCGTTGGAACGCAGTTCCGCCATTCCGTGAGCGACCTGTTCGCGCCACAGTGCGAATTCCACCGCGGCAAGCGGGGAGCCGTCCGAGGTGCTGTGCCGGGCGACGCGCCAGAAGTCAGTGATGGCAAGGTGGGCGTAGACTCCCTGCAAGAGACCGCTAGCCGGCCGAGGGTCATCTCGCCATGGCGCATAGAGGTGGCAGCGAGGCGAGGAAGTGGTCAATTCCACGAAGTCAGTCAAGGCGTTCAGTTTGGTGTGCTGAAACTCGTGTATCAAGGAGAGCGCAAGAGCACGTGGACCGTATGGCGCGGTCATGAAGATCGCGCCGAAGCTTTCTTTAGAGGTGTAGCTGGCTCCTGCGGGTATCGGGCTGGCCGAGATAGGGACCAGGCATTGCACACCAGCCCGGATGGGCCCCGCATAGGCACTATGGTCCCGCAGCAACAGTCCCCACCCTTTATCGAAGCAGGTCTGCCAGTGACGGATATCGTCGTTGGTGAGGGTGACGGCATCGGTGGCTGGCTGCCCGTCCCGAAAGGGATCAAATGCGTCCAATACCACCTCGAACGGCATCCCGTGATCGGACCTGAGAACGGGCAGCGGCCTCCAGGCCCCCTGAGGAAAAGCATCCGCTTGAGAGTTCAGCGGGATAGAGGCGGTACGCCCACCTGCAGTGATCTTTAAAGCGCCGTCATGCAGTCGAGCTACACCGGCACATGTAACGTTGGGCTCTGGCCATCGCAGCAGGCCCAAGGAAGGCAGCATGATCTGTCCCCGCCGGACTATCACGGGCATAGGCAGGACGGATTCCTGGATCTTGTACGCTACTGCGACGGCGAGCCACCCCAAATAAGCCAAGTCGGGCCACAACGGCCCCTCTACGGGGGATTCGGCACGCAGTTGTCGCACGCAATGAGCGGCCCAAGCTCCGGTGGCGGGGTACAGCAAGAGCCTGTTGACGATCTCCGGGTGCGCCTGTTGGGCGGTTGACAGAAACTCCCAGGCTGATGCCAGCCCCGCCCGCTCAAAGTCATCGGGGTGCGCGAGAGCTTCATCGAGAACGCTGTGCAGCAGAATGAGACGCTTCCTGATCTGCCCTTGCCATAAGACACCCACGGTATCCACTGTGCCGGTACCATGCGCAAGCTCTTCGGCAAGGATTTTCAGGTCGGCGATAGATTGCATCGTCATCTCTTCTCTCTCTGAGTCAACCGAGTGATGTCATCCCGCAAGCGCTGCGCTATGTGCCCGATAATCCTCTTAAGGTCCAGGCAGTACACTGATGGGTTAAGGAATCCGCTTCCCTCTCGGTAACGGTGGGTGAAATGCCCACCGCCACATACTTGCCGAATGGGGCACTGACGACAGGTGGGGCTCAATGCTTCGACCCCGATCTGGCGGGCAACCACGGCAGGGTGCCACAACGCCTCCTCAAGGGAGTGCTCTGGCCCCTTCAACCCCAGGTCGGCCGCGCCATCGAAGGCAGACTTCAGAGAGTCGACCTGCTCGAGACTGCCGTCGGTTTCCACCACTGCCAGCCGTACTGGGGCCAGGCCAATCGCCTCCGAGTTCACCTCGGTACCCAACAGCAGGTCAATGATCTGGTCGAAGAAGCGAACTCCGACCTCCCGACGGTCCCCACCGATCCAGCGGTCGAAGATCATGCAGAGCCAGTCGCCATAGGGAGTCAGATTCCGCCCAGGTTTGAGCTGCGGCGGCGGCTGCGTCCAGTTGCCGTGCGGGAGCAGGAAATCTATGGCCGGGGGATCGAAACGGATCAATTCCTCATACGTCGCCACCGGATCATTGTTAACGTCGATAGTGCAAAGTAGACCCGAGAACAAGTGGCGGTAGGGCTTTTGGGTCAGCCTAGCGATGCCTTCGGCGACCTGGGTGTAACTCCCTCGCCCATCGCGGAACTTGCGGTGCCGGTCGTTGGCTGTCTGACCGCCGTCCAGACTGACGCCTACCTTCACGCCCCAGCGGTCGAACGTCTGCAAGTAGTTCTCGTCGAGCAGTACCCCATTTGTTTGGATACCGAGGACGAGCTCCGTTTTGGAAGGCATCGCTCTGGTAAGCTCGGACAGAAAGAATTCAATCTCTCGCTGGCCTGCCAACAGCGGCTCGCCACCATGCAGCACCACGCTCACCGCTGGAAGTCGAAAGCGCCGCGAATGCTCTCCGATGCGCGCGCATGTGGCTCGCATTGTGCTGCGCTGCATTACCTTCGGCTGCCCCATCCAGGACTGATCAGCCATCTCATACACATAGCAGTAGTCACACGCAAGGTTGCATCGACTGTGCAATTTGACGACGAATTCGTCGAACGGGTTCGGCGTCCACCCGCGCTCCTGCAGCGCTTGAACGTCGAGCTGTTCCATGGGCCACGAGCTGTAGGCGGCCGGTTGTGATGTCACAGCGTAGCCCTCACTGTTCGTGATGATCCCTAATGGGGGATGCGAGCACGGCACCCCACCGCTGGCGGCGAGGCGCGGTGGCACACAAGCTGCCACCGCGCGACGTCACCGACTCAGGACTCGTCGATGATGAAGGAATTGAAGCCGGTCGGCTTGAACTCGGCAGTCCCCTCGGTGTAGCGACGCTCGAGGGCAGCGCGCAGAACCGGACCCGCCTCTTCCATCAGATCCGACAGCTGAACCCCGCTGATCTGTGGAACGCTAGATCCAATAGATGGGCTCATTGATCTACCTCGCTTCGCATCGAGATTGATTTGAACGGTGGACACAATGAGTGATTTAGATAAATGCTTCATAAACGCACAGGTGGCACTCTTGATCGCGCCCTGAAATCGATGACCTGGTGGCCGACTTCGATGGTTTTATAGATCGTTTCTCTCACCTCTTCTGCACTGCCCTCAAAGAGCTCACAAAACGAGCTTGCCGAGATACGGATGTGACTGATTCTCAATGAGTGGCCGTGTCGTCGCGGGGCACTGGGCGGCCTACCAGTCAAAGTCGCACATACGGCACGAGTGCTTTCAGCCACATCCAGATTCTGTCGCACTCGACCTGTTCCATGCCCTGGTGGAGTGGCTGGCGACGTTTCGCCGCGGCTGGTCTGGGAGGGAGCTATGCGGGTGAACGTGCAGGCCTCCGAACACATCTTTCTAAGCTTGGCCTCGATCACGGTGCTGCGTGAGGCACTGGCCGCGCTGGGTCTCCCGGAGAGCTTCCAGCGGCACCTGCGGCCCGTGGTCACGCAGTCCGGCATCCCGTTCGTGCACATGGGACTGGTTCCGTGCTCATCGCCGGGGTGGGCCGGGGCCGACTGGTTCCCCATCGCTCCATCCCCTTCAGCGCCTCTGAGCCCATCGGGACGACCTTTGCCACACCACCACGGCTATCTGTCGACGGGGCCGAAACAACGCTTCGACCAGGAGGCGCTCCGTCGGCCCCCGTACCCCGATCCACCCCCTGCGGGGAGCAGACCGGAACTGGTCCAGCGGTATCGCGAGGTGGCCGCGGAGTTCCCCTCCTCCGACCTGCCGCCCCTGGAGACGGCGCTCTGGCTGATGAAGCCGGCCACTGTGGTCCGTGGCACCTGGGACGAGCCGAAGGAGGCCGCGGCCTGGCTGGCGGAACGGTTGGCCGACTACGCGCCCCGCTTCAGCTCCGACGCGGAGCGTGTCCCGGCCGTCCTCGCCCGGTATGTGAACTTCGCTACTGAGCAACTGCGTTGGGGCAGCGATGCAGCCCTGGGCGTCTACCTCGAACGCCCCGTATTCCTCTCCCTGGCCCTCGTCACCTGCTCCCCCAACCGCACGGCGCCGGACCTGCCGTGCCCGGCTCAGCGACCCGAGTCCGCCCCCTCCGTGCCGAACGGCCACACATCCTCCTGGAACGCCGTGCGAACCGATGAGGCTGGACGTCGCGCAGGCGGAGGGTGTGCCAGCGGTGGGGGTCCTTGGGGTCGGGGACCGGGACTTCCACGTCCGGGCCGTAGGTGAAGAGCCGTTCCTGGCAGACGCCGCAGGGGGCCAGGATCCAGTAGCCGCGGTTGTCGTCGGCTGCGGTCACGCACACCGACGCGACCACGCGGCGCCCCAGCTTGAACGCCTCGCAGATCGCGCCCGTCTCATGGCACAGGCTCACCGCGGTGTTCGGGACGTCGGGGGCGACGCTGGTCAGGATCGTGCCGTCGTCGAGACGTAGCGCCGCCGCTCCGGACCAGTCCTCCCCCGGGAAGCGGGTGCGGGCCAACTCGATTGCGGCGTCCACCAGTTCTTGATCAACGGACATGTGCGGAACCGTACTGCCCAACCCGGCGGACGCGGATCAGACCTCGGTCTGCAGGCGCGAGCTCAGCATCCGGTCGATGAGGTTGCGGGTCGCGCGTTCGACGCGTGGGTCGTGGTGGGTCGGGTCCTGGAGGGCGAGGGGCCAGAGGAAGGTGCCGGCTACGAAGACGAGTGTGCCGTTTTCGTGTTCGCACAGGCTGGTGTTCTGGATGCGCCGCCCGCGGCCGCCGCCCTTGCCGAAGGAGTCGCCGTAGGGGGACTCCGAGAGGAGGGTGCGGTCGGCGCCCTCGGGGGAGGGCATCCTGTCGTCGTAGCCGTCGGCCTCGCCGCCCACGAGGCCGGGTATCTCCTCACCGTCCTTGAGGCCGGTGCCCGCCCAGAACCAGTGGCCCGGCTCGCGGACGACCAGGGGCGCGGGTTCGGACAGGATGCCGTTGTACTGGACGCCCAGCAGGCCCTGTTCCGCGCGCCCGCGCTTCTCGCCGTGCTCGTCCTTCAGGTCGCGCCAGCGCTCGGTGGGGCCGCTGGCGTCGGGCGCGGGGTCCTCGGTCTGCTTGTAGCAGGCGACGGTGCGGGCCGGCGTGCCGTCGGGCGCGTCGGTGAGCCGTACGTGGAAGTAGATGTTGTTGGCCGCCAGGAAGGCGAGGTGCGTGCCGGCGTCCACCGCCTTCTCCACGGTGTCCCGCATCGGCTTCGACCAGTACTCGTCATGGCCGGGGAAGATCATCGCCGTGTAGCGCTTCGGGTCGATCCGGCCCTCGTGCAGGTCGACGCTCGTCGCGTACGTCACATCGTGGCCGCCGGCCTCCACCCAGCGCGTGAACGCGAGGTCCAGCTCGGCCCACCGGGGAAGTCCGTGGTCGGAGTAGGGCCGGTCGAACGACACGTGGAACGCGCGGTGGGCGTTGTTCCCGACGACCCCGGGGCGGGCGTAGCCCTTGTAGAGGTTCTTGCCGGTACGGCCGTCCAGCGGCCACTGGTTGTAGGCCTGGTAGGTGGTGAAGGGGAGGACCACCAGGAGGTCCGCCGCCCGGTTCGGCTCGCGGACGACGAACGGCGTGCAGCTGCGGTGACCGTCCTCCGCGTGGAAGACGGCCATGTACACGCCCGACACCCAGGTGGTGGGGACGCGGTGCGTCCAGGACGGGCGCCAGTCGCACACGATGGCCCCGGTGCCGGGGTGCGGGACGGGGGTGGGCTGCCGGGAGCCGGTGAGCCGCGGGCCGGTGGTCATCAGGCGGCCGCCGGCGCCGTCGTAGTGGCCGAGGCGGTAGACGGCGATGCGGAAGGGCTGCGGTGTCCGTACGGACACGTGGAAGGTGATCGGCTCACCGGGGGCGACGGACGTCGTCGAGGCGTAGCCCTGGATCTGTCCCACGCGGTCCTTGGTACTGAGGCGGTCCTCCGGAGGAACGTTCCAGCCCGCTGTTCCCGCGTGCGCGTTCTCGCTCGCCACCGGGTTGGCGCCCGTGGCGGTTGCCTTGCGGACGGGCGGCGGGGACGAGGGCGGGGACCCCGCGGGCGCTTCGCGGTACGCGTACGCCGCCCCGATCCCGGTGGCGGTCACCGCCCCTGCCCCGAGCGTGCCGATGGCTCTGCGACGACTGACGCCGGACTCGCCGGCTTTGCCGGCCTTGCTGACGACGGACTTCCTGACGTCGGACATGCGGAACGGGCCCCCCTGGCACCGGCACACGATCCGCACACGCGCTGTTCACTTGTTCGCACGGTCGTGTGGACTGTCAAAACCCTCTGCTGTACTGCGAGTCAGGGGCCGTGACCGTCAAGCGGCTGGTCAAACCGCTGGTCAAACGCGGACCGCCCGCCCTCTAGGGAGAGGGCGGGCGGTCCGGTGAGGTTGCCTGGGGTGCCTCAGATATTCGAACGTCCTGTGACGCCCGGGTGGCTCAGACGTTGACGCCGAAGTCCTGGGCGATGCCGACCAGGCCCGAGGCGTAGCCCTGGCCGACCGCGCGGAACTTCCACTCCGCGCCGTTGCGGTAGAGCTCGCCGAAGACCATGGCGGTCTCGGTCGCCGCGTCCTCCGAGAGGTCGTAGCGGGCGATCTCGGCGCCGCCGGCCTGGTTGACGATGCGGATGTAGGCGTTGCGGACCTGGCCGAAGTTCTGCGAGCGGTTCTCCGCGTCGTAGATCGAGACCGGGAAGACGATCTTGTCGATGTCGGCCGGGAGGCCGGCCAGGTTGACGTTGATCGCCTCGTCGTCGCCCGCGCCCTCGCCGGTGCGGTTGTCGCCGGTGTGGACGATGGTCTGGTCCGGCGTCTGCTTGTTGTTGAAGAAGACGAAGTGGGCGTCCGAGTAGACCTTGCCCTCGGGGTTGACCGCGATCGCGGAGGCGTCGAGGTCGAAGTCCGTGCCGGTGGTGGTGCGGACGTCCCAGCCGAGGCCCACGGTGACGGCGGTCAGGCCCGGAGCCTCCTTGGTGAGCGAGACGTTGCCACCCTTGGACAGGCTTACAGCCATGGTTGGGAGTCCTTCCCTCGTTGCGTACGGCTTCGTACGGGGCTTCGTACGGGCACGAAGCTACAGCTATCCCTATGAACGCAGCGAAGGGTGCTCAAGGTTCCCCGCGACACCGGGTTTCTTTACTTTCTTTACCAAGGGATGCCGAGGGATATTCGCGTGACTCGGGGAGGGCCGGGCGGGAACATGGTGGGCATGTCTGGTCCCTATGTCGTCCGCGGCTCCGTCTCGCTTCCCGAGGCCGAGCTCATGTGGCGTTTCTCGCGGTCTTCGGGGCCGGGCGGGCAGCACGTCAACACCAGTGACTCGCAGGTGGAGCTCCGCTTCGACCTCGTGCGCACCGAGGCGCTGCCCGAGGTGTGGAAGGCGCGGGCGCTCCAGCGGCTGGCCGGGCGGCTCGTCGACGGCGTCGTCACCGTCCGCGCCTCCGAGCACCGCTCGCAGTGGCGCAACCGCGAGACCGCCGCCGTACGCCTCGCCGCGCTCATCGCCGAGGCCACCGCCCCGCCGCCCAAGCCGCGCCGGCCCACCCGCATACCGCGCGGGATCAACGAACGCCGGCTGCGCGAGAAGAAGCAGCGCTCGGAGACGAAGCGGGGCAGGAACGGACGGGACTGGTCCTGACCTGCGTGTGTCACATTTCCCGCGCGCCGTCCGTCATCCCCATGACAGCTGACCGCGAACAGGGATGTGACGAACGATGGCCACTGGTGACGACGACTTCCTCGCCGACTCCTTCGAGGCGCACCGCGGCCGTCTGCGGGCCGTCGCCCACCGCATGCTGGGCTCGGCCGCCGAGGCCGACGACGCCGTGCAGGAGGCGTGGGTGCGGCTCAGCCGGAGCGAGAGCGGGGAGATCGACAATCTCGCGGGGTGGCTGACGACCGTCGTCGGCCGGGTCTGCCTGGACATGCTGCGCTCGCGCCGCTCCCGCGGCGAGGAGCCGCTGGAGAACTGGGCGTCCGACCGGACCGACCCGTCCGCCGTGCCCGGCCCGGTCGCCCCGGCTGCCGTGACCGCTTCGTCGGCCGTGTCCGACCCGGCGCAGGACGCGCTGCTCGCCGACTCCGTCGGCGTCGCCCTGCTCGTCGTCCTGGACACCCTGACCCCCGCCGAGCGGCTGGCGTTCGTGCTCCACGACCTGTTCGGGGTGGAGTACGAGGAGGTCGCGGGCATCGTCGACCGGACCCCCGAGGCCGCGCGGCAGCTCGCCAGCCGGGCCCGGCGCCGGGTGCGGGGCGCCGAGGAGCCGGACGTCGACCGCGTCCGGCAGCGCAAGGTCGTGGACGCCTTCCTGGCCGCCGCCCGGGAGGGGGACTTCGACGGACTGCTCGCCGTGCTCGACCCGGACGTCGTGGCCCGCTCCGGCGCCGGGGTGACCACGGGCGCGGCGGCCGTCGCCCGCGGCGCGTCCAGCTTCGCCCGCCTCGCCGACGTGGCCCGGCCCGCCCTGGTGGACGGCGCGACCGGACTGGCGGTGCTGGTCGACGGCCGCGTGGAGCGGGCGCTGGCCTTCACCTTCGTACGCGGCGGCCGGATCGCCCTGATCGACGTCACGGCCGACCCCGAACACCTCTCCCGACTCGAGGTGACACTCCTCCGACACGGCGACAGCTAGGGCGACCGTCCGGTCCCGGCGCCCGTCGCGGCGCGCTGGACCGTGCTCTCAGCCCAACTGGCGGTAGCGGCCCCGGAAGTAGACCAGGGGGCCGCCCTCCGCGCTCGGTACCGCGGCGGTCAGCACGCGGCCGATGACCAGGGTGTGATCGCCGGCCGCGACCTGCTGCTCGGTGCGGCACTCCAGGGTCGCCAGGGCGCCGCCGACGAGGGGCGCGCCGCTGACCTCGCCGCGGGTGTAGGGGACGTCCTCGAAGAGCAGGCGGTCGCTGATGCGGCCCTTCATCGCGAAGCGGCCGGCGATGTGCCGCTGGCTCTCCGAGAGCACCGACACGGCCCACACGGGCTGTTCGTCGAGCAGGTCGTCCATGCGGGAGCCCGTGCGCAGGCTGACGAGGACCAGCGGCGGGTCCAGGGAGACCGAGAGGAAGGCCGTGGCCGTCATGCCGACGTCCTCGCCGTCCGGCGCCCCCGGGTCGTCCGGGTCCAGGGACGGCTCCCGGGCGGTCACGAGGACCACGCCGTCGGCGAGCCGGGACATGGCGGCACGGAACGCGTCGTTGCTCACCCCTTCAGCATGCCCGGCGGGAACCTGCGGGAGGGTCTGCACGGTCTTCAGGGTCTGCACTGCGGTCTTGAGCGTCTCTGGGGGCACGTTCGGAACGCTAGTGTCCGGCCGATGCGCCGCGCATCGGACCTCCGCCCGAGTAGGGTCGTAGGACCGTGGACCGATTCCCGCAGCGTTTGTTCCTGAATGCGCTGCTGCCTGTGTCGCTGTCCGTGTTCAGGAAACACACAGGAAAAAGCGGAAACCCCACTCAATTGTTCACGTTCACCTGTGACTTGAGTCACAAGACGCATTAATTGTTGACCCTGTGTACCGAGTGGGCAGCGCGCTGTGATTCAGTGGCGGAAGCGTCACAAGGAGACACACACCGACAACACTGCACCAGAAGCAACGTTACGCCGAAGACAACCCTTGATTCGCTGCGAAGTCTCGGGGGGAGGGCGAAACACATGGAGACCGAGTCGGAGCCGTACGTCCGTCTTGCGTCCCTGCGACAGCTGCACCAGGTCATGGCCGACATGAACACGGCCCGCAGCCTGGCCGACACACTGCAGACAGTCGCCGACGGCGTGGTCACGGCACTCGGGTACGAGCTGGCGTGCGTGAATCTCGTACGCCCCGACGGCGATCTCGTGGTCGCCGCCTTCGCGGGCAACCCGGCCGCCGAGGCCCTCATCACGGGCCGGGTCGGCTCGCGCGAGTCCTGGGAGCGGCGCCTGAGCATGGGCGAGACCTGGGGCGACCTGGTGTTCATCCCCCACACCGAGGGCTGGATCCTCGACGACGACGACGTCCCGCAGTGGTACACCGACGGGCCCGCGCCCCGCTTCGAGGACGAGTGGCACCCCTCCGACCGCCTCTTCGCCCCCATGTTCACACCCCCCGCCCCCGGCAGCGGCACCTGCGGCGAGCTGGTGGGCGTGCTGTCCGTGGACCGGCCGCGCAACGGCCGCCGACCCGGCGCATGGGGGCGCGAGGCGCTCCAGATGTACGCCTTCCAGGCCGCCATCGCGATAAGCAACGCGCGTCTACGTGCGAATATGCAGCGGGCACTGGTCCGGCTCGAACGCGAGCAGCAGGCCCTGCGCGCCAGTGAGGAATCCTTCCGGCAGGCCTTCGAGTACGCCCCCTCCGGCATGGCGATAGCCGAGATGGGCGGCGAACAGCACGGGCGGATACTCCGCACCAACGACGCCCTGTGCCGCCTGCTGGGCCGCCCCGCCTCCGCGATGCGCCGCTACTCCTTCTCCGACCTCGTCCACCCCGAGGACATAGGCACCCTGCTCCGCACCTCCGCCGAGGGCGGCCGCGCCGAACTGCGGCTGGGCCGCCGCGACGGCAGCTATGTCTGGGTCAGCCTCCGCAACTCCGTCGTCGCCGACGCCGCCGACGGGCCCCGCTTCCTCCTCACCCACGTCGAGGACATAGAGGAGCGCAAGCGCCGCGAGCTGCAGCTCGCCCACCGCGCCTCGCACGACTCCCTCACCGGTCTGCCGAACTCCGCCGAACTGCGCTCGCGCCTCGCCGCCCGGCTCTGTCAGCGCCCCCAGTCGACCCACCCCGCCGCCGTCGACGCCATGGACACGACCTACGGCCACGCCGCCTTCGACGCCAACGGCCACGGCTTCGACTACCGGCCCGTCGGCGCCGAGTCCTTCGACGGCTACGACCACCATGTGCACACCGCCGCCCCCGAGGACGGCCACGACGACGGCCACGACGACGGCGCCAAGGGGCTCGCGGTCCTCTTCTGCGACCTCGACGGCTTCAAGTCGATCAACGACCGGTTCGGGCACAACGCGGGTGACGCGGTGCTCATCGAGGTCGCCCGGCGCCTCTCGCGCGCCGTCCGGGACGGCGACACGGTGGCCCGGCTCGGCGGCGACGAGTTCGTGATCCTCGCCGACGGCCTCGGCCGCGCCGACGCCGCCGACCTCGCCGTACGCCTGCGCAACGAGATCATCCAGCCGATCCGCGCCGAGGGCCGGGCCGTACGGGTGGGCGCCAGCTTCGGCATCGGCTGGGCACATTGCGGGATGACCGCGGACGAAGTGCTGAAGTCCGCCGACGAACGCATGTACGTCGAGAAACGATCTCGTCCCAAACAGCACAGACGTGCGGGATGATCCCCAGGTCAGCGGCCTGATGCGATCCGAGTCACCCGTTTGGGGCAGCAGGAGCGGGTAGGCTCGCTCTTCTGAACACCCCGCATCAGCCCCGCACCTGTTGAGGAGTACGACGCCGATGACGCCCGGCAACAACGGCGCGAGTACGCCCGAGGACGACGACCCGTTCGGCTACCTCTACGCCGACGGCCAGGCCAACGGCGCCCAGCCGCCCTCCGGCGGTGGCTACGGCTACCCCAACTCGGTCAACAGAGTGCGTGCGGTCGGCGAGCGCCAGTACGGACAGCCGCAGCAGCCCCAGCAGCAGACCGCCCAGTACGGCCAGTACGGCCAGCCGCCGACGGCCCCCCAGCAGCAGGGCGGCTACGGCCAGCCGAACGCGCACTACGCGGCGCCCGAGAACTTCGGCGGCGGCGGCCCCTCCACCGGCCGGCAGCCCGCGCAGGGCGGCGGCGGACGCAGCCGGGGCCCCAACACCAAGGGCCTGCTGATCGGCGCGGTCGCGGTGGTCGCCGCGGTCGTCATCGGCATCGCGGTCGCCATGGCGGGCGGCGATTCCGACAACAAGGACGACAACAAGGCGGGCGGCCAGTCGTCGTCCTCGGCCTCCGCCCCGCAGAGCCCGTCACCGAGCGCGTCGTCCTCCGACGACGCGAGCAAGGCGGACCTGCCGGCCATCGACGCGAAGGCGCTGAGTCTGGAGGGCGGCACCGCCCTGGCCTCGAACGTCAAGGGTGCGAAGGCGGCCGGCGGCACCTACGTCGCCAACTTCAACCATGTCGGTGCGGCCGTCACCTGGAACGTCAGCGGGATCCCCGAAGACGGCAAATACACCCTGTACGTCACCTACGGGGTGCCGGGCAAGGATGGGAACGCCACGCTCACGATCAACGGCACGGCCCAGGACCGCCCTCTCAGCATGAAGAACTTCGCCCATGCTCCGGAGGGCGATTACGAGAAGGGCTGGACGAACACCTGGGGGAACATCACCCTCAACAAGGGCACCAACACCATCAAGATCTCCTGTGAGCAGGGCAACGCCTGCGACGCCAACCTCGACCAGGTCTGGCTTGAAGCGGGTTGGAAAAACTAGCGGCGGTTGGGTTCAGGCGGCGGTGGCCTCTCCGGTCACTGTGATCCGGTTCAGCAGTTGCTCGTAGGCCTGCCGCTCGAACTCGCCCGCCGTCGGGGACAGGACCGTCGCCGCGGACAGGGCGACCGCGCGGGCCAGGCGGTCCGGCCAGGGCAGCCGCTCGACCAGGCCCGACAGCAGGCCCGCGGACGCTGAGTCGCCGGCGCCCGTCGGGTTGCCGGATACACGGGCCGGCGGGGTGGCGCGCCAGCGGCCCTCCGGGGTCGCCGCTGTCAGCCCGTCCGCGCCGAGAGAGGCCACCACCGACCGGGCTCCACGCCTGCGGGCGTCCTGCGTCGCCCGCAACGGCTCGTGGGAACCGGTGAGTTCGGCCAGTTCGTCCGCGTTCGGTTTGATGATGTCCGGGCGGGCGGCGACCCCGCGGCGCAGCGCCTCCCCGCTGGTGTCCAGCAGCACGGGGACACCCGCGGCCCGCGCCGTGCGGACCAGGACCGCGTACGCGCCCACCGGCACCCCCGGCGGCAGGCTGCCGCACAGGGCCACCGCGTCGGCGCCGGCGAGCAGCCCCTCGTAGGCCTCCTGGAAGGCGGACCACTCGGCCGGGGTGATGACCGGGCCGGGCTCGTTGAGCTGGGTGGTGTCGCCGGTGCGGGCGTCGACGACGGCGATCGTGCGGCGGGTGGCCCCGGTGACCGGCAGCAGTGCGTCCGACACCCCTGCCGTACCGGTGAGTCGCTCCTGCACGACGCGGCCGGTGGCGCCGCCGACGAAACCGGTGACCGTCACCTCGTGACCGAGCGCGGCGAGCACCCGGGCGACGTTCAGGCCCTTGCCGCCGGGCCGCTCCCGCACATCGGTCACCCGGTGCGAGGTGTGCGGCCTGAGGGCCGGGACGCGGTAGGTGACGTCGAGAGCGGTGTTCAGGGTGACGGTGAGGATCACCTGGGCCGACCTCCCTCGTACTCTGGGTGGCCCGATCATGCCAAAAGGACGGCGACCGGCCCAGACCTCGGGTCGGCCACCGTCCCTGTGCGGGCGGACGTTTCATGCCAGTTGGGGATCCACCACCCAATCGCCCTTGCGCATCACGCCCTTGAGCTCGAAGTCCTCGTCGAGGAGGACCAGGTCGGCGTCCTTGCCGGGTTCCAGGGAGCCGATGCGGTCGTCCATGCCCAGCAGCCGGGCCGGGGTGGCGGACAGGGCCGCGACCACGTCCTCGACCGGGAGCCGGTCGATCGTCACCGCCCGCTGGAAGGCGCGGTCCAGGGTGAGGGTGGAGCCGGCGATCGAGCCGCCCTCCACCAGCCGGGCCACGCCCTCGCTGACCTCGACCTCCAGCGGGCCGAGCAGATAGTGGCCGTCGCCGATGCCGGCCGCGTCCATCGCGTCCGTGATGAACGCCACGCGTCCCGGGCCCGCGTGACGGAACGCCAGCTCCAGGGCGGCGGGGTGCAGATGGGTGCCGTCGTTGATGAGCTCGACTGTCACCCGCTCGTCCTGAAGGAGCGCGGCGATGGGGCCGGGGGAGCGGTGGCCGAGGGGCGGCATCGCGTTGAAGAGGTGGGTGGCGACGGTGGCTCCGGCCTCGATGGCCTGAACCGTCTGCTCGTACGTCGCGTCCGTGTGGCCGACGGCGGCGATCACGCCGTGCTCGCGGAGGAGGCGTACGGAGTCCAGGCCGCCCGGCAGCTCCGTGGCGAGGGTGACCATCCTCGCCTGGCCGCGCGCCGCGTCGATCAGCTTGCGCACCTGGGCCGGGTCCGGGTCGCGCAGCAGCGCCTCGGAGTGCGCGCCCTTGCGGCACGGCGAGATGAAGGGGCCCTCGAAGTGGATGCCGGCCAGGTCGCCCTGCTCGGCCAGCTCGCTCAGCAGGCCGGCCTGCCGGACCAGGAAGTCCATGTCGTCGGTGACGGTCGAGGCGACGAGGGTGGTCGTGCCGTGCAGACGGTGGGCGTGGACGGCCTTCTGGACGTCCTCGGCCTTTCCGTGGAACGAGGCGCCGCCGCCGCCGTGGTTGTGCAGGTCGATGAAGCCGGGGACCAGCCAGTGGCCCGTCACGTCGATCACCGTCGCGTTTCCCTGCGGGGTCCCGTGCGGGGCTTCGGCGGTGATTTTCGTGCCGTCGATGGTGATGCGGCCGTTGGGGACTGTGCCCGTCGGCAGTACTACCTTGGCGCCGGTCAGTACCTGCGGGGGCGTTGTGGCTTTTTGCGCCCCGCGGCGGAGCCGCATATCGGCGCTGTCCCGCGCCCCTAGGGGGGTGGCCATCAGGGTGTTACCTCCATACCGTCAGTCGTGTTGAGGAGATCCCAGGCCAGGAGGCCCGCGCCCAGGCAGCCGGCGCTGTCGCCCAGGGCCGCCGGGACGATCTCCGGGAGTTTCTGGAAGGTCACCCGTTGCCGGACTGCTTCGCGCAGCGGTGTGAACAAGGTTTCCCCCGCCTCCGCGAGGCCGCCACCGATGACGAGCGTGCGCGGGTCCAGCAGGGTGAGTGCGGTGACCAGGCCGTCGGCGAGGGCGTCCACGGCCCGTAGCCAGACCCGGACGGCGTTCGGGTCGCCGGACGCGACGGCCTTGGCGCAGTCGGCGGCGTCCGCGTCCGGGTCTCCGCAGGCCGCCGCCCATGCCTCGCTCACCGCCGCCGCCGACGCGAACCGCTCCAGACAGCCGCGCTGCCCGCACGGGCACGGGGTCCCGCCGGGCCGTACGACGATGTGGCCGATCTCGCCCGCGAAGCCGTGCGCGCCCGTCTCCACCCGGCCGTCGACGCCGATCGCGCCGGCGATGCCGGTGCCCAGGGCGACGAACAGGAACCGGTCCGCGCCCCGGGCCGCGCCGATCCGGCCCTCGGCGAGACCGCCGGTGCGGACGTCGTGGCCGAGGGCGACCGGAGCGCCGAGCGCGGTGGCGAGCAGCTCGCGCAGGGGGACGTCCCGCCAGCCCAGGTTGGCCGCGTAGGAGGCGATGCCGTTCGCCTCGTCGACGATGCCGGGTACGGCGACGCCGGCCGCGGCGGCGGGCTCGCCGAACTGCTCCACGCCGTGTTCGCGCAGGTCGGCGGCGAAGTCGAGGATGCCGGCGACGACCGCGTCGGGGCCGCGCTCACGGCCGGTGGCCCGGCGCGCCCGGTGCAGCAGCGTGCCGTCCGCGCCGACCAATGCGGCTTTCATCCCGGTTCCGCCCACGTCCAGGGCGATGACATGTCTCACCGGAACAGTGTGGACCGAGGACCCGCGAGAGGTCTAGTCCACTGCGTGGTGTAGACCTTACTCCGAATAGCGGATCCAATGGTATGAACAATTAGTTGAGGAGATGGAGATTCGGTGGAGCGGCGGGCAGGGAAGTCAGGGACGATCGCGGCGGCGTCCGCCCTCGGCATGGCGGCGGTCCTCGCCGGCTGCGGACTGACCGGGGGCTCCGACGACGTCACCCTGAGACTCGTCGCCGCCGACTACGGCGACAGCAGCGCCAACAGCTCCAAGAAGTACTGGGACCAGCTCGTCACGGCGTACGAGAAGGACCACCCCGGCGTCACCGTCGAGGTGACCGTGTACTCCTGGAACGACGTCGACGCCAAGGTCAAGGCCATGGTCGACGCGGGCAAGGCACCCGACATGGCCCAGATCGGCGCCTACTCCGACTACGCCGCCGAGGACCTCCTCTACCGGGCCGGTGACGTGCTCTCCATCCCCGTCGAGGCCGACTTCGTGCCCCAGCTGTCCCATGCGGGCGAGGTGCGCGGGGTCCAGTACGGCATGCCGTTCGCGTCCTCCACGCGGCTGCTGTTCTACAACAAGACCCTCTTCGCCAAGGCCGGCCTCACCCCGCCGACCACCTGGGCCGAGCTCGCCAAGGACGCGCAGGCGCTCAAGGACGAGGGCGTGAAGTACCCGTACGCGCTCCCGCTGGGCCCCGAGGAGGCGCAGGCCGAGACCCTGCAGTGGCTGCTCAGCGGCGGAGGCGGCTACACGCAGACCGTGAGCAGCTACAGCCTCGACTCCGCCGAGAACGTCGACACGTTCAACTGGCTGAAGAACAAGCTCGTCGGCAAGGGCCTGACCGGGCCGGTCGCGCCGGGCAAGCTGAACCGGGCCACCGCGTTCGCCGCGTTCGCCGCCGGCGACGTGGGCATGCTCAACGGGCACCCGTCGCTCATGAAGACGGCCCAGAGCAAGGGCGTCAAGTTCGGCATGGTGCCGATGCCCGGGGTCGCCGGTCCGAGCAAGTCCTCCATGGGCGTCGCCGACTGGATGACCGCCTTCAAGCAGAACGGGCACGCCGAGCAGATCGGCGACTTCCTCGACTTCGTCTACAGCGAGAAGAACGTCCTCGCCTTCTCCCGCGAGTACGACCTGCTGCCGGTCACCGGCTCCGCGTCCCAGGTGATGGGGACGGCCAAGGAGGACGCCGACCTCCAGCCGTTCCTGGAGGAGCTCCCGCTGTCGGAGAGCTACCCCGTCGGACGGACCTCCTGGGCCAAGGTCAGCGCGGAGATCAAGAAGCGGATCGGCCAGGCCGTGACCCCGAACGGCAGCCCGGCCGAGGTGCTGGGCGAACTCCAGACCACGGCGACGACGCTGGACGCGGCCACCGGCGAATGAGCCGAGCGGACCGGGCAGGCCGAGTGTCGGTGGCGGGCGCTACCGTGCCGGAATGGAGCAGCGAGAGGAAGAACGGCGAGAGGAAGAACGGCGAGAGGAAGAACTGGGGGCCAGGGAACGGAACATCCTGGCCCTGGAGCGGCGCGGGTTCACCGGCCCCGGCGCGAAGGAGCGGGCGATACGCGAGAAACTCGACCTGGCCCCGGTCCGCTACTACCAACTCCTCAACGCCCTCCTCGACGACCCGCGCGCCCTGGCCCACGACCCGGTGACGGTGAACAGGCTGAGAAGGGTGAGGGAGACGAGGCGCGGGGAACGCTGATCGCTCCGCCGGACGTGCCACGCCCTGCCGTCGATCGTCTGCGGCACCGCCGTGGCCGGTCGCGCGGTTCCCCGCGCCCCTTGGGCGCGCAGCCGAACCGCAACGTCCACAACGCGCTCCACCCGACCTGCTCGGCGCGGCCGCCCACGGCTATCGTCGCCGTATGGGCACCCAAGAGACGCACTCCACGGAACCCGAATCCCTCCCCGTTCCCACCACCGAGGCAGGCCGGGCGGCGCTCGACGCGATCATCGGCAGCCCCTCGACCACCCTCGTCGCCCTCGACTTCGACGGCACCCTCGCCCCGATCGTCGAGAACCCCGAGGACGCCCGGGCGCACCCCGACGCCGTCCCCGCGCTCGCGGACCTCGCGCCGAAGGTCGCCGCCGTCGCCGTGATCACGGGCCGGCCCGCCGAGGTCGCCGTACACCACGGCGGCTTCGCCGGGGTCGACGGGCTGGCGCACCTCTTTGTCCTCGGCCACTACGGCGCCGAACGCTGGGACGCCCGCACCGGCGCCCTGACCGCCCCCGACCCGCACCCCGGCGTGGCCGCCGTCCGCGCCGAACTCCCGCAGGTCCTGGAAACGGCCGGGAACCGGCCGGGCGTCTGGATCGAGGAGAAGGGCGGCCGGGCCGTAGCCGTCCACACCCGCCGCGCCGACGACCCCCAGGCCGCCTTCGACGCCCTGCGCACCCCCCTCACCGACCTCGCCACCCGGCACGGCCTGATCGTCGAGCCCGGCCGCATGGTCCTGGAACTGCGCCCGCCCGGCATGGACAAGGGCGTGGCCCTGCTGGAGCACGTCCGCGAGACCGGCGCGCAGTCGGTCCTCTACGCCGGCGACGACCTCGGCGACCTCCCCGCCTTCGCCGCCGTCGAGAAACTCCGCTCCGACGGCACCCCCGGCCTACTCGTCTGCAGCGGCAACCCGGAGGTGACCGAACTGGCAGCCCGCGCGGACCTCGTCGTCGACGGCCCTGCCGGCGTCGTGGACCTCCTGCGAAAGCTGGCGTCCCGACTCGCCTGACGTCCACGCGGGTGCGGTGAGAGGCCGGCCGGGTCAGGTCGGCTGGAGCTCTCGCAGGGCGGTCAGCTGGTCGAGGAACCACTTGGCCGGGGGGAGCGCCGTCGCTGCTGCCGACAGGCGTTTGGTGCGCTCGGCGCGCTCCTCCGGCTTCATGGTCAGGCCCTCGTGCAGGGCACGGGCGGTCTCCAGGACGTCGTACGGGTTGACGACGATCGCGTCCTCGCCCAGCTCCCAGTACGCCCCCGCCTCCCGGGACAGCACCAGCGCGCAGCCCTCGTCGGAGACGACCGGGACCTCCTTGGCGACCAGGTTCATGCCGTCCCGGATGGGGTTCACCAGCGCCACGTCGGCCAGGCGGTACGCGCCGAGGGAGCGGGCGAAGTCGTCCTCGAGGTTCAGCAGCACCGGCGTCCAGCCGGGGGTGCCGTACGCGGCGTTGATCTCCTCCGTCACGCGCCGCACCTCGGTCATGTAGTCGCGGTACACGGCGAGATCCTGGCGCGAGGGGTAGGCGAAGGCCACGTGCACGACCCGCTCGCGCCACTCCGGGTGGTCGTCGAGCAGCTGCCGGTAGGCCAGGAGCCCGCGCACGATGTTCTTGGACAGTTCCGTGCGGTCGACCCGGACGATCGTCCTGCGCCCCTCGCCGATCTGCGCACGGAGATCCGCCATGCGCTCGTCGACGTCCAGCCGGTGCGAGCGCTCCCGCAGGAAGTCGGCGTCCGCGCCGAGACCGTGCACGCCGATCTGCGTCTTCCCCAGCTCCCCGGCGAACTCCGTACAGCACGCGGTGAACGCGTTCGCCCAGCGCCGGGTGAGGAAGCCCAGGCGGTCCGCGCCGAGCATCCCCTGGAGCAGCTGCTCACGGATGTCCCCGGGCAGGATGCCGAAGTAGTCGACCGGCGCCCACGGGGTGTGCGAGAAGTGGCCGATGCGCAGGTCGGGGCGCAGCTCGCGGAGCATCCCGGGGACCAGGCACAGGTGGTAGTCCTGGACGAGGACGGCCGCCCCCTCCGCCGCCTCCTCGGCCAGCGCCTCGGCGAACGCCCCGTTGTAGGCCTCGTACGACGCCCACTGGCGGCGGAACTCCGCGTCGAAGACCGGCTCCAGCGGGGTCTGGTAGAGGAGGTGGTGGATGAACCAGAGCACCGAGTTGGCGATGCCGTTGTACGCGTCGGCGTGCACGTCGGCCGGGATGGGCAGCATGCGCACGCCCTCCTCGCCGACCCCGCGCGCGACCGCCTCCCGGTCGCCGTCGGAGAGCGCCGCGCACACCCAGAGGGCGCCCGCGTCGGGGCCGATGGCCGACAGGCCGGAGACCAGCCCGCCGCCACCGCGTTTCGCGTGCAGCGAGCCGTCCTCGCGCACCTCGTAGGAGACCGGACCGCGGTTGGACGCGACCAGCACCTCAGCACCCCGAGCAGCCATGTCGTGCGTGGAAGCCATACGCCACAACCTAGCCCGGTGGGGAAACGCTCAAACGTACGGTCGCGCACAGTGCGAGGACCGTATACGGCCTGTCCGCGGTGTTACGCCTGTTGCGCGACTGGCTCACGCGACCTTGCGGGTCGCGTACTCGACGATCTCCGCCATCGGCGGCCGTTCCTCGGTGTCCACGGAGTAGGTGCGGGGCTCGAAGCCGTCCCCGCTCCGCTCGAACTGGGTGAGGGCCGGGCGGATCATGTGCCCGCGGGCCAGCCGCAGCTGCGCCGTGCGGTAGATCGCCGCCGCCATCCGGCCCAGGGCCTGCCCGTCCTGGTGGCGGTGCTTTCGCACCCCCACGTCCACCTGTGCGAGGGCGTCTAGCCCCACCAGGTGCAGGGCGTCGACCAGCATGCCCAGCTCCACGCCGTAGCCGACGGGGAAGGGCAGCTGCTCCAGCAGGCTGCGCCGGGCCGCGTACTCGCCGCCGAGCGGCTGCACGAACCCGGCCAGCTGCGGCCAGTGCATGTTGAGCAGCGGGCGGGCCATCAGCTCGGTGACCCTTCCGCCCTGGCCGGCCGCACCGCGGAGCGGACGGTCGTACATGCCCTTGACGAGATCCACGTCCGGGTCGGTGAGCAGCGGGCCGACGATCCCCGAGACGAAGTCGGAGGAGAACTCCCTGAGGTCGGCGTCGATGAAACAGACGATGTCCCCGGTGGTGACCAGCAGCGAGCGCCACAGCACCTCGCCCTTGCCGGGCACGGCGGGGATGCGGGGCAGGATCGCGTCGCGGTGCACGACCCGCGCGCCCGCCGCCGCCGCGACCTCGGCCGTACGGTCGGTCGATCCCGAGTCGACGACGACGATCTCGTCGACGAGCGGAACCTGGTGCATGAGATCGTGACGGATGACGGCGACGATGTCCCCGACCGTCTCCTCCTCGTTCAGCGCGGGCAGCACCACCGACACCGACTGGTTCGTGGTCCGCTTCGCGGCCAGGATCCGGTGCAGCGGGCGATCGGCCACGGACCAGGAGCGGGTGCTCAGCCAGCGCTCGACTTCTTCCAGCACAGTCTGCGGCTCCTCACGGTTGTCTCGCGGTTCGGACGACTATCTCAACTGTCCTGGCCTTCGGTTACAGTCTTGAACAACGCTGGTGACCATCGCATGTCGGGGGTCACGGGCGTCCACAACCGAATACCGCTCATCCAGAGGGGCAGAGGGATACGGCCCGATGAAGCCCCGGCAACCCTCCAGCCGGTCTCGTTACCGATCACTGTTGATCGTTCCGCGAGGCTCCCGGCTTGGGAAGGTGCCAAATCCGTCTCACGACGAGATGCGTCGTGAGGAAGATGAGGAGAAAGGGCCTCGCCTCACATGGCTGCGCAGACTGTTGCAAGCACCACGGACAGCATCGAATCCACTGTAGACCTCGGTCCCGCCACGGCGCTGAGCTGCCGCGAGTGCGGTCACCGCGTGCCCCTCGGCCCGGTCTTCGCCTGCGAAGAGTGTTTCGGCCCCCTCGAGATCGCCTACGACTTCTCCTCCTACGACACGGAGGAGCTCCGCAAGCGCATCGAGGCGGGACCCGCGAACATCTGGCGCTACGCGCCGCTGCTGCCCGTCCCGGCCGACGTGGCGGACAAGCCGAACATCAACCCGGGCTGGACCAAGCTCGTCAAGGCCGACAACCTCGCCCGTGAGCTGGGCGTCGACGCCGGCAAGCTGTTCGTCAAGGACGACTCCGGCAACCCGACGCACTCCTTCAAGGACCGCGTCGTCGCCCAGGCCATCGAGGCGGCCCGCGCCTTCGACTTCACGACCCTGTCCTGCTCCTCCACGGGCAACCTGGCCGGCGCCGTCGGCGCGGCCGCCGCCCGCGCCGGCTTCCGCTCCTGCGTGTTCATCCCGCACGACCTGGAGCAGGGCAAGATCGTCATGGCCGCGATCTACGGCGGCGAGCTCGTCGGCATCGAGGGCAACTACGACGACGTCAACCGCTTCTGCTCCGAGCTCATCGGCGACCCGGCGGGCGAGGGCTGGGGCTTCGTCAACGTCAACCTGCGGCCGTACTACGCCGAGGGTTCCAAGACGCTGGCCTATGAGATCTGCGAGCAGCTCGGGTGGCGGCTGCCGGACCAGCTGGTCGTGCCGATCGCCTCGGGCTCGCAGCTCACGAAGATCGACAAGGGTCTGCAGGAGCTGATCAAGCTCGGCCTCGTCGAGGACAGGCCGTACAAGATCTTCGGCGCGCAGGCGGAGGGGTGCAGCCCGGTGTCCGTCGCGTACAAGGCGGGGCATGACGTGGTCCGGCCGCAGAAGCCGAACACCATCGCCAAGTCGCTGGCGATCGGCAACCCGGCGGACGGTCCCTACGTCCTCGACATCGCCCGGCGGACGGGCGGGGCGGTGGAGGACGTCGACGACGAGCAGATCGTCGACGCGATCCGGCTGCTCGCCCGGACCGAGGGGATCTTCGCGGAGACCGCCGGCGGGGTGACCGTCGGGGTGACGCGGAAGCTGATCGAGAACGGGCTGCTGGACCCGACGCTGACCACTGTCGTGCTGAACACGGGTGATGGTCTGAAGACGCTGGACGCGGTGGCGGGGACGGGCCTCACGGCGACGATCCGTCCCAACCTGGAGTCGTTCCGCGAAGCTGGTCTCGCGTAAGCAGCTTGTTGTTCGTCTGCGGGCCGCCCGCGCCCCTGAAAGCCCGTACCCGACCGGAGGTCATCAGTCATGAGCGTCAACGTCCGCATCCCCACCATCCTGCGTACCTACACCGGTGGCGCGGCCGAGGTCCTGGCCGAGGGCTCGACCCTCGGCGAGGTCATCGCGGACCTGGAGAAGAACCACACCGGGATCGCCGCTCGGGTTCTGGACGACCAGGGCAAGCTGCGGCGGTTCGTCAACGTGTACGTGAACGATGACGACGTCCGCTTCGAGCAGGGCCTGGAGACGGCGACCCCGGACGGCGCCGGCGTCTCGATCATCCCGGCCGTCGCCGGTGGCTGACCGTCGGTCAGTACCCGTCGGTAGTAACCGTCGGTAACAGTGATTACCGAGCGTTCATCGAATTGCCCTCTCCGCGATAGAAGCGGAGGGGGCAATTCAGTGTGGTTGAGCGCGGTACAGTTGGGGAACCGGGTCCCGATCAATGGATCCGGAGCCTTTCATTTCTGCCCCGTGCCCGATGAGAAGCAGCCAAAGTGCGCGTCTCATTCGTGGCTTTTGTGGCTTTTGTAGGGCCCGACTTGCCCTGAATTCTGGCGAAGTCTCGCCACATTCCGGATCCCGCGCGTCCAGAATTCTCGTCCGAGTGACCTGTTGCAGACGGCAGTTGGACAGATACATTCAGCCGCGGTCGACGCGTTCCGGCGCACGCCCCCAACCAATGGGGGGTGAGGTCTGACCCGGATCCGCGAAGTGTGGATCTGTGCAAGGGCCAGTAATAGGGGAGTTAGGCATGGCTCAGGGCACCGTCAAGTGGTTCAACGCGGAGAAGGGGTACGGCTTCATCGCGGTCGACGGTGGTGCGGATGTTTTCGTCCACTACAGCGCGATTCAGATGGACGGCTACCGCACCCTGGAAGAGGGTCAGCGGGTCGATTTCGAGATCTCGCAGGGCCAGAAGGGGCCGCAGGCGGACATGGTCCGTCTCGCGACCGGCTGAAGCACGCGCCGACTGACAGCGTCGTTCTTCTGTACGTCATCGAAGGGCTCGTACCTCCTGGGGGTACGAGCCCTTCGGGCGTGTCCGGCGGTCGTGTCCGGGTCCTCACCCGTCGCCGACCACCACCCCTCGACGGGCCCGCTTCGCGGGTGCACCTTGCACTCTCGCATGCCGAGTGCTAATCATTGGCGTTAGCACTCTGAAGGTGAGAGTGACAACGAGGACCGGGTCGGTGAGGCCCGCAGGCCAGGTGGGGCAAGGAACCACGAGGCCGGCGAGCCGTCCGTCGCGGGCGCCAGCGCGGTCCGGAGCAATCCACCCCAGTCCGGGAGGACCACTTCACATGGCCAAGATCATCGCGTTCGACGAGGAGGCACGGCGCGGCCTCGAGCGCGGCATGAACCAGCTCGCGGACGCCGTGAAGGTGACGCTCGGCCCCAAGGGCCGCAACGTCGTCCTCGAGAAGAAGTGGGGCGCCCCCACGATCACCAACGATGGTGTCTCCATCGCCAAGGAGATCGAGCTCGAGGACCCGTACGAGAAGATCGGCGCCGAGCTGGTCAAGGAAGTCGCCAAGAAGACGGACGACGTCGCCGGTGACGGTACGACCACGGCGACCGTTCTCGCCCAGGCCCTGGTCAAGGAAGGCCTGCGCAACGTAGCCGCCGGCGCCAACCCGATGGCCCTCAAGCGTGGCATCGAGAAGGCCGTCGAGGCCGTCTCGGGCGCCCTGCTGGAGCAGGCTAAGGATGTCGAGACCAAGGAGCAGATCGCTTCCACGGCCTCCATCTCCGCCGCCGACACCCAGATCGGCGAGCTCATCGCCGAGGCGATGGACAAGGTCGGCAAGGAAGGCGTCATCACCGTCGAGGAGTCCCAGACCTTCGGTCTGGAGCTTGAGCTCACCGAGGGCATGCGCTTCGACAAGGGCTACATCTCGGCGTACTTCGCCACCGACATGGAGCGTATGGAGGCCGTCCTCGACGACCCGTACATCCTGATCGCGAACTCCAAGATCGCGAACGTCAAGGACCTGCTCCCGCTCCTGGAGAAGGTCATGCAGTCGGGCAAGCCGCTGCTGATCATCGCCGAGGACGTCGAGGGCGAGGCCCTGTCGACCCTGGTCGTCAACAAGATCCGCGGCACCTTCAAGTCCGTCGCGGTCAAGGCCCCGGGCTTCGGCGACCGCCGCAAGGCGATGCTGAACGACATCGCCATCCTCACCGGTGGCGAGGTCATCTCCGAGGAGGTCGGTCTCAAGCTCGAGAACACCTCCCTGGACCTCCTGGGCAAGGCCCGCAAGGTCGTCATCACCAAGGACGAGACGACCATCGTCGACGGCTCCGGCTCCTCGGACCAGGTCGCCGGTCGGGTCAACCAGATCCGCGCCGAGATCGAGAACAGCGACTCGGACTACGACCGCGAGAAGCTGCAGGAGCGCCTGGCGAAGCTCGCCGGCGGTGTCGCGGTCATCAAGGCCGGCGCCGCCACCGAGGTGGAGCTCAAGGAGCGCAAGCACCGCATCGAGGACGCCGTCCGCAACGCGAAGGCCGCCGTCGAGGAGGGCATCGTCGCCGGTGGCGGCGTCGCGCTCATCCAGGCGTCCAGCGTCTTCGAGAAGCTCGACCTCGAGGGTGACGAGGCGACCGGCGCCAACGCCGTGCGCATCGCGCTGGAGGCCCCGCTCAAGCAGATCGCCGTCAACGGTGGTCTCGAGGGTGGCGTCGTCGTGGAGAAGGTCCGCAACCTTCCCATCGGCCACGGCCTGAACGCCGCGACCGGTGAGTACGTCGACATGATCGCCGAGGGCATCATCGACCCGGCGAAGGTGACCCGTTCTGCCCTGCAGAACGCCGCCTCCATCGCCGCGCTGTTCCTCACCACCGAGGCCGTCATCGCCGACAAGCCGGAGAAGGCCGCCGCGCCGGCCGGCGGCGGCATGCCGGGCGGTGACATGGACTTCTGATCGACCGGTTCCGGTTGATCGACTGTCCTTCGGACCGAGGGCGGTACTCCCAGCTACGGCTGGGGGTACCGCCCTTCGGTCATGTGCGGCCGACTTTCAGCACGTACACGGTGACGGTTACGCCGTCCGGCCGGTACAGCACCCTCCATGTCCCGACGCGCAACCGGAAGTAGCCGGAGTCGCCCAAGGCGCGGGCTTCCTCCGGCCGCGGATCGTCGGCGAGGGCGCGCACCGCCGCAGCGGTCGCCTTCGCACCCACGGGGTCGACCGTGCGGAGCCGTCGGAACTCGTTCATGGCGTGGTTTTCCCACACCACCGCGTAGGTCACGAAGCGGCCTCGCGGCGGTCTTCTGCCTCCAGCTGGGCCATGAACTCGTCGTGTGCCATGGGCGGGCCGGACGGAGTCGTCTCGCGGGCTCGCACTTCGGCGATGTCCGCCTCGTCGCGCAGCCGCTGCAGTTCTTCCAGCTCGCTTATCGGGATGAGCGCGGCGGCGGGCTTGCCGTATTCGGTGATCAGGATGTGCTCGTGGCCGTGGCGAACCCGGCCGACCAGTTGACCAAGTTGATTACGGGCTTCCACCAGCGGATACGTCTCCATGGCCAAACTGTACAGACTCGCGGGTGTGTGCGCTGTGTGCATATGGCTGCGCCTTCGGCGGTCAGGTCGGATGATCACCCGGCGTACTGCCCGAGTGGCTCGGTATCGAGGGTCATGCTCAGCGGCGACGGGAGTTCGACGGTCGACCCCCAGGGGTAGGAGGGGGACCGCTGGTAGCGGCCGTCCTCGGGTTCGCTGAAGACCGTAAGCGTGAGGCTGTCGCGATCAACCAGCAGATAGATGGGGATTCCCACGGCTGCGTAGCCGAATGGTTTGTCGATACGGCAGCGCTGGTTGGTGTCGCGACAGCGCGATGTGATCTCGACGGCCATCAGGATGCCGGACGGGTCGGACCATTCGCCATGTCCTTTGAAGTGGCCTCGGCGGGCGACGGTGCCGTCACAGCGGCTCCGACCCTTGTGGTCCGCCTCGGTCTTGAGACCGGTGCTGGGGTAGAGAGCAAGGTCGGGTCGCTTCTGTACGAGCCACCGGAGCAGCCACATGAAGATCGAACTGTGGTTGCCGTCTCGGAGGGCCTTGACCTCGAGTTTTCCGTTGACGTACTCCAGTTGCACGGTTTCGGGTGCCCGGAGTTCCAGCTCCTCGAAGTCCTCCACAGTGAGCGGATCCTTGGTGCGGACGCGGCCGTCGACGAATTCGAGCCGAACATGCGCCGGGGCCGCCTCGGCGAGTTCCTCGAAGTCCTCGATGGGCAGCTGCGGGCGTCCTGGGATCTCTGGAGTCATGGCGTCGTCTCTCGGTGCAGGGACATTGCGGCACGGATCTCATCGGCGAGGGCATGGATCGCCGGGGCGGGCAGGGGTGTGGCAGGGCGCGCGGGGGCGTGTTCGCCCCGGCAGCCGCTGCATACGCCGCCCGGCAGGGCCTCGGGGCGGCCGGGGACCCTGCACTCCGCGCACTCGAGCATCCGGTGGGGCGGGCGCGGGGGCGGTGGTGCCGGGGGGAGTTTGTCCGTGAGGCGGCGGTGGAGGAGGGCGGCGGGGCTGTGGACCGGGCTGGGCAGGCCTGCGGTCAGGGCGGCGAGGAGCGTCTCCTCCGTGGCTCCTCGCGCGAACCACTCCTCCACTAGCGGAGCGAGCGCGGCACAGTCGCGGGCCGACAGGGACAGAGCGGGGGCTGTGCGGCCGAGGGCGGCGAGGAGGATGTGGGCGCGGGAGCGGGTGGCGGGCCGGGCTGGTTCGGGGTCCGGCGCGTCTTCCGGTACGCCGCCTCGTGTGAACGTCGCCCACCAGCCGTCGTCGCGCGCGGTGCGGGTGAACCACGTTCGGGTGATCCAGCGGGACTCGCCCGAGGCGGTCTCCATCCGTTCCCGGCCCCGCCTGAGATGCCCGGCCTGCTGGATGCGGTTGAGGGCTGTGCGGAGGGCGCACTGTCCGTACGGGAGCTGCTTGGCCAGCGTCTTCACGGAGATGTCGGTGCCGTCGGGCAACCGGTCGACGTACGCGGCGATGGCCGCCTCGCGGGGCGGAAGGTGCGCGAAGTCGTGGTTGGTGCGGGGGAGTTGTCCCGGGGCGGCGCGCTTTCCGTAACCCGGATTGGCCATCGGGTGCGGGTCCGCGTGCGCGGGCAGGGAGGCAGCACTAAGCTTGGCGTCAGCCACGGATCGACTCTCATTCGATCTTGTAGGTCAAGCCCCCGTCGGTGTTGGTAGCACCGGGCGGGGGCTGTTCGTTATGCGCACGCTAGAGCGTGGTGACCTTCCGTGGCAAGTCAGTCGCTCCGCGTCAACTCGCCGGGTGGGAGGGTGGGTTGAGGCCCTCCACCCGTTCCTTGCAAAGAGGGCTCGACGCTGGACGCTTGAGCTTCGGGGCGGGCGCGGGTCAGCTGTCCTTGAGGTTTTCGACGAACGCCGACCATGCCTCCGCCCGGAACGCGAGCTTCGGGCCGAGGGGTGCCTTGGAGTCACGGACGGGGACGAGGGTGGGGTGGCCGGGGGCTACTTCGAGGCAGTCATTGCCGCCCCCGGCGCTGTAGCTGGACTTGATCCATACGACCGTGCTCAGGTCGAACTCAGGGATGTTCCTCATGGGCGTAATCCTGCGCCAACCTCTCGATCAGGGCCAGGGACCTCTCCTGTGAGAGCGCGGAGGCCACAAGGAGGTCGAATACGAACCTCATTTGGGCGACAGTGGCTGGGTCGTCATCCAGTCGCCCGGTGCGCGCCCCCTCGTAGTAGACCAGCGGAGGGGCGTCCTCGAACTCCATCAACTTGAGGGCGCCACCCATCGCTGCATGCGCTCCCGCGCTGAGCTGCAGCACCTGCACGATGACCCGGTTCCGGCGGACCAGGTTGGTGATATGGCGCAGGGCCTCCGCCATCACCGCTTGGCCGCCTGCCTCGCGGCGCAACGCGGCTTCGTCAAGCACTGTCCACAACAACGGCTTTGTTGGATGGTCGAGTAGGTGGGTCCGCGCCATCCGGCCTTCCGTCCACTCCTCGATGGCTTCTTCCGGTGCCGTCGGGTCGTACGCGCGGTTCACGGCCCGGGCGTACGCGGGCGTCTGGAGCAGTCCGGGGATGAGGAGCGGCGCGTACTGCCTGATCGCCGTGGCCTGGGTCTCGGCCTCAGCCGCCTCCGCGAAATCATCGAGGTACTTCGACTTGGCCGCCGCCTTGCAGTTCCGCTTGAAGAAGCCACCCGTCTCCAGGACTTCGTCCAGCATCGCCGCGTACTCCGGCTGCAACCGCCGCGTACCCGCCTCCAACTGTCCGATGAACGACCCGCTCACGAACAGTCGCTGGCCCAACTGCTCCTGGCTCAGTCCCTTCCGCTCGCGAACATGACGTAACTCGGCGCCCAGCAAGGCTCGCGGCGACGACGACGGGTCGAGGTCCTTCGGTCCTGGCATGGGTGCCTCCTGGTCCTACAGACGCGGTTGTTGGAGCGCCGTATCTGGCCAGGTTAGGGGTGGGGTGGCCACGCTGTGTGTAGAACTCGAACACTCAGCGTGGAGGGGTAGCCCCATGGAGACGACAGAGACGGCGGCCGAGGAGCAGCGGGCCGCCCGCAATGCCCCCGAGGCTCTGGAGCGGTTGCGAGCCGCCCTGCGGGACGCGGGAATCCGCCTTCCGTCCTTGCGGCTCGACCCGGTCTCGGCCGTGCGGGACGACCGGTTCGCCCTGGTCGACCTGGGCCGTTGCAACTTCGTCGTGGCTTCGCAGCTCGCCGACGCCCTGTGGGGACGCCGAGGGCTGGAGGAACCCGGCGAGGTGTCCGCCGCCGACCCTCTGCGGGAGCGGGTGCGCTCGCTGAACCGGGGTGCCCGGCTCTCAGACGTAGTGGGAGGCGACGGCGGGCTGGCCTGTGTAGTTGGGGCCGGCGTCGGGGTCGGCGCCGACGTAGGTGAAGGGGAGTTCGACGGTTCGGCCGCCTCGGAGAGTGAGCAGGTGACGTCGGGGGTCGTAGGCGAATCCCGCTGCTCGTAGGGCGGTCACGGCCGCCCGTCCGGCTGGCGAGCCGTCGGAGCGGCGGATCGAGTCGGGGTCGAAGTTGGCGAGGAGCAGGCCGTCCTCGGTCAGCCAGGACGCGGCCCGGGTGAGCAGGCCGAGTTGGTCGCCTACGTAGTGCAGGCCGTGGACGCAGGTGATCAGGTCGTACGTTCGGCTCGGGGTCCAGGTCGAGACGGAGGCGACGATCTCCTCCAGGACGGGCGGGGCCGGACGCGGGACGAGCGGGCCCACCAGGTCGACGGCGGTGAGGACCGTGTCGGCGGGCAGGGCGGGGGCGGCCTCCCGCAGGGCGCGGCCCTCGCCGCTGCAGAGGTCCAGCCAGGAGGGGGCGGGGCGGTGCGCCAGGTCGGACAGGAGGTCGACGCCCAGTTCTCGGGCGTAGCTGTTCACGCCGGTGAGTCCGCGTTCGCGGTTCATCGTGTTGTTCGCGACGACGGAGGACTCTTCCAGCGGGACCGGCCGGGGCTTTGGCATGCGTACATTCTCGGCTGCGGTTCGGTGCGCGTGGTCGGGATCACAGGGGGTTTCGGGGTGCGGCCGGAATGGCGCGGACGCTGGGGGAGTTGTCGTTGGCGGGCACTGTATGCATGTGCACATACCCGCTGGTCAAAGGTCCACCGGTCCACCGGTCCCCGGTCCATCGTCACGAGGAGACAGCCAACGTGAGCGTCACCCAGCCCGTCCCGTCCCGCGCCGCCGAGATCCTCTCCCGGCCGGTGTCCATCAACGGACTGACCGTCTCGAACCGCATCGCGATGGCGCCCATGACGCGCATGTTCTCGCCGGACGGCATCCCGGGCGAGGACGTCGCGTCGTACTACGCCCGCCGCGCCGCCGCCGGTGTCGGGCTCATCGTCACCGAGGGGACGACCGTCGGGCACGAGTCCGCCGGGCAGAGCGACCGGGTGCCGCGGTTCCACGGCGCGGAGCAGCTGGCGGGGTGGGCGAAGGTCGCCGAGGCCGTGCACGCGGGCGGCGGGAAGATCGTGCCGCAGCTGTGGCACATCGGGATGGTGCGCAACCAGGGTGAGCCGCCGTACGCGGACGCTCCGGCCGTCGGTCCGTCCGGACTGCGTCTGGACGGTACCGAGGGCGCCGGCAAGGCGATGACCCAGCGGGACCTGGACGACGTCATCGGCGCGTTCGCCGAGGCGGCCGCGGCCGCGGAGCGCATCGGCTTCGACGGCGTCGAGCTCCACGGCGCCCACGGCTATCTGCTCGACCAGTTCCTGTGGGCCGGCACCAACCGTCGCACCGACGCCTACGGCGGCGATCTCGTGGCCCGTACGAAGTTCGCCGCCGAGGTCGTCGCGGCCGTCCGGGAGACCGTCTCCGCCGAGTTCCCGATCATCTTCCGCTACTCGCAGTGGAAGTCGGAGGCGTACGACGCGCGGCTCGCCGAGACCCCGGAGGAGCTGGACGCCGTCCTGGCGCCGCTGGCCGCCGCCGGTGTCGACGCCTTCCACGCCTCCACCCGCCGCTACTGGCTCCCGGAGTTCGACGGCTCCGACCTCAACCTCGCGGGCTGGACGAAGAAGCTCACCGGCAAGCCCGTCATCACCGTCGGCTCGGTCGGCCTCGACGGGGACTTCCTGCGTGGGTTCGCGGGCGAGGGCGCCCCGCTCAAGAGCCTCGACGACCTCCTCGACCGCTTGGAGCGCGACGAGTTCGACATGGTGGCCGTCGGGCGGGCGCTGCTGCAGGACCCGGAGTGGGCCGCCAAGGTCCTCGACGGTCGTCTCGACGAGCTGAAGCCCTACGACGCGGCGGCGCTGAAGACTCTCAGCTGAGCCCAGCCGTCCTGGGGCCTGCCCGGCCCTTGCCCAGTCGGGCCCTGAGCTGCGGCTCGGGGCCCGCGTGCGTCCGCGTGCCTCTACGGGGGCAACTTAGCTTGCTCAACTCAATCTCAGAGGTTGCCCAGCGGCTCGATGTCGACCTTCACCGGGGTGCCCCAGATGCGCAGGACCTCGTAGTCGGTGAACTCGTGCACGAGCCGGTAGGCCATCGCGGGCCGGGAGCCGCGGCGCAGGGCGGCGATGTACAGCTCGGCCTCGCGACGGTCCCGCCTCGGCGTCCCGCACAGGTGCCACTCCTGGCCGTTCCACAGCTCCGGCAGCCAGCGCTGCTGGGGCTGCGGGCGGTCGGCGCGGGTGCCGTAACGGGAGATGGAGGGGGTCGGGGTGTACGGGGCCTGCGGGGCGGGGCCGTTGTACTCGGCGCGCCGGGCCGCCCGGCGGCGGGTCTCGCACAGCAGGCACAGGTCGGGGGCGGTCTCGTCGACCGGACCGTTCGGATGCTCGGCGCAGCGGGTGGTGGGCGTGGCGCCGACGACGCTCTCGTCCAGCAGCTCCAGGGCGCGCCGCAGATCGGCCTTGACCTCGTGCAGCCGGGCATCGGGCGTGTCGGCGCTCAGGGCCTCGCCGTGCTCCCCGAGCAGCCGGAGGGCGCGACCGAGAGCGGCGAGCTGGGCGTGGTTCATGCCCCCAAGGGTAGGGGGCGGCCACGGTTCCCCGAGGGGCGAGCGGTTCCGGGAGGGGCGAGCGGTTCCGGGAGGGGCGGGGGCCCGGGGACCGAGCCGGACCCGCTACCGCTTCAGCCCGAGGAGCAAGTCAACCATTGTCAGTCGGAGAAGGAGCGGCGGTGGGCGCGGGCGCGCGGTCGGGGATGCCGAAGACGTAGGTCGCCGCGAAGCCGACCGCGTAGCCCGTCAGTAGGCCGCCCGCGTAGATCGCCGCTGTGATGCCCAGCCCTCGGTTGCCCGCGAGGAGTGGGAACAGGGCCCAGCCGGACGGGCCGATCGCCGTCGCGCCCACCCTGTCGCCGAGCAGTGCGAAGAAGCCGACGAACGCTCCGCCGGCCGCGCCGCCCGCGCAGGCGGTGAGGAAGGGGCGGCCGAGGGGGAGGGAGACGCCGTAGACGAGGGGTTCGCCGATGCCCAGCAGTCCGGCCGGGAGCGCCGATCTGATCGTCGTCCGGATGGACGTGTCGTGGCGCAGCCGGACGTACACCGCCATCGCCGCGCCGACCTGGCCCGCGCCCGCCATCGCCAGGACGGGCAGCAGGACGGTGTAGCCCTGCTGGGCGATGAGGGTGGTGTGGAGGGGGATGAGGGCCTGGTGGAGGCCGAGCATCACCAGCGGCAGGAAGAGGCCGCCGAGGACGAGGCCGGCGAAGGGGCCCGTCGTGGCGAGCAGCCAGTTCGCGGCCGTGCCGATGGCCGAGGAGACCTCGCCGGCCGCGTACATCAGGCCGTACAGCGTGCCGAGGCCGGCGACGAGGACCGTCACGGTGGGGGTGAGGAGTACGTCGAGGGTCTGCGGGACGCGGCCGCGGCACCACTTCTCCACGCGTGTCGCCAGCAGCGCGGCGGCCAGCGCGCCGAGGACGCCGCCCTGGCCGGGGGCCAGCGTCACCCCGAACGCCGTCACCTTCGCGACTCCCGGGTGGACGACGATCGCGGCGACCGCGCCGCCCAGGATCGGTGTGCCGCCGAACTCCTTCGCCGTGTGGTGGCCGACGAAGACGGCGATCAGCGCCATGAAGCCGGAGGCGATCGCGGTCAGCGCGGGCGTGAGGCCCGGCAGCCAGCCGGCGTTGAGGAGGAGCCCGTTGACGCCGGCGAGGATCCCGCAGCCGATGAGGGCGGGAATGAGCGGCACGAAGACGGCGGCCAGCCGGCGCAGGGCGGTCTTCAGCGGGGTCGCGTTGCGCCGCCGCCGGGCCGCCCTCAACTCCTCGCCCCGCGCGATCAGTTCATCGGCGGTCGAGGGGTCGGTCGAGGGGTCGGTTGAGGGGTCGGTTGAGGGGTCGGCCGGGCGGGGGCCGAGCAGTTTCTCGAACGCGGCCGTCACCGTCGTCACCGCGCCCGGTCCGAGGACCACCTGGTACGAGGCGTCGTCCACGACGACCCCCAGCACCCCGGGCACCGCCCGCAGCGCCTCCTCGTCGGCCCGCGACGGATCGGCGAGGCCCAGCCGCAGCCGGGTCATGCAGTGGGCGACGGAGACGACGTTCGCGGGGCCGCCGACCAGCGGCAGGATCGCGGCGGCTGTGGAGGCGGCCGGAGAGGAGGCTGGGGAGGAGGCTGAGGAGGAGGAGTCGGTGCGCACTCTCCGAGCGTGCGGCTCAGCCGTTCGCGGCGGCGAGCGCCGCGCGCAGATGTCCCCCGGACTCCTCCAGAAGGCGGGCGGCCGTCGGCCCGTCCACCCCGGCCAGCAGCACCAGGATCGCGTTCTTCACCCGCCCGTCGCCGGCCGCGAGGGCCGCTTCGACCTCCCTTTCGTCCGCGCCGGTCGCCAGCGCCACGATCCGCCGCGAACGGGCGCGCAGCTTCTCGTTCGAGGCGCGGACGTCGACCATCAGGTTCCCGTACGTCTTGCCCAGCCGGATCATCGTGATCGTCGAGATCATGTTGAGGACCAGCTTCTGCGCCGTGCCCGCCTTCAGCCGGGTGGAGCCGGTGAGCAGCTCGGGCCCCACGACCACCTCGATCCGGTGCTCGGCGGCGGTGGCCAGCGCACTGCCCGCGTTGCAGGCCAGGGCGACGGTCAGCGCGCCCCGCGCCCGGGCGTAGGCGAGCGCGCCCACGGCGTACGGGGTGCGGCCGGAGGCGGAGACGCCGACCACGGTGTCGTCCGGGGTGAGGGAGAGCGCGGCGAGGTCCGCCTCGGCGAGCTCCCGGGAGTCCTCGGCCCCCTCGACGGACGTCACCATCGCCGCAGGCCCGCCCGCGATCAGCCCCACGACCTGCCCGGACCCGGTGTTGAACGTCGGCGGACACTCCGACGCGTCCAGCACCCCGAGCCGCCCGGCGGTACCCGCCCCGGCGTACACCAGCCGCCCCCCACGCCCCATCCGCTCGGCGACGGCGTCGACGACGGCGGCGATCCGCGGAAGCTGCGCGGCCACGGCCCCGGGCACGCCGGCGTCCTCGCCGTTCATGAGCCGGGCGAGATCGAGGGTGGGCAGCAGATCGATCTCGGCGAGCTCGGGACGGAAGCCTTCGGTGGTCAGTACGTCGAGTTCGGCGCGCAGATCACGTGAGTTCATCGGGCTGGCTCTTTCCGAAGCTTGGGGACGACGGCTTGGGGACGACGGCATGGGGACGACGGCATGGGGACGACAGGTCGACAGCATGGGGACGGCCTTGGGGTGCGTGGTCAAGAGTGCGCACAATAGGGGCATGGATCCCATCGACCACCCCGTCAGTCCCCTGGAACAGACGTTGCACGCCGCACGTGCTCTCGTGCTCGCCGATCTCGCCGCGGGTGAGGTCGCCGCGGCGGACGTCGTGTCGATGGTCGAGGAGTCCGTCGTGCAGCGGCGGTGGTGGGTCGAGCAGTGGCCGGACGGCGCGCAGTACGTGGCCGGGCTGGTCGCGCAGGACGTGCAGGACGCGCTGCTCGAACGCCACGGCCGCTGGCCGCTGTGCCCGGTCTGCGGCTCCGGCGACCCGCACGCCCTCGACGTCGAGCCGGAACTCGGCCCGGACCCGCACTGGGTGTGCCACAAGGCGGGCGTGAAGGTCGCGTCGGTGGGTTCGCTGGGGTCGGCCACGGGAGGCGTGTCGTCCTCGTGAGGCTCTCGTGACCGTCTACATCGACCCGCCGAACTGGCCGGGCCACGGCCGGATGTGGTCCCACCTCGTCAGCGACGTCTCGTACGCCGAACTGCAGGCGTTCGCCGACGGGCTGGGCGTCCCCCGGCGCGCCTTCGAACGCGACCACTACGACATCCCGTCCCATCGTTACGCCGAGGTGGTGGCGGCCGGTGCGGTGGAGGTGAGCAGCCGTGAGGTGATCCGGCTGCTGACGACGTCCGGTCTGCGCAGACGCAAGGGCGGCGGCCCCGCCGTCACGCCCTGAGTCGCGTGAGCTCGTACGCGTACTGGCCCTCGCCCTCCTCGCCCACGCCGTCGCCGTCGTCGCCGCCGACCCGGGCGAAGCCGACCCGTTCGAGTACGGCCCGGGAGGCGGTGTTGGCGTGCTCGACGACCGCGAACAGGCGTCGTACGTCGTCCCGCGCCAGCGCCCAGGCGGCCAGCGCGCGCAGCGCCTCCGTCGCGTAGCCGTGGCCTCGGGCGGCCTCGACCAGGTCGTAGCCGATCTCGGTGCGGCCGTCCTCGTCGGGGGCGGCGTGGAAGCCCATGCTGCCGACGGCCCGGCCGTCCTCGCGCCGTACGAGGACGTAGAGGCCGAACTCGGGTCGGTGCACGCCGTTCACATACGCCTTCACCAGCATTCCGGCGGCGTCCCGCGTGCCCTCGAACGGGCCGCCGCCGAGCCAGACGAAGCCCCCGCCGCCGCCCGCCCGCAGTCCGGCGGCGGCGGACGGGGTGACGCCTTCGAGGGTGAGCCGTGCGGCGGGGATGCGCGGGGGCGCGGGGGCGGTCATGAGGTGAGCAGCTCCAGCTCGCCCCGCAGGTTGTAGCGGGCCGTCTCCTCCCACCGCTCGCTCCCGTACGGCGTCCTGAACAGCCGGGGCAGGTCGAGGAGTTGGCGCAGGATCGCCGCCCGTCCGGCGCGGAAGGCGTCGTTGGGGACGAAGTGGTACTCCTCGCGGACGGCGGCGGTGTAGGCGGCGTACGCGGACGGCGGCGCGGCGAGGATCGCGAGGTCGGCGTCGCACAGGACCTGGCCGTCGCGGTCGTCGTCGGCCGGGTCGTGGGTGACGGTGAGCCGGACGAGCCGCGCGACCTCGGCGGTCCGCTCCCGCGACACCCCGGCCTCGGGCAGTGCGCGCTCGGCGAGCCGGGCGGAGCGCTCCTCGTTCTCGGAGCGGTCGGGCAGGTAGACGGCGTCGTGGAACCAGGCGGCCAGCCGGACGACGTCGGGGTCGTCGGCGTGCGCCTGGAGCTCGTCGACGCGGTCGAGGACGGCCGTGAGGTGCCTGAGCGTGTGATAGCGGCGCTGCGGCTCCTGCCAGCGGGCGAGGAGATCGTCGGCGTAGAGCACGGGGTCGGGACCGCCGACGGGGGACCTGGCTCTCTCCAGGGCGTGACTGAAGCGGCTGCGCAGGACGTCGAGATCGAGATCGGCCATGGCCTCATTGTCGCGCGGCAGGCCGGTCCCGGGGGGCGGGTCCGGGGGGCCGGTTCGGGGTGGGCCGGTCCGGGTGGGCCGGGGGCCGCGACGGCGTATCCTCAATTGGACTAGACCTGTAGCCGTCACGTCCGATGGCGCTCGACGAACGCCGACGAATGGGGTCCCATGAGCAAGCGTGCAGTTCTGGAGGTGATCGCCCTCGACGTCGAGGATGCGCTCGCCGCCCAGGCAGGAGGCGCGGACCGCCTCGAGCTGGTCACCGACATGGCCGCCGACGGCCTCACCCCGCCGGTCGCGGCCTTCGCCGGGATCCGGGCCGCCGTCGATCTCTCCCTGCGCGTGATGCTGCGCCTGTCCGCGGGCTTCGCGGCCGGTACCGCCGGGGACGTCGACCGCCTCGTGCGGGTCGCCCGCGAGCTGCGGGCGGCGGGCGCGGACGAGTTCGTCCTCGGGTTCCTGGACGCGGAGGGCGGGGTGGACCTGCCGGCTGTGGAAAGGGTCGTCGCCGAGCTGGACGGCTGCCGCTGGACCTTCCACCGCGCCCTCGACCACGCCGCCGACCGCGACGCCCTGCGCAAGCAGCTGGACGGCCTGCCCGGCCTGGACGCCTACCTCACGGCCGGCGCGGCGGCGGGCGTCGACACGGGCCTGTCCACCCTCCTCGCCGAAGCGTCCCGCCACGGAGAACAGGGCTACGAGCAGCACCTCCTCGTCGGCGGCGGCCTCCGCCTCGACCACGTCCCCACCCTCCGCTCGGCCGGCGTCGACGCCTTCCACATCGGCGGCGCGGCCCGCCCGAGGGGCTGGTCGGGCCCGGTGTCGGCGGACTCCGTGCGGGCGTGGCGACGGGCGGTGGACGGGGCCTGACCGGGTCCGGCCCCGCCGGGTCCGCGGTCGTCAGCGCCGGGCGCACGGTGGGTCGTAGCGCAGTTGCGGGACGCGTACGGTCTGGTCGCCGTCGCCGTCGCCGTCGCCGATGAAGAGACGGCCCCCGTCCGGGGAGAACACGACGGCGTTGGCCTAGTCGACGACCCCGGTCACGGGCAGCCCGGGTCCTGGGAGAGCTGGGGCGGCAGGGGTGCCGTGTGGGTGACGATCAGGCCCGAGACCGCTCGGGTCAGGGCCACGTAGAGGCGTCGCAGACCTGTGCGTTCGTCCGGTTCGGCGTCGACCACCGCCTGGGGTTCGTCCAGGACCACGTAGTCGTACTCCAGGCCCTTGGCCAGGGAGGCCGGGACCAGGGTGAGGCGGGTTTGCGCCGTCGTCTCCTCGCCGGGGGAGAGATGGGGGAGACCGGCCGCCGTGAGGGCTTCGGTGAGGGCCGGGATGCGGGCGTCGGCCGCGATCAGGCCCGTGGAGCCCTCGTTGCGCAGCAACTCCTCGCAGGCCGCGACGACTTCGGCGGTGCCGGAGACCGGGCGGAGATCGAAGAAGCCGGGGTTCTCGCGGACCGACGCGACCGGGGTGAGGCCCGGCGCGATGTGCGGCAGGAGGCGGGAGGCGTAGGTGATGACGTCCGTCGGGACGCGGAAACCGGCCGTCAGTTCCTCGATCACCGCGTCCGACTTCCCGAGATGGCCGAGGGCCTCCTCCCAACTCCGGGTCGCCCAGGCGGTGGTGCCCTGCGCGAGGTCGCCCAGCACCGTCGCCGAGCCCGTCGTGCAGCGGCGGCCGACCGCCCGGTACTGCATGGGGGACAGGTCCTGCGCCTCGTCCAGGACGACATGGCCGAGGGAGTGCGTGCGTTCGACGAGGTCCGTCGTCTCGTCGATCAGCACCGCGTCCGCCGCCGACCACTTGGCCGCCTTCACCGATCGCACGGGCTTCGCCCAGAGGATCGTCTTCTGCTCGTCCTCGCTGAGCACACCCTCGGCGTGCGTGGCGAGGAACTCCGCGTCGGACAGCAGCCGCAGGACGAGCTTCGCCGGGTCGACGGCCGGCCAGACCGCCTTCACGGCCGCCTTCACCGCGCTGTTGCGGGCCACGGCGTCCTGCACCCGGTCGTCCGGGGCCTCGCCCGAGCGTTCCATCTGCACCAGCACCGCATGCGCGATGCGCTGCGGGAGGGCCTCGCGGGCCGCGCCGTAGCGGATGTCCCGGTCCAGCAACTCCCGGACCATCTCCTGAAGTTCGTACGCCGGAACCCGCCAGCGCCGCGAACCGCGCACCACGACGACCGGCTCGGCCGGCATGTCGACGTGCGAGTAGACCGCCCGGCGCAGCACCTGCGCCATCCTCGCGTCGCCCTTGACGACCGCGGCCGCCGCGTCGTCCGTGCCGCGCACCTCCACATGGGCCACCAGGTCGTCGACCGTGCCCTGGCGGACCGTCAACTCGCCCAGGGCGGGCAGCACCTGCTCGATGTAGTGCAGGAAGGACCGGTTCGGCCCGATGACCAGCGTGCCCGTGCGGGCGAGCCGTTCACGGTGGGCGTAGAGGAGGTAGGCGACCCGGTGCAGACCGACGGCCGTCTTCCCGGTGCCCGGGCCTCCCTGCACACAGACCGTGCCGCCCAGCCCGCTGCGGACGATCTCGTCCTGCTCGGGCTGGATCGTGGCGACGATGTCCCGCATCGGGCCGACACGCGGCCGCTCGATCTCATGCTGGAGCAGCTTGCTGGTGGCCGCCGCCTCGGACGGGTCGGAGAGATGCTCGTCCTCGTACGCCGTGATGTCCCCGCGGGTGTAACCGAAGCGGCGGCGCAGCCCGACGTCCATCGGATCCTTCTTCGAGGCCCGGTAGAACGGCTGCGAGACCGGCGCACGCCAGTCGATGACCATCGGGTCGCCGTCATGGTCGTGCACATGCCGCCGCCCGATGTAGAACCGCTCCCCCTCCGCGCCCTCCGCCTGCTCCGCGCCCGGAGCGTGCAGGTAGTCGAGGCGGCCGAAGAACAGCGGGGTGTCGCTGAGGTCGGCGAGCGCCTTGATGCGCTCCCCGATCTGCCGCTCCAGGATCTGGGCGTTGACCCAGTTCGCGGTGACGTCGCTGATGTCGAGGGACTCGACGTCCTCGCGCATGGCGCGCAGGGCGGCACGGGAGGAGGCGAGGTGGCCGCGCTCGCGGGCCAGGGGGTCGTCGTCGTGGGCGGACGTGGACGGCGTGGACAAGGGGGTGCCTCCGGGCCGGCTGGGCGTGGGGTTGCGGGCTGCGGGATGCCGTCCGGTTTCCGTCCGGACGGCCGCGCTCCGGTTGAGGGAGGCGGGCAAGAGCGGAGATTCTAGGTGAACGGAGGAGGCGCGTGCCAACGGATTTTCCGGCCGCCCGCGAGCGCCCCCGCGCAACCCCTACGGGACGGCCCTCCACCCGTCAGGGGACGCTCCACCCCCACAGGCGTACTCAGGTAGTACGAGAACTGGGGACCTGGGACCGATGCCCCCTTTATGCCTCGGATCCCATCATGGAGACATGAGTGCAGCGACCCTCAACCCAGCCCCAGGTCGCCCGTCCGGCGCGACCCCCCTGTCCGACGTCGACGTCCACCGTCACCGTCTCGGCGACGCCCTGCGCGCCGTGAAGGTCTTCGCGCGCGCCGCCTTCGACGTGATCATCCTCGGCGAGTACGGAGCGGAAGCGGGCGTCCGCCGTAAGTGACGCCCGCTTTCAGGTGATCTGCCGTCAGCTCTCCGCCAGCAGCTCGTCCGCGTCCATGATCCGGTAGGCGTAGCCCTGTTCCGCCAGGAAGCGCTGGCGGTGGGCCGCGAAGTCCTGGTCGATGGTGTCCCGGGCGACGACGGAGTAGAAGTGGGCCTGGTGGCCGTCCGCCTTCGGGCGCAGGACGCGGCCCAGACGCTGCGCCTCCTCCTGACGGGAGCCGAAGGTGCCCGACACCTGGATCGCGACCGTCGCCTCCGGCAGGTCGATCGAGAAGTTCGCGACCTTCGAGACGACCAGCACGCTGATCTCACCCTCCCGGAACGCGTCGAAGAGCTTCTCGCGCTGGGCGTTGGAGGTCTCGCCCTTGATCACAGGGGCGTTCAGGTGCTCGCCCAGCTCGTCCAGCTGGTCGATGTACTGGCCGATGACCAGGATCTGCTGCCCGGCGAACCGGCGCACGATCGCCTCCGTGACCTTCCGCTTCGTCGCGGTCGTCGCACAGAAGCGGTACTTCTCCTCCGCCTCGGCCGTCGCATACGCCAGCCGCTCGGAGTCGGTCAGGTTGACCCGGACCTCCACACAGTCCGCGGGCGCGATGTAACCCTGCGCCTCGATCTCCTTCCACGGCGCGTCGAACCGCTTCGGCCCGATCAGCGAGAACACGTCCGACTCGCGGCCGTCCTCGCGGACCAGCGTCGCGGTCAGGCCGAGGCGGCGGCGGGCCTGGAGGTCCGCGGTGAACTTGAAGACGGGCGCCGGCAGCAGATGCACCTCGTCGTAGAGGATCAGCCCCCAGTCCCGGGAGTCGAACAGCTCCAGGTGCGGGTAGACGCCCTTCCGCCGGGTCGTCAGCACCTGGTAGGTGGCGATGGTGACGGGCCGGATCTCCTTCCGCGTCCCGCTGTACTCGCCGATCTCGTCCTCGGTCAGCGACGTCCGCTTCACCAGCTCGTGCTTCCACTGCCGGGCCGAGACCGTGTTCGTGACGAGGATGAGAGTGGTGGACTTCGCCTGGGCCATCGCCCCGGCACCGACGAGGGTCTTGCCCGCGCCGCACGGCAGGACGACGACGCCGCTCCCGCCATGCCAGAAGTTCTCCACCGCCTGCTTCTGGTAGGGCCGCAGCGCCCAGCCGTCCTCGTCCAGCTCGATCGCGTGCGCCTCGCCGTCGACGTACCCCGCGAGGTCCTCGGCCGGCCAGCCCAGCCGCAGCAGCGTCTGCTTGATCTGCCCGCGCTCGGAGGGGTGCACGACCACGGTGTCCGGGTCGATCCGGGCGCCGATCAGCGGGGCGACCCGCTTGGAGCGCAGGATCTCCTCCAGCACCGGCCGGTCGGTGGTCGTCAGCACCAGACCGTGCGCCGGGTGCTTGCTCAGCGTCAGCCGGCCGTAACGGTCCATCGTCTCGGCGATGTCCACCAGCAGCGCGTGCGGCACCGGATAGCGGCTGTACTGCACGAGCGCGTCCACGACCTGCTCGGCGTCATGCCCGGCCGCCCGCGCGTTCCACAGGCCCAGCGGGGTCACCCGGTAGGTGTGGATGTGTTCCGGCGCCCGCTCCAGCTCCGCGAACGGCGCGATGGCCCGACGGCAGTCGTCGGCCTGCTCGTGGTCGACCTCCAGGAGCAGGGTTTTGTCGGATTGGACGATTAGGCAGGACACGCATACCTCCACGGATCGGATCGTCAGCGTGACAGACACCGCACCTGCCACGGCTCGGGCCATGCCCCGTGCCCGGCGCCGAAAGAGCGTTCCGGCCGGCGCGCCGGGGATGCGCGCCGCTATCCATGGTCGCCTATCGCGTGAAACCGACGAGACGACTTCTCCAGAGCGCCGGAGAGCGGGCGTGGACCGGCCGCCGGAGTCCGGCACCATCGGGATGCGGGTGTCGAGCTACGCACCGTCGTTGCCAGCGCGCAGGGAGTGAATCATGCTCTGCAGGATCCGGAACGCGCCCGACTGCTCGGTCTCGGTCAGGCCGGCCAGCATTCTGACCTCGACGGACCGGACGGCTGCGCTCGCCTTCTCCAGGCTCCGACGGCCGCGAGGCGTGAGCCGCGCGGGAAGGGCCTTCCCGACGGGCGCTTCCGCAGGCCTGGTCACGTAGCCGTCTCGTTCCAGGGTCTGGAGCAGCACGTTCATCGACTGCCGTGTCACGAACGCGCCACGCGCGAGCTCGGAGTTCGACAAGCCCGGTCGTTGAGCCAGCAGCTCGAGGCAGGAGTAGTGCGTCACGGTCATGCCGAGCGGCTTCAGCACCTCCTCCATGGCTGCGCGCAGGGCGCTCGAAGCCTCTTTCAGCAGGTAGCCCAGTGATTTGTCCAGGTCGATGCCGGCACCGTTTTGACTCATGTCAGGATTCTGACATACCTTGGTCCGTGTCAGGAATCTGACACGAAGAGAAGGAGCATCATCATGCCCGCCACCGGCCCCGACTTCATCTCGCTCCAGGCGCGCGACCTCGACGCTTCTCGGGCGTTCTACGAGCAGTACCTCGGCCTCGTCCGTTCGCCGGCCGGACCTCCGCACGCCGTCGTCTTCGAGACGAAGCCGATCGCCTTCGCACTGCGCGACGTCGTTCCCGGTACCGACCTCGCATCTGTTGCCCAGCCCGGCATCGGTGCCGCGATCTGGCTCCACGCCACCGACGTCCAGGCCATCCACGACGCTCTCGTCGCCGACGGCCACACCATCGTCTCCGCACCGATCGACGGCCCCTTCGGCCGGACCTTCACCTTCGCCGACCCCGACGGCTACCAGGTCACGCTCCACGACCGCACCTGACAACCAGGACATCGAACAGGTTGCGGCGTATGGCAGGGAAGCCATCGAACTGGCCTGATCCCTACGGGGCCGGGTACGTGACGCCGTGGGATGACACCCCGCAGTGGGAGCGCGAGGCGGCGGGTTCCGTCTACGAGCAGGTCCGTCACTTCGTCGAGATCAGCGGCGGCACCACGGCACGGCTGTCCCGCGAGCAGAAGAGCCGCTTCGTCGCGACGTGTTGGACGGCCCAGATGTTCAAGCACTTCGAGGACCCGAAGCCGGGATACGTGGCCGACTGGCCCGACCTCCCGTCATGGCAGCAGGAGACGGACGCGGACATCTTCGAAGCAATCGAGAAGAACGCGAGCTGAGGGCAGCGCTCAGCTGACAATGCCGGCGTCTTCCGGAGACTTTCAAGCCACCGCACCCCGCGCTGACCCCGCGCCGACCCCCCGCTGACCCCGCGCAACCCTGCACCCCGGTCGGGTGTCTGACCAGGGGAGCAGCGCGGTCGGCGCGATGCGGTGAGGAGTTCACGGGATGTCGGTCCTGTCGTTCCGCAGGGGGGCGGTCGGCGCGGGCGCCGCGGCGGTACTGGCCGCCACGGGCAGCTGGGTGCTGTGGCCGGCGGACGTCGACGAGGGGCTGTGGGCCGAGGTGCGGCCGGTGATCGAGGCCCGGATCGTGGCGGAGTCAGGGCACAGCGGCTTCGGCGCGACGCTGCCCGCGCTCGACGCCCGCTGGTTCTGCCGGGCCGAGCCGCTCGAACTGGAGCAGCACGCGGGCGACGTCCGCGCGGGCGTCAACACCCTGTGCATCGAGTACGGCGTCCAGGACGGCAGCCTCGTGGCGTGCGGCGCCGGACAGCACCCGCAAGTGGTGCGGCTCCAGCGGGACGGCTCGGCCGACGGCGGCTACCGGGTCGTCTCCCGGGAGGAGCCGCCGGACGGCGCGGGGTACGGACGGTGGACGCACGCCCACTTCGGCGTCTACGTCAGGCCCTCGCTCCGGGAGCCGATGTCCTCCGCCGCCCTGGAGACCGAGGCCCGTACCCACTTCGGCCTGCCCGCGGACGCCTCCGTCGGGGAGTGCTGAACACCGCAGGAGTCGGCCTTCACACGCTCTGGTCGTCCGCCAGCTCCGCCACGCCCGTGATCCGGTGCAGCGGATAGGTGCGGACCTCGTCCGCCGTGTGGTCGTACGCCGTCACGAAGCCGCCCTCCACCCGGACCGGGGCGATGACGCGCTGGCTGGCGGTGCCCTCGGCGTTGACGTAGCCGATCCACAGGGCCTCGCCGGTGAGGACGGCGGCCTGCATGGTGGCGAGGGTCTCGGCGGAACCGGTGCGGGGGAGTTCGCCGGGGGCGAGCGGGACGGCGTCCTGCGTCTCCGTCGGCTTGCGCGGAGCCGTGGCCGCCAGGTCGCCGGCCCGGATCGCGCGGATCGCCGCCGTGAGCAGCGTGGCGTCGGGAACCGGCGGCCCGTCCGGCACCGGCTCGGGAGCCGTGCGGGGCGGAGTGCGACGGGCGTGCGCGCGGGTGATCAGGACGTCGCCCTCGGCGGACTCCGCGGCCGGCGCGAAACCCATCGCGCGCAGCCCGTCGAGGAGGGTCGCCGGGTCGGCCTGCGCCGCCAGCACCGTGGGAGCCAGCCTGCGCAGCCGCAGGGCGGCGGCACGCTTGTCGGCGAGGATCTCGTTCAGCATGGCGTCGTCGTCGCAGCGCACATACGCCGAAGCCGCGCCCACCCGCAGATGGCCGTGCCGGCGCGCCACATCGTCGATCAGGTACGCCAACGGCTGCGGCACCGGCGTACGCGCATGCTCGGCGAGGAAAGCGTGCAGGTCGGAGGCGCTGCGGCCGGCGTCCAGGGCGCGGCGCACGGAGCCGGGCGTGAAGCGGTAGACGGTCGCGCCGCCCTTGGACTCGACATCCGCGAGCACGTTCAGCACGGCCGCGAGCGGCCGCCGCAGCGGGCCGGGTGCGACCGCGGTCAGATCCGCCTGGAGCAGGACGTGATCCAGGGGCTCGGGGAGCAGCGGGGCCAGCAGCCGGGCGGCGGACGCGGCCGCGACGGCCTGCTCGGGCGGCGAGAGGGGGGCCTGGGCGTGGGCGGCCGGGTGGCGATGGTGGGCGGGCAGCTTGTCCCCGGGACCGGCGGCCGCAGCCTCGTGCGTGCCGTCATGAGGGTGGTCAGGAGAACGGTCATGAGCGGTGGCGGACGGCTTCGTCGCGGCCTGTGCGCCCAGCAGGGTCCGACCGTGCGCCGACAGCGCGCCCCGCCCGGTCACGCCCAGCATCTCGGCCTCCGTCAGGGTCCAGCGGGCGAGCCGGGAGCGCAGGTCCTCGTCACCGGCCCGAGAACCCTGAGAACTCTGCGGGCCCTGAGAACCCTGTTGACCCTGCGGGCCGCGCAGGGGGCGTTCCCAGCGCAGGCGGGCCAGCAGCGTCCCCGCGTCGGGCGTGGTGCCCTCGGGCAGTGCCGCCAGCAGCGCCAGCACCCGGTGACGCACCTCGGGCGCGGCCGACCGGTCCAGACCCGGCCCCAGCGCCGACAGCGCCCGCTCCTTGAGATCCCGGCCGCCGACCACCCCGGAGGTCCGGGTCGCCGCCAGCCACGCCTGCGCCAGCTGCGCCCACCGCTCGGCGGGCGGCCGCTCCAGCCACTCGTCGTACTCCGGCGTCGCCGCATACCGCTCGTCCGCCTCGCCGTCGGAGGCGAGCAGTCCGGCCGCATACGCCAGCTCCACCCAGAACGCGGCCACCGGCTCGGACACGTCCAGCGCGACCGCCGTCCGCTTGAGGTCGCGCACGCTCAGCCCGCCGGCCCGCAGCACCGCGGGACCGCCCTCGTCCCAGTCCTTCAACAACTCCTCGACCGTCGCGAGCGCCGTGTACGCCTGCCCGGCCGCCGTCGCGTCCACAACCTGTGGAGGATGCACCGCACCCGCCTCCACGACCGGCGGCACCGGTTCCGGCACGCGATGAGCCCGCCCGCCGCGCAGATGCAGGGCGACCTCACGAGGCAGGACGACCGTGCCGGGCGCCGTCGGCAGCAGCAGCCCCCGGTCCAGCAGCCAGCGCAGCCGTACCGCCGGATCATGCGTGACCTGCCCGTACGGCGGCCCCCACACCAACCGCTCCAGCACCTCGAGGGAGCCGGCGGGCGCCTCGGCGAGCAGCGCCGCCATCTTCCTGCGATGCCCGAAGAGGGCGGTGAGCGCGGCGACCGCGGACACCGAGTCATGCGTGGACGGCAGCCCGGCCGCCGCCACGATCTCCTGGATCCGGCCCGGCGACATGCCCGCCGTGGCCTCCCGCACACTCGGCCCGAGCCCCGTCGGCGACGGGTGCTGCGGGGACGGCGCGAGGAGCTCACGGGCGGTGCGCACGAGGTGGAGGCGATCGTCGGCCCCCCACACCAGGGCCTGCTCGCGCAGCGCCGCCAGGGCGCCGGGAAGCGCGTCGGCGACGACCGGGTCGCGGGCGTCCCCCGCCATCAGCCCGAGCAGCTCCTCGTACGACGCCGGGTCGTCGGCCACGGCCAGCGCCTCCGCGCTCTGCAGAGCGAACCGGTCGAGCCGCTCCAGCGCGCGCACGACCGAGGCCCGGGTGCCGGCCCGGGTGGCGAGCTGGGTGAGGTCGGTGGGGACCGGGGTGATGAGGTCGGGTCGGGCGCGCAGGAGCGCGGCCAGGGAAGCGTCGTCCCGGGCGCGGAGCGCTGCCGCCAGGGAGCGGGGGGCCGGCTGGTCCTCGGTGCTCATCTTGCCCACGGTAGCGGTTGCCGTCCCCCGGGGGGCTGCGCCCGCGGACCCCCGCTCCGGCCCGGCGCCGGTGAACAGAAGCGGTAGCTTCTTCCCGTGGGGATCGAGAGCGACCAAGTCGTCTACGAGTATCTGAGCCGGGTCGGGGACGTCGCACAGCAGCGGCAGTTGTCGTCGGCCACCCGGATGCGGCTCGTCTCCGAGCTGCGCAACGAGATCGACCGGCGCCGGGCGAAGGCCACCGTCGACTCGCCCGCCGCCGTCCGCCGCATCATCGACCGCCTCGGCAGCCCCGACGACCTCGTCGCCGCCGCGGCAGACGGCGGAGCCGGCGCTCCGCAGACCCCGACGCCCTCCGTGCCCGTCCAACGGGACCGCGAGGAGCGGCCGGAGCGGCCGGGGCGGCCGAAGGGGATCCGGCGGGGCGTGCCACGCCCCCGGCCCGGCTCGCCGCCGCCCGCCGCACCCGCCGACGTCCCGCCCCCGCCGCTGAAGGACAGCCGGGAGACGCCCGACTGGTGGCTGGACGAGCCCACCCCGCTCGGCCTCAGCGACGAGGTGCCGGGCTTCGTCGGCGGCGTGGAGATCCCCGACCTGCTCAAGCCGCCGAGACCCAAGGCCGACGAGGACGAGTACGAGGACGATGCCGACGACGAGATCCTCGTCGCAGGCGAGGAAGCGGAGACGGCGGAGGCGGCGGAGGACGAGGGCGCCGGCCCCCGCCGGCGCCGTCGGATCCGGCTGCGCCGGGCCTCCTCCTCCGATGCGCAGGGACGTCGCTGGAGCAACCCGCTGCTCCTCCTCGCCGCCGCGTCTCTCGTCGCCGGCGCGGTGCTCGGCAACTGGTTCGCGCTGATCCTGGGCTGGGCCATCGCCTATGCCTCGCGGCGACTGACCGAGCGGGAGACGAAGCTGGCGGTCATCTGGCTGCCGGGGCTCTCGGTCACCGCCGGTGTGGTCTGGCTGTGGGGGCGGTCCGACGGGCGCTGGGGCGAGCCCATCGCCGAGGGACAGATGAACGACGCCATCGCCCAGACCTGGCCCTGGGTGATCCGGGGCGCGGCCGTGGCCTCGGCGCTGTTCCTGGTCTGGCGCTCGCAGAAACAGAAGTAGGAACGAAACAGAAGTAGGAACCGAACAGAAGTAGGAACCGAGAACAGGACGGTTGAGGCCCCTGGGCAGAATGGCCGCATGACCTCACCCGTGCTCACCGTCGGCTTCGACCTCGACATGACCCTGATCGACTCCCGGCCCGGCATCCGCGCCACCTACCTGGCACTCGCCGAGCGGACGGGCACGTACATCGACGCCGATCTCGTGGTCACCCGGCTCGGTCCGCCGCCGGAGACGGAGCTGGCCCACTGGTACCCGGCGGAGCAGGTGGCGGCCGTCGCCGACGTCTACCGCTCGCTGTACCCCGAGCACGGGGTCACCGGAGCGACCGCGCTGCCCGGCGCCCGGGAGGCGATCGCGGCCGTGCAGGCGGCCGGCGGGCGGGCGATCGTCGTCACCGCCAAGCACCAGCCCAACGCGAAGCTGCAGGTGGAGTATCTGCGGCTGGGCCCCGACGCGGTGATCGGCGACCTGTGGGCCGAGCGGAAGGCGGTGGCGCTGCGCGAGCACGGCGCACGCGTCTATGTCGGCGACCACGTGGGCGACGTCCGCGGCGCGCACGCCGCCGGGGCGCTCTCGGTCGCCGTGCCGACCGGCCCGATCGGCGCGGAGGAACTGCGGGCGGCCGGTGCGGATGTCGTGCTCACCGACCTGACCGAATTCCCCGCCTGGCTCTCCGCCCACCTGGGCGACCAGGACAGGCCCTAACGCCCCGTGCCCCGCGCCTGACGGCGGCCGGCCGCGACCGACTGGAGAACGCCCGCGGCGGCGATCAGGAAGCCGACGCCCATGAGCATGCTCAATCCGAACATGTATGTCGGAAAAGGCGTCGTGCCGAGGAACAGCGGGACGACCGTGACGAGTGTGGCCACGGCGCCGACGAAGAACACGATGGCGCCGGCACGGATCAGTCGGTCACCGGGAGCGGCGGAATTCGTTTGGGTTTTGTCACGCACCGGACCAGGGTAGTTCCCAGCCCTGAGGAACAACCGGGGGACGTCTTGTCACCGGACGCAAGACCATTAGCCTTGGGTATTCAGCGGAATTGGGCGGGCTGACGTCCCGATAGCAGAAAGGTGCCGTTGACCTGCGAGGATGCGAGTGTCTAGATCGTATCCGTGGCA
>NZ_JBVIJX010000022.1:0-185777 GCF_055581185.1 Streptomyces sp. NPDC031474
CCAACCGAACCCACGGATCTACCCACCTGAAGCAGACCGGCGGACCCGTGGGTTCAAGCTGAAGGACCTTCGGCTTCCTTGAACCCACGGGGATCTAGGGGTGCCGGTAAGAACCGTGTCACCAGCCGCAAACGAGCGGTCAGGGCTTCGTGACCACGGTCTTCTTGGGCTGGCGGGGGACGGTTTTGGTCTTGTCGAGGTGCCCGTACACCGTCGACCTGGGCACGCCGAACATGTCGGCGATCTGCTGGACGGTCTTCTCTCGCTCGTCGTAGAGCCGTTGAGCAAGCGCGGCCTGGTCCTCGGTGAGCTTCGGGCGGCGACCCCCGACGCGGCCGCGGGCCCGCGCGGAGGCGAGCCCATCGTTCGTATTCGCCACGATCAGCTCCCGCTGGAGTTCGGCCAGTACGGACAGCACGCCGAACATCGCGCGGCCCTCCATGGTGGCGGTGTCGATGCCCTGCTCGATGACGTGCAGGCCGATCCCGCGTTCGCGCAGCTCGGCGCCGAGAGTGACCAGGTGCAGGACGGAGCGGGAAAGCCGGTCGAGCCGGGTGACCTTCAACGTGTCGCCCTCGCGCATCAGCTGCATGACGAGATCGAGTTTGGGGCGGGAAGCTTTCGCGCCGCTGGCGACCTCGACGTGGATGTTGTCACGGTCGACGCCGTTCCGGAGAAGTGCGTCGATCTGATGATCAGGGTTCTGGTCGGCCGTCGATGTGCGGCAGTAGCCGAGAAGCATTGTCGGAAACTACCGCAACGACCGTTCGCCGACGTTGATTTCCGACGCGAGTTGCCGACAGTGCCCACCTGCGGGTTCGTCAACACGAGTCCGAGTGTCGGCAGACGTTCGTTTGCCGACACTCGCCCCGCGGCGCTTCTCGGGTGCTGTCCGCGCGTGCCTCGCGGACAGCACCCTGCACCCTGTCATTTTTCCCCGCACCCTATTCGGTACGCAGGGCGGTTGCGGCGCGAGTGCGGGCGGCCCATCCGGCGGGCAGGAGTGCGCCCAGGCTGGCAATGAGCAGGCCGCCGAGTCCAAGCAGGACCAGTTCGGGCGTGTGGTAGACGTCGATGACGGAGGCGGGCATGTTGATTCCGGCGCTGTGTCCCATGGAGGGCACGGTCAACGCCTGCAGAGCCGCTCCGGTCGGTACCCCGATGGCACCACCGATCAGGCCGCTCACGACAACTGACGAGATGACCATGGCAATGGTCTGCAGGGGGGTCATACCCAGCGCCTTGTGGACGCCGAGGTCGTGGACGCGTTCGCGGGTGTCGAGGACGACGGCATTGAGCACGCCCAGGCCGGCGGTGACGACGAGCATCAGCGTGAGGATTGCGGTCAGTGTGTTGAGGGCGAGGATCACATCGCTCTTGCCGGACTCGTGCGGCTGGGTGGTGACGCCCAGGGGGCGCAGCGCGGTGTTCAGGGTGTTGCTGTAGCTGACCACGTCCGTGCCGGGCTTCACCGTGATGGAGTAGGTGAGGGGACGCAGGTCCGGCTCGGCGGTGGCGAGCGTGGAGGCGTCGGTGAGGACTTCCATGGTCTGCGTGTGGGGGTCGAAGACCTCGCCGGTGATCCGGACTGGGATCGCCAGGCCGTGGTCGTCCAGGGTGACAGTGTCCCCGATGTGGGTGTCGGTGGCGGTCAGGAAGGTGGTCGGCACGACGGCCTGGCCCGGTCCGTGGAACCAGCTTCCCGAGACCATCCGGTAGCCGGCCCCAGAGGCGTCGCCGGTGAACGCGAAGACCGTGCTGGTGCCCCTGATCCCCGGGACAGTCACCTCTGTCGTGGCGGTGCCGTAGTACGCCTTGGTCCCGGCTTGGGCGTTGACCGCCGCGGTGACCGCGGCGGGATCGGCCCCGATCGGCGGCCGGGTGAGGGCGCCGGGACCACCGGGCGCGCGTTCAGGGCCGATGACGACGTCGGCGGTGTCGTGGTTCTTGGCGGCCTGGACTTGGCTCAAGGAGCTGCCGATGCCGATGGCGAAGGTGACGGCGGTGGCGCCGAACATGATCGCCGCGACCATCGCGACCGTGCGGGCGGGACGGGTGAAGGGGTGGGCCAGGCCGAGACTGACCGGTCGCGGAAGCGGGAGCTTGGCGGTCAGCCTGGCCGCCCACCGGCCCCGGCCGGGACGAGGGGTGCGTCCGACCGCGAGCGCGTCGACGGTACGCAGCCGTCCGGCCCGCAGTGCCGCTGCCCATGCGGTCACGCCCGCCAGGCCCAGCGCCCCGGCGATCACCGCGACGTCGACCCACGGGGCGACGCCCGAGGCCGTCGTGCCGTAGACCTGGTCGGTCGTGGACAGCACCGGGACGGCGAGGAGGTTGCCCGCGACGACGCCGATTGCGGCGCCGACCGCCGCCGGAACCAGCGCCTGGCCCATGTAGGCCCGCACGACCTGGGCCGGGGTGAAGCCGATGGCCTTGAGGATGCCGATCCGGCGCACGCTCACACCGACTGCCCCGGCGACGACGTTGCCCACGATGAGGACCGCCATGACCACACCCAGGATGCCGAAAGCGATGAGGAACGGCACGAACAGCGCGGTGTTACGGTCGGTGCCCTGTTTGACGTTGAGCCAGGACTGCACCCCGGTCAGCGCTCCCGCCGGGACCGCTGCCGTCACCGCAGCGCGGTCAGCGGCGATCTGCTTGGTGGTGCCGGCCGTAGCAAAGCGGTAGAGCATCTGGTAGCTACGGGAGGCGCCGGGCGCGGTCAGCGAGGCGATCTGTGAAGGTGTCACCCAGCCGTCGGCGGTGCCGCTGACCGAGCGGGCCACGCCGACTACGGTCAGCCTCGGGCTGCCGGGAAGGCCAGGGACCTCAAGGGTGGCGCCCAGACGAGTTCCCGGGCCCGAGAAAGACAGCACGATCTGGCCCGGGCCGGTCACCCACCGCCCCGCCGTCAAGGTGACGTCGTCGACGGGACCGCCGGGATCGGCGCGGCCGACCACCGTCATCGGAAGCAGGCCGACGCCCGCGAGGGCACCGGCGTTGGACCCACCGCGCGGGGTGACCACCACGGTCGGGAAAGGGCCGGAAGCCGCAGTGACGCCGGACGCGTGCGCGGAGGCGGACAGCTGCCCGGCCGCGGCCTTGCCCGCGTCGAACTGCGCGGTCAGATGCGCCCCGTGCTGCCCGGCAAAAGCAGTGTCGAAGGGTGCGCTGGAGGCAACCAGCAGCGACCCGCCCAGAACGGACGCGGTCACCGCCATCATCGCGGCAAGACCGGTCACCAGCGTCTGCACCCGGCGGCGGCCGACCCCCGAGCGGACGACCTTCCCCAGGGCGCTCATCGGGCCGTCTCCATCGGGAAGTCGGCGGCGATCCGGCCGTCGACGAGCTGGATCGTGCGCGTCGCGCAGGCCCGCGCCAACGCCACATCATGGGTGACCAGGACGATGGTCTGCCCGTCGGCGTGCAGGTCGTTGAGCAACTCCCTGACACCCTCACCCGCCTTGGTGTCCAGCGCACCGGTCGGCTCGTCCGCCAACAGCAGTGGCGGGCGGTTCATCAGGGCCCTGGCCACCGCGACGCGCTGCCGCTCACCACCGGACAGCCGGCCGGGGTAGGCGCGGGCATGGCGGTCGATTCCGAGCGCTTGGAGCAGTTCCGCCGCACGTCTGTCCGCCTCACCGCGCCCCATCCCTGCCAGTTGCGCCGGCAGCACGACATTGTCGGCAACGGTGAGGTCGTCGAGAAGGTTGAAGAACTGGAAGACCATGCCGACGCTGGCCCTCCGGTACCGCGCCGAGCCGCTCTCACCGAGCTCGTCGACTCGCACACCGGCCACGGTGACTGTGCCCGTGCTCGGCCGGTCGAGACCGGCGATCAGGTTGAGCATGGTGGATTTGCCGCTGCCGGACGGACCGAGGATGGCCACCGCCTCTCCGGACTCGACGGTCAAGGACACCTCTTGCAGGGCGGGCGGCCCCTCGTCGTAGCTGCGGCTCACATCGCGCAGTTCGATCAACGGCGTGGTCATGGTCGTCTCCCAGGGTGGGCCTGTCTGGCCTGGTCGACGCTAGGTGGGCTGCCGGGCACAGTGCGTCGGCCCCAGGAGGCATTCCCCATACCGCGCCAGGGTGAGGCCGACCCGTGTCATCCCTGCGATGTAGTCCACGGATGTATCGCAGATGATCATCCAGGTGGATGTCGCGAGGCCGGGAGCAGCGGTGAGAATGAGCAGATGGTGAACCTGCCGACAGCGGACCGACTGCGAGAACTGACCGGCCGCACGGTACGCCCGACCGGTCAGCTGCCCCGGCCCGCTCGGCGCAGCCGGGCATTCGACGCAGCATTGGCTCTGCTCCTCGCCACCGACGGCATCCGCTACATCACGATCATGAACGAGGGGGCTGGGCCTGCCTCCTGGGCCGGCTCCGTGCTCCTCGTGCCGCTCGTCTCGGCGCCCTTGGCCCTCCGTCGCCGGTATCCGCTGACGGTGCTGTGGACCGTGATGGCTGTGACTCCGCTGATCATGCGCGACTCCGGCGACATCGCCTTCTACGGCGGCATGGTCTGCCTCGTCGCCGTCTACAGCGCTGCGGCCTACTGCCCGCACCGGGTGCCTACGCTGGTGAGCCTGCCGGTGGCAGCCACGGTCCTGGCGGTCCTGTTCACCAACGCGCAACTGCCCGAGTTCCCGAACGGTGTCATCGCGGTCCTGGTCCTCGTCCCGGTCTTCGCCGCAGCGTACGAGTTTCGCATGTGGCGGCGGCGGGTCGATGAGGGGCGCGCACAGCTGTCCGCGCTGGAACGCGAGCAGGTCGCGGCGCTGGACCGGGCGGTCGAGCTGGAACGCGCCCGCATCGCCCGCGAGTTGCACGACGTGGTGACGCACAACGTCAGCGTGATGGTCATCCAGGCCGGCGCCGCACGCAAGGCCATGGATACGGCCCCCGACCAGGCCCGCGAGGCGCTGCTCGCAGTCGAGAGCGGCGGCCGGGCAGCTATGAGCGAGCTGCGTCAGGTCATGGGGCTGCTCACGACGGACGCCGAAGGCCCCGATGCGGACGCGTCGGTGGATCTCACGCCGCAGCCGGGCCTCGACCGGCTGGAGGCCCTGGTCGCAGGAGTGCGGCAGTCCGGGATGGCGGTCGAGTTGACCTTGAGGGGGCAGCCCCGCCCCATCCCGCCCGGCGTCGAACTCGCTGCCTACCGGGTGGTACAGGAAGCGCTGACGAACACCGTGAAGCACGCGAGCGGCGCGGCCTCGGCAGTGATCGTCGAATATGCCGCCGACCAGCTGCGCGTGGAGGTCGCCGACACTGGTGGCCGCCCGAGCGCCTCCGCGACCGCTGGTAACGGGCGCGGACTCATCGGCCTGCGCGAGCGCCTCGCCGTCTACGGTGGAAGCCTGCACACCGGCCCCAGACCCCGCGGCGGCTTCCGCGTCACCGCACTGGTGCCCCTGGAGGCATTGTGACCGAGGCGCTGCGCGTAGTGGTTGCCGACGACCAGGCGCTGGTGCGTACCGGCTTCAGGATGATCCTGGCGTCCGAGGGCATCGAAGTGGTTGCCGAAGCGGACAACGGCGTTGAGGCCGTCGACGCGGTCAGGCGCACCCTGCCCGACGTGGTCCTGATGGACATCCGAATGCCGGAAATGGACGGCCTGGAGGCCACCCGGCGCATCCTCACCGGCACCGATATGGGCGCAGACGGCCTGCGCGTGATCATCCTGACCACCTTCGACCTCGACCGGTACGTCTACGCCGCGCTGTCCGCAGGGGCCAGCGGCTTCCTCCTCAAGGACGTCAGCCCCGAACATCTCACAGCCGCCGTCCGCATGGTACGCACCGGCGACGCGCTGCTGGCCCCCGCCATCACCCGGCGCCTGGTCGAGCGGTTCGCCCACCGAGACTCCGCAACCGCGGCGGTCCACCGCGACATTGCAGCGCTCACCCCGCGCGAACTCGAAGTCATGCGCCTGCTCGCCCGGGGGCTGAGCAACTCCGAGCTCGCCGACCGCCTCCGCCTCTCCGAGGCGACCGTCAAGACCCACGTCTCCCGCATCCTCGCCAAGCTCGGACTCCGCGATCGCGCCCAAGTTGTCGTCGTCGCCTACGAAACGGGCCTGGTCAGCGTCGGCGGAACCGAGCCCGCTTCGCCGCCGCCCACCGGTCAGCAGCAAATGTGACCAGCCGCTTCACGACGTCTGAACACCCTCAGGGTGTGGCCACATGCCCATACGATCCTCAGCCGGCTTTCTGTCGTCCGTCTCTTCCACAGCACGGGGTCCGGGCACCGTGGTGGTGGAAGCAAGGTTCAGGCGGGCGGCCATGTTGAGGTTTACCTCCCCGTACGGGCGCACGTGGGACCAGAACAGCGGGGTCAGGCCGCGCCGGTCGGCGGGCGTGAGGAGGTCGGCCCACGCCGGTTCGCCGAGGATGTCCTGGAGCATCAGGGTGTTCACGAAGACCAAAGCCGACTGGAGGATCCGTAGGCACAGGACGAACATCTCCTGTTCGTCGCGCCGGTTCGAGGCGATCTCGCCGCCCTTGCCGTAGGCGATCACGGAGTTGGCGCCGTTGGAGGACTCCATCACGTTCAGGCCCTCCTCGATCTCCCGCTGAAGGTCGCGCAGCCGCAGGTAGCGGGCGACGAAGATGGTCTTCTGGGCGCGGCCGACCTCCAGCATGGCCGCGTAGGTGGGGTGGGAGGCGTTGCGAGTGAAGCGCCGCAGGATCGCCTCGGTGGATGCGGTCCGTGTACGGATCGCGGTGGCATCGCGGTGGCATATTTGATCATCTGGTCGTATTGCTGGGCGATGAGTTCCCAGCGGATCGGGCGGGTCAGCGCTGGGGTCAGGCGCGGGTAGGCGTCCGCCTCGCCGGCCGCCGGACGGTAGAGCTTCACCTTGTTGATCCGCTTGATCCTGGGCAGTAGGTCGAAGTTCAGCAGTCTCGTGACGCCGAAGCCGATTTCCGACTTTATATGGACAGTTCAAGTTGATCATCCTTCCGTGTGTCTTCGGAGTGCTGGAGGGGCGGTCGCATTCGGCCATTCCGTCCCAGATGGCCGGTGCCACTCGGCGGGCGGCTGGGCCCCGGGGTGCACATTTGAGGGTGATCACCTCGCTGTGCAGACCCAGGTGGGCCCGTGACATCCTGTGGCAGTGCTTTTGAGCGATCACGACAGCAGTGTCGAGCTCCGCCTGCTGCGTTATCAGTTCTCCGAGGTTCGGGGTGACTCATACGACGACAACTGGCTGGTCGTCGGTGGAGCGGTGACGACTCCCGAGGGCAGCTGGTCCTTTGCCGACCCGTGTCTGCTGACCGATGAAGCCCGTGAGGTGTCAGATTGGTTGCGCGCGGTGGCCGCGGGGAAGGTGGCTGTGACCGGACCTGACACCGAGGGCTGGTTGTCCCCGGACACGTGGTTCGTGGAGCCGGTCCTGGCCGTTAGCCTCGCCGATCGAAGTGACAGTGGGACGGTGATTCGCGTTCACCTGTCCTTGGAGGCGGCACCCCCATGGCAGCAGGGCGATGACCGGGCGGACATTTACCAGTACGTCGTGGAGGTGCGGGTGGATACGGCTGCGCTGCTTCACGCAGCTGACCATTGGGACCTTGCTCTGGCTTCCTTCCCGACTCGCTGATCAGCAGTGATCCTTCTCCAGGGTGTCGGTGGGGTCTTCGAGGGGCTGGCCGAGGTCGTTCAGGAGCTTCTCGATGCGGCCGGCGGTGCAGTGGTGGCGCTCGACTTCGCGTGCCCAGCCGTGATTGGCGGCATCGGTGGCGAGGGCATTCTCGACCTTGCGTCTCGCCCGTAGCCGTGGTGCATAGGCCGGGGTCGTGACGAACTTCGCGCAGGTCAGGTAGAGATCGCACTCGCAGGGCCCCTCGGCGGGGAGCCGCAGGCAGTGCCCGAGTTCGAGTTCAGTCTTGAAGAAGTTCGTCTTCAGCCAGTCGACGGCTTCCTCCGGCAGAGCGCCTGACTTCAGCTCCTCGGAGGCGGGGCCGGCGATGTTGGCGCCCGGTTCGAGGACGGCCTTGTAGTCGCGGAGGACTTCCTGGTCGCTGATCTGCGCATAGACGAGGGCCATGGACACGCTGGAGTGCCCGAGAACCTTCATGATCGTGTGGAGTTTCGCGCCGCGCTCGGCGAGCTGTGTGCCGACGGTGTGACGGAAGCGGTGGGCGGTGACGGTGCCGCCGCGTCCGCCGGGGCGGACCAGTCCAACGGCCTTGCAAGCGGCCTGGATCGGGGTCTCGAACAGGTAGTACGTCGACAGCAGCTTGCCGTGCTGCATGAACAGATAGCGCACCGGCTGCCCTGTCAGTTCGTCGGTGAAAGGTCGTTCCCGCCTCTGTCTGCGCAGGTCGATGACCTTCTGGAGGGCGTCCGCCGCGTCGTCGTGCAGGGGCACGACGCGCTCCTTGTAGGTCTTGCGGGCGGGCAGCCGCAGCCGGGCGGTGCCGTCCGGGTAGCGGTCCAGGCAGTCGAGGGGCAGGCGGCGGATTTCGTCCCGGCGGGCTCCGGACCAGCGGGCGACCAGCAGGGCGGCTCGCTGGAAAGGGCAGGCGATGGTGTCGATGACGGGCATCAAACGGTCCAGCTCGTCGTCCGGGATGAACCGGGGGACCTTGATCGGCGACTTCGGTGAGTCGCCGGGGCCGATGAGGCTGTGTCCGGGGACGTCGTCCCACTGCCAGGCTGCGGTATCGCGGAAGAACTGTCCCAGGCCGGAGGTCCGCTGGATCCGGGAGATGACGCCGAGGGGTTTGCCGGTCCGCTCGGTCGGTTCCTCGGCGATGTGCTGGAGCCAGGCGAGGCAGTGCTCACGGGTGACGTCGGCGAATGTGGCGACCTCGGGGTGGTGTTCGCCGAGCCAGTTACCGAAGCGGCGGACCGCGAGTTCCAGCTTGTCCACCGTGACCGGGCGGTCGGTCAGCCTGCGGGCCGCGAGCCACTTCTCGGCGACTGCCTGCATCCGCGGAGGCAGCACCAGTGGCGGTTTCCACGAGGGCATCAGCTTGCGGGGCTGGGTGGCCACCTGGCCGCGGTGGAAGAGCACGACCTGGAGCTGGTGGAGGTGGGTGACCCAGTTCTTGGCGGCGCCCTCCAGATAGCGCTGCCGGGACGGGTAGAAGCGTTCCAGGTCAGGGTGGTCGGCGAAGAACCGGATGGCCTGCAGTGCCTCGGCGATGTGGTCCTCGGTGATCGCGGTGACGTCGAAGACGCCAGTGTGCAAGGTGATGCGGCTGACCGACCAGTGCATGGCCTGACGTGCGGAGTTCGGGTTGAACCCCAGGCCGATCGCGTCCTCGACGAGTTCTTTGGCGCCCAGATCGATGCCCAGAACGGCGGCCGGCTCGACGATGGCGAGCTGTCCAGGGGCGAACAGCCACGGGTAGTCGAACGTGGTGTAGCCGCGCAGCCCGAGATAGACCAGGTAGGTGCGGGCCCGGAAGGACACCGGGTAAGACGGGCGGTGGAAGGGCTCGCCGTGCAGACGCCCGACCCGCTCGACCAGCGGGGCACCGAACCAGCCGGCCAGCTTGGGCCAGCGGTCGATGAACTGGCGCCGGAACCGCAGCTTCTGAAGCTGGTACTGCCGGTTGCCGCCCTGGTCCTGGACGTAGGAACGCCATTCTTCGTCCGGGCAGTGCCGACGGTGACGCCGTTGCTGGGGAATGAGACCGGGGCTGGCCAGCATCGCCGCCGTGGACACCCCTTTCGACCTCACTTCGCCTCCTGCGTCGGTGCGTCGTTCCTGACCAGAGCGCGGTTGTACTCGGCGACCACGGCCGGATCGGAGACCCGGGTGTAAATACGAGTTGATTCCGGAGAGGCGTGACCGAGTCGCTTCTGCAGCGTGAGCTCCCTCATCCCGCCCTCCCACATGCGCGTGGCGTGCGTGTGGCGCAGGGCGTGCGGGGTCACCCAGGGCTCGCGGATCCCGGCCCGGGTGCAGGCTCGGGCGAACATCCGCACCAGGCCGTCGTAGCCGAGCGGCTCCAGCCTCCGGGCGCCGCGACCGCCGATGAGGAACACCAGCGGGGTCTCCGCCTCGGCGGGCCGGTCGCCCAACACGTAGGCGCTGACCGCGGCCAGGGCCTCGGGCTCATGCAGGTCCACGACGCGCTCGTAACGGGACTTCGACCGCGCTCCCTTGGGATGGTCGTCGCGGTGTCGGACCACGACGCGGCGGCGGCCGTAGGCGATGTCCTCCAGGTGCAGCCCGAGGGCTTCGCCGGGACGCAGGCCGCCTTGGAGCATCAGCAGCACCAACGCCCGGTCACGTGTTGACCGCATCTCGGCGAGCAGGGCCTCGACCTGGGCGTCGTCCAATGGCCGGGGTAGGGCCTGGACGGTCTTGACCCGGACTGCGCGGCGTACTGGGCGCTGGCGGCTGGCCCGGCCCATGAACGGGCGGTGCCGGTCGGAAACCCGCTGCAACGCAGGGTCGGGACGCTTCTCGATCGGGTTCGTCCGGTCCAGCAGCCCGGCGAGGATGGCGTACTCGTAGAAGGAGGACACCGCCGCCAGGATGCGGTTCACCGTGGTCGCCGCGAGCTTCGTGGCCGGCCCGTCCGCGGCGGTCGTCACCGTGGTCAGCGTCATTCGCTGGCGCGGACGGCGTGACGGGACCGAGCGTAGGTACTCCAGCAGCGGGATCGCGTGCGGCGGGGCGAAAGCGTCCCAGGTCAGCCCACGTTCACCGAAGAAGCGCCACAGATGACGGAGGTCGTACGCGTACGACACGAGCGTGTTCGGCGAGCACTCACGAGCGGCCAGGAACCGCAGGAACCCCGAGACGACTTCAATCGGCTCACCCCGGTCGTCGAGGAGTACGACCCGGTGCCTGCCATCCTCGCCACGCTGCTGCAACACCTGCACCGCCACCTCCGCAACAGCCCCGCCTGACGGTGCATCTGACCGTCTATCCGGGCTAACGGGGCGTGAGGTGTCCAGGTAACAAGATGGCCGTGCGAGTCGGTGTAGTTGGCCTCGACGTCCATGGTGGTGCCGTGCCGCATGGCGCCCTCGACCATCGCGGCGACCTCGGAGGCGGTGCAGTTGATCAGCTGGGAGTGGATGGCCAGGGACTTCTTCTCCACGTGCCAGTAGATGAGCACCCCCCGGCCGCCGTAGCGGGAGTGCCACTCGGTGAACAGGTTCTGGTCGTAGGCGCGCACGTGTGTGGAGTCGGAGGCGACCGCGGTCGAGCCCTGGCCCCACAGGTCGGGGCTGCGAGCAGCGAAGGTGGCGTTCGCGATCTGGATGGCGATGGCGCTGGCGGCCTCGGCGGACAGGTAGCGACGCCGTACATAGCGCAGTTGTTCCTCGGTGTGGCCGTGGCCGCCGGAGGCGACGGCCTTGATTCCGGTGTTGGTGCCGTAGGCGTAGATCACCAGCAGCAGGCGCTCGGCCAGGACCTCCGCCGAGAGGGAGCCGCCGCCGGAGACCGAGGTGACCGCGTCCAGGCAGCCCGTACGCAGCATCGCTTCCTTGAGCATGTCGATGAGCGGCACGATGCCCCACCGGCGCTGTACCTCGCCCTTGATCCTTCGCAGGTTCTTCGGCTCGGGCTGGGCCTCGGCCGGGGTCAGCCGGATCGCCCCGGACTTCCGCTCAGCGATGTCCAGCCAGGACAGCTTGGGCATCCGGTCATTCAGCAGCGTCAGCTCAGTGGTCATCTGCTCGCGCAGCTCGTCGACGAAGTCGGCGGGGTCGAGCGGTTTGCGCAGCTCGCGGTAGTTCTCCTCGCGCCGCTCGGCGAAGTCGTGGGGCAGGTCCTCATCAGGGTTGCGCCATTTGTCGGCGCCGACGACCCAGATCTCCTTGCACTTGAGCTGGTCGCGCAGGGCCTGGAAGGCGACGACCTCGTAGACCATCCGCACCACCCGGCGCCGGCCCCGCTTGTCGGTGCGGTGGACGACCTCCGCCCAGTCCCCGCCCATCGCCTTGTGCACCGGTACCGTCTCGTCCAGCGGGTAGTACGTGGTGTTGCCCGCCGCCGCGTACCGGGCCACCAGTGCCAATGCCTCGATCACCGGCTGGTGGGTGTGGTTGGACGAACGGAACTCCAGTACGTCGAGCAGCTTGATCAGCCCGCGCCGGTAGTGGTTGGTGTAGGACGCCTTCAAGGTGGTCTGCACCGTGCGCCGGTAGACCGGGCCGCGGGTCTTGAACTCGTGGACCAGCTCCCGCAGAGTCTGCTCCCCGCCCAAGACCGCCGGGTAGACGACCTCGCGGACCGTTCCCTCCGGCTCGCCGATCGACGCCTCGGCGAGCTTGAAGAGGATGTTCTCCTTGCCCGACACCTTCTTGAACGCGTTGACCAGCTGCTCGGTGACCTTCCTCTCCGCCCGCGCCCCGATCCGGTGCACCGTGGAGATCAGCAACTCGACCAGCGTGTCGGTGATCTCCCGCTCCCGCTCGTGCAGCAGCGCGGCCAGCAGCGTCACCCGCAGCGGCAGCGGGTGCGTTCGCAGGTGGGACGGCGATTCCACTGCGGCCCGCGCCCGCCACCCGGCCACCACCTTCGGCGCGACGTCGGCGAACAGGTCCGCCGGCAGCCCGACCGCCCGGACCGTGAGCAGCTTGTCGATCTCGGTGAGCATCGTCTCCAGGCTCACATTGCCCGGAGCCTCCTTGATCTTCCCCAGGACCGGCGGGCCGTCCTCGCCCTCACCCGTACCGGCTTCACCCGGTACGGCGTCGTCCTCCTGGTCGGCGCCGGCGACCAGGGCGACGATCCGCTCTGTGCTCTCCACCGTGAGCCGCGCTGAAATCCTCGCCGTCAGCGTCTCCTCGGCCACTCGCAGCGCGGCGCCCACGATCCGGTCGCACCGCCCCGGAGTCGGCGGCTCAATGCTCTCCGTGCGGCAGCGAGCCAGCAGTTCCACCCGTACCTGCTCCGGCCGCCGCTCCTTGCACGCGAGGTGCTCTGCGAGCCAGGCGGTCAGCTTGTCCGCGTCCGCAACGCTGCACTCACGAAAGCCCAGGTGCCCGCGGATCTGCGCGCGGTGGTACTCGACCGTCCGACCGCTCCACTCATACGCCTCCAGCTCGGCGGCGGGCACCTGTACCTGCCGAGCGACGAACTCCACCGCCTCGCCCGGCAATTCGAACCGGCCCCGGGGAAACCGGCCGTACTGCGTGTAGAACTTCAGCAGCACGGCGAAGCCCAGCCGCGTCGCACCGCGCTTGCCGGACACGAGCCGCTGCTCGTCCTTCAACAGCGTCCAGTGCTCGACCAGGTCGTCCAGGTCCAAAGGGGTACGGGCCACGGTTGTCGATCGTCCTCCCGAGGCCTCACCCCGCGCAGCTGTACGACCCCGGACTCACCCACACGGGTGACACCCTCGCAAGATCACCACCGTTTGCGGCTGGTGACAGCGTTCTTACCGGCACCCCGAGTACGAGCGTGTGTGAGTGCGTGCTGATGCTCCCGGCCCGGGGCTGGGGTGCCGCTGTCCCGGGATGGGAAATCAGGTTCGCCTGTCGAATGTGTGACCTTTCCGGGCGGTGCTCGTTGGGCGGGGTGATCGGGTTTTCGAGGGGCCGTACGGGGGGTGGGCGGGTTGCGGGAGCTTGCGGCGTCGTTCGTTGCCGCCGGCCCCTCGGGGGTGGCAGTCCGTACGCGGTTGAAGCAGCTCGCACCCGCCGATGAGAAGGTGCTCGCTCTGGTCGGTGCGCATCTCGGCTCGCTCGCCTCCCGTGATCTCAAGGCACGGTGCGCTGACGGGCTGGAGCACTCCACCGACACGTGGGCGGCCCGCAAGCGGATCTGACGGCCGAGTCGTCATCGCGGTGGGCAGGTGCGATGACGAAGGCCACGCACGATCAATGGGCGCTGGCCCGTCGCGGGCAGACCGCGCACATCCAGTCTCTTGAGGCCGGTGTCCGTACGATCACGCACCGCCTGTCGCTGCCGGTCGGCCACAAGGGCGCCAAGCGGGCTCCGGGGGGGGCTACCGCTCCGCGCACGAGTGGTTTAACAAGTCCCGCCGCCTGCATGTCCTCGAAGACCGGCTCAACCAGGCACGAGCTGACCGTGAGGCCGGTGTCGTCCGCGTGGCACGAGGCGGTAGACGTCTGCTGGGCACCCGCCACAACCTCGACGCCGCGCAGCTCACCGAGGACCAGTGGCGAAAGCGGTGGGAAGCCGGGCGCTGGTTTCTTCAGGCGGACGGTGAGTCCGGCAAGCGCTTCGGCAACGAGACGATCCGCGTCACCGCGGACGGAGAGGTGAGCATCAAGCTCCCCGCGCCCCTCAGGGAGCTGGCGAACGCCAAGCACGGCCGGTACGTGCTCGCCGCCCCGGTGCGCTTTGCGCACCGGGGGCAGGAGTGGGCCGACCGCGTGGAGGCGAACCGGGCTGTCGCCTACCGCATCCACCTGGACGCAGGCCGTGGACGCTGGTACCTGACTGCCTCCTGGCAGATCCCGCCCGCCAGGACCATCCCGCTGGAAGCCGCCCTGGCTGACGGCGTGATCGCTGTGGACACCAATGCCGACCACCTCGCCGCCTGGCGGCTCGACGTGCACGGCAACCCGACCGGCCGGCCCCGCCGCTTCTCCTACGATCTTTCGGGCACCGCAGATCATCGTGACGCCCAGGTGCGGCATGCCCTGTCCCGGCTGCTGAACTGGGCCAGGACCTGCGGCGTGAAGGCCATCGCCGTGGAGGATCTGGACTTCGCGGCGGAGAAGACCCGCGAGAAGCACGGCCGTAAGCGCCGCTTCAGGCAGTTGATCTCCGGTATGCCCACGGGCAGGCTCCGCGCCCGGCTCACGTCGATGGCCGACGCCACCGGCATCGCGATCATCGCTGTCGATCCGGCCTACACCAGCCGCTGGGGCGCCCAGCACTGGCAGAAGCCCCTCACCAGCAGGACTCGTAAGACGACCCGTCACGATGCAGCGAGCATCGCGATCGGACGACGCGCCCAGGGGTACCCGATCCGGCGACGGACGGCACCGCCCCGCGACGACCAGAGTGATCGTCGCGGGCATCGGACCGTCCAGGCCGGGCCGCAGGCTCCTGGGCGTGAGGGACCCCGCCCCCGCGTTCCCGGACCACGGACACGATCCGTGCAGCCGGACGCGGCGAGTACGCGGGCGACCAGGACACCCAAAACCGTTCGGGATGTCCGCAGTGACCAGGTATGGGTACAACACTCACTCCTGCTCACTGACTAGGAACGGTCACCGCCGTCAGTCGGTGGACGTCCGTCGCCGTTCCCGTGACGCCGGACAGGAAGTCCCGGGCTCTCGGCGAGGCGTGTTCCGTCAGCCAGGCGGGGTCGATGTCGCAGACCGCCACCCGTACCACCGTCCCGTAGAGGGCCAGGGGCAGCGTGTGGACGACCGTGGACGGGAAACTGAGCACCGTCCGGCCTATCGGGCCTCTGCGGGCGATCAGCTCCAGAGGGAGGTCGGGGCGGACCACTTCCAGGCCCGTCTCGACCGCCACTCGGTGGAGTTTCTCCGCGCTCTCGCGGCGGTGCGCGAAATAGCGGGTGGCGCCGTGGGCCGCGGCCAGCGCCCGGACCGCCGAGAGGTAGCGGTCGGCGTCCACGACCCCGGTCTCGACCAGCGAGGTGCCCACCAGGTCCGCGCTCTTCGTCACGCGGGGCGGGCCGAAGCGGTCGCGGGTCCAGGCGAAGTCGTTGGCCGTGATCGTGACGCCGTCGGGGGCGTCCTTGATCGGCATGGCGGAGAAGACCTCGACGCGGTGGTCCGCGCTCGGGGTGAGGCGGCGGCGGGCCGCGCCGGAGACCGGGGCGAACAGCACGTCGCGCAGGCCGGACCGGCCGCCCTTGCGATGCCAGCGCACAAGGCGCTCCCCGCGGGCGAGCTGGCCCACGAACTCCATCGTGGACGTGCCGTCGTCCACCACGACCAGCTCGGCCGCCCTGGTGATCGTCAGCAGCAGTTGGACGTAACGGGAGAACGGGTCGCCCATCACCATCCGTTCCGCGCGCCGCAGCAGCCGGGTGAGGCCGCCGATCGTGCGGAAGGGGGCCATGGCGCCGCCGCGGGCCTCCTCCCAGCGGACGGTGTGGCCTTCCTTGCGGGCCAGTTCGGCCATGCGACGCAGTTGGCCGCGGGTCATCGGGTCGGTCGGGGACAGGACGACGAGCGTGAACCCCGCGCCGGGCTCCTTCCGGTGGAGTTGCCGGGCGTGCGCCCACTCCAGGACGTTCAGGAGCTGCACCGGGCTCTCGACGAAGGCGAGGGTGCGGGGGGTGGGGCCGGTGTTCTTCCCGGCGCGAGGACTCATCGTCGGACGACCATCCCGTAAGGCATCGGAGGGGTACTTCGGGTCACACCGCGATCGGTTCGCCCGCCGCCGCCGCGATCTCCGCCTCCGCGACGACGCCCGACACACGGCGCAGCTTCTTCATGGGGCCGAGCTCGGAGTCGTAGACCTTCTTGACGCCGTCGCCGAGGGACGCCTCGATGGTGCGGATGTCGCGGACGAGACGGTTGAGGCCGCCCGGTTCGACGGAGGCCGCCTGGTCGGAGCCCCACATCGCGCGGTCGAGGGTGATGTGGCGCTCGACGAAGACGGCGCCGAGGGCGACGGCGGCGAGGGAGGTCTGCAGGCCCGTCTCGTGGCCGGAGTAGCCGATCGGGACGTTGGGGTACTCCCGCTCCAGCGTGTTGATCACGCGGAGGTTGAGCTCCTCGGCCTTCGCCGGGTAGGTGGACGTGGCGTGGCAGAGCAGGATGTTCTCCGAGCCGAGGACCTCGACGGCGTGGCGGATCTGCTTGGGCGTGGACATGCCGGTGGAGAGGATGATCGTGCGGCCCGTGCCGCGCAGGGCGCGCAGCAGTTCGTCGTCCGTGAGGGAGGCGGAGGCCACCTTGTGGGCGGGGACGTCGAACTTCTCCAGGAAGGCGACCGCCTCGGTGTCCCACGGGGACGCGAACCAGGCGATGCCCTTCTCCTTGCAGTACGCGTCGATCCGGCGGTACTCGTCCTCGCCGAACTCGACGCGGTGGCGGTAGTCGATGTACGTCATCCGGCCCCAGGGCGTGTCGCGCTCGATGTCCCACTGGTCACGCGGGGTGCAGATCTCGGGGGTGCGCTTCTGGAACTTGACGGCGTCGCAGCCGGCGTCGGCGGCGGCGTCGATCAGCTTGAAGGCGTTGTCGAGGTCGCCGTTGTGGTTGATGCCGATCTCGCCGGTGACGTAGACGGGGTGACCGGGGCCGACGGGGCGCGAACCGAGGAAGCGCAGGCGGGAGTTGATGCTGGTGGGGGTGTTGGCGGGGGTGCTGGTGCTGGTGGGAGTGCTGGAGCTCATGGCGGGACGTTCCTTACCGGGTGAGGGGAGCGGGAGAGGCGAGGGAGGGGCCGAGGATCCAGCCGGCGATCTCCCGGATCGCGCCGTCGCCACCGGGGACGGTGGTGACCGCGCGGGCGGCGCCGCGTACGACGTCATGGGCGCTCGCGACCGCCACCGGCCAGCCGACGAGGGCGAAGCAGGGGAGGTCGTTGACGTCGTTGCCGACGTAGAGCACGCGCTCGGGCGCGACGCCCTGTTCCTCGCACCACTGCTTCAGGGCGAGGTCCTTGCGGTCGATGCCGTGCAGCACCGGGAGCTTGAGCTTGCGGGCGCGGGCGGCGACGACGGGGTTCTGCTCGGTGGACAGGATCAGCATCCGCAGGCCGCTGCGGCGCAGGGCGGCGATGCCGAGGCCGTCGCCGCGGTGGACGGAGACGAACTCCCGTCCGTCGGAGTCGATCAGCACCCGGTCGTCGGTCTGGGTGCCGTCGAAGTCGAGGACGACGGCGTCGATGTCGTCGGCGGTGGGCAGGGCGCCCGGCCGGTCGGCGTCGAAGTGGGGCGCCAACGCCCTGGCGCGGGCCAGGTCGTGCGGGTCGTCGATCTCCAGCACCCGGGCGGGGTCGGTGCGCACGAGTTCGGTGCGGCCGAAGAAACGGTGCCGGTGCTTGCGGAAGCCGGCCGCGTCCATCGCGTAGGCCGCGCCGGTCTCCAGGAAGTCCTGGGGGCGGTCCTGACGGCGGGCGCGGTAGGACTTGTCGTGGTTGACGCCGAAGCCGCCCTCGCTCACCTCGTCCGAGTGGCGCCAGACGAAGCCGTGGAAGGGGGCGACGGTCACCGCGGTGTCCGCGCCCTGCTCGACGACGGCGCCGGCCACCCCGTCGACGTCCTCACGGACGAGGAAGGGGCTGGTGCACTGGACGAGCAGAACGACGTCGACGGACGCCCCGTGCAGCGCCTCGTGGACGTCCAGTGCGTGCAGGACGGCGGCCTCGGAGGTGGCGGTGTCGCCGGCGATGGCGGCCGGGCGCAGCACGACCTCGGCGCCGGCCTCGCGCGCCGCGGCGGCGATGGCCTGGTCGTCGGTGGAGACGACCACGTCCGTGACGAGCCGGGTCGCCCGGCACTCGCGGACCGCCCGGGCGACCAGCGGTACACCGCCCACGGGGGCGAGGTTCTTCGCGGGGACGCCCTTGGAGCCGCCGCGCGCGGGGATCACGGCGAGGACGCGGCGCGCCCGCGCGGGTGAGTCGGACATGGGCACTTCTCCTTGAACGGTCGCAGCGGTCACAGAGGTCGCAGCGGTCACGGAGGTCACAGCTCCCCCATCCGCCGGATCACCGGGGCGACGCGCTGGACTCCATGGCGGTAGGCGCCGCGGGCGGCTCGGCGCACCACGCGGCGGACCGGGCCCGGGTCCTTGTCGGTGGACGGGGCGCCGGACAGGGGGCTGCCGTCGGGGCCGAGGTGGTGGCGGGCGAGGATGCCGGGGAGGTAGCCGGGGGCGGTGGCGGGCGTGTAGTAGGAGGTCAGGGGCGGGAGGCCGCCGGGCCGGTGGAGCAGTTCGGCGATGCGTTCGCGGGCCACATCCCAGGAGGAGGCGTACGAGCCTCCCCCGGAGGGGGCGCCCCCCGGGACGACGCCCTGGCGGGCCACCCACGCCGCGTCGGGGGCGGGGCGGTGCCCGGCGTCGAGCTGGTCCCAGGAGGCGAGGCAGCCGGAGCCGGCGAAGTGGTGGTTGCCGAGCGCCTCGCGCACCCCGAGGTCGGTGAGGACGACCGTGGGGATACCGCGGTGCAGGGACTCCAGGGCGGCCGTCGAGCTGACCGTGACCATGAGGTCGGCACGGTCCAGGACCTCGCCCATGTTTCCGTACACCAGGCGGAAGTTGGGCGGCAGATCGCCCCTGTGTGCCAGCTTCTGGTAGGGCAGCTCCTCGATGTGGGTGGTGTGTTCACCCGGCTTCGAGCGGAGCTTCAGCAGCACCTCGCGCCCGGGGTGCAGCCGCGCGTGCTGCACCAGCCGGTTCAGCAGGTAGGTGCGGTCCCTGCGGTTCTCCGGCACGGAGGGCTGCGCGGCGAAGACGACCGTGTAGGGGTCGTGTTCACCCGTGTACGGGGTACCGCCGAGGAAGGGCAGCGCGACCTCGGTCACGGCTGAGGCGTCGGCGCCGACCCCCTCGTACACGGCGCGGAAACGCTCTGCGTCCTGGCGGGAGTTGGCGAGGACGAGGTCGGCGCCGTGCCGCAGCAGCAGACCGTCGGTGAGCTTCTCGTAGACGACGCCGACATAGCCGGTGACGACGACGGGGCGCGTGCGGGGGCCCGGTGCGTCGTCCTCCCAGATCCGCTTGAGGCCGTGCAGCATCGCCTGGACGCCGCCGCCGACGAGCGCGAGGACGAGGACGTCGTACGAGGTCCGCGTCATCGCGCGCAGGAACTCGACGGCGGTGACCTCGCGCAGGGAGTCGGCGTGCACGCCCACCTCGGCCAGCTGGCGCGGGGTGGGGGTCGCCCGGCCGCGCAGCAGGAAACCGTCGAGGACGGGGGCGGCCTGCGCCTGACGTCCGGCTCCGGTTCCGGCTCCGGCTCCGGCTTCCATGGACGGCGCGATACGGGTCGCGGTCAGCGCACCCCATTTCCATCGGGTGTCGGAGTCCGCGAGGACGGCAATCCGTGGGGTGTTCGCAGTACTTGCTGGCACGGCGAAGACGCTAGAAAGCAAATCCCTGGCTTTGCCCAACCCGTACTCAACGAGACGTTAACAACGCGCCACCGAACACCGAACTGGCCCGTCAACTACCCTTGAGAACATGGGGTGCACTATTCCGACACATTCAGTTCACTCCCTGTCTCCGCGACGGAAAGTTGTGCCGCCGCAGCCCCTTCTAGGGTTCCTCAGGTGCCAAAGCTTTCTGTGATCGTGCCGTTCTACAACGTCCGCCAATACGCCCCGGACATGCTGAGAAGTCTTCATCTGAACGCCAGTCACGATTTCGAGTTCGTACTGGTCGATGATCATTCCGAAGATGAAACTCCGGCCATTCTCGAACGGGCTGTCGAGGGACTTTCGAAGGTCGCCCAGGTGCGTTATGTCCGCCATGAGGAGAACGGCGGTCTGGCCACCGCACGCAATACGGGCCTCGATGCCTCCCAGGGCGAATACCTGACTTTTCTGGACGGCGACGACTGGCTCGCCCGCGGTCACCTCGGCCGGCTGGTCGCCGCGATCGAGGAGCTGGGCTGCGACTTCGTGCGCACGGACCACGTCCAGGCCACGGGCCGCACCCGCACGATCGTCCGCCACCCGCACGGGCTGCGCGGCGAGGTCCTCGACCCGCGCGCGGCGATCCTGCCCGCCGACCGCTCCACGTCCGTCGACTACGCCTACGCCTGGGCCGGCGTCTACCACCGCCGCCTCCTCGACCGCGGCCTGCTGCACTTCACCGACGGGCTGCGCACCGCCGAGGACCGGCCCTGGATCTGGAAACTGCACCGGCGGGCGGACTCGTTCGCCGTGGTGAACCTGCACGGCGTCTTCTACCGCCGCGGCGTCGCCTCCTCCCTCACCCAGATCGGCGACGTCCGCCAGCTGGACTTCATCCGCGCCTTCGACCAGGTCATCGAGGAGACGGCCGCCGACCCGGACGCCGAGAGGCTGCTGCCGAAGGCGGTGCGCACGTACTGCGCGATCATCGCCCACCACCTCGCGGAGACCGACAAGTTCGAGCCGGCCGTCGCCAGGCAGTTGCGCACGATGAGCTCGGCCGCGATAAAGCGGATGCCGCAGGAACTCCTCACCGACGTCCTCGACCGCATGGACCTGCGGCGCTCCTCCAAGCTGCGGCGACTGCGCCGCCAGATCACCTCCGCCAAGGCGGCCGCCTGATGACCCACACCCCCTCCGCCATCCCCTCCGCCGCGAGCCGTACGACCCAGATCTTCTGCGCCTCGACCCTCTACGGCGCCGCCACCCTCGCCGCCGCGCTCGACGCCGGCTGCTTCCCGGCGGCGGACCGGCGGCTGCTGCTGGTGTGCAACACCGCGCCGACGCCGGAGACCGCCCCTGCCCTCGACGAGATGGCCGGCTTCGAGCCGCTGCGGGACCGTTTCGACGAGGTGCTCTCCTGGAACGAGGCCATCAGCCCCTTCCACCCGAGCGCCTGGTCGCCGCGCCCCGACGACGTCCCCCTCCTGGAGCGCCATCTGCGGCTGCTGTGGGGCCTGGGCGACGACCGGGTGGCGATCGTCCTGGAGTCCATCCAGGTCAACCCCGCCCAGGCCATCGCCCAGCTGTTCCCGGGGGCGCCCGTCGAGGTCTACGCCGACGGGCTGATGAGCTACGGGCCCACCCGCAACAAGCTCGACCCCCTCATCGGCACCCGGGTGCGGCGGCTGCTCCACCTGGACCTGGTGCCGGGCCTGGTGCCGCTGCTGCTCACCGAGTTCGAGGTGCCCGCGCGGATCGTGCCGACGGCGGCGTTCCTGAAGGTGCTGGGCCAGATCGCCGACTCCGTGCCCGACCTGCCGCCGCTGCCCGACGACTGCGCGCTGCTGCTCGGCCAGTACCTGTCGGCGCTGGAGATCCTCTCCCCGGACGAGGAGGAGGACCTGCATGTGCGGATGCTGCGGGGCGCCGTGGCCCGCGGTCACCGCGCCGTCGTCTTCAAGCCGCATCCGAGCGCCCCGGCCCGTTTCAGCCGCGCCCTGGAGACCGAGGCGGAGCGGCTCGGCGTGCGGCTGACGGTCCTGGAGCTGCCGGTGCTGGCCGAGGTGCTGTTCGTCAAGGCGCGGCCCGCGCTGGTCGTCGGCTGCTTCTCCACCGCTCTGTTCACCGCGTCCGCCCTGTACGAGCTGGAGGTCGCCCGCGTGGGCACCGGGTCGCTGCTGGAGCGGCTCACCCCGTACCAGAACAGCAACCGGGTGCCGCTGGTGCTGGCCGACGCGCTGCTGGCCGACCTGGAGGACCGCGAGGAGGAGCAGCCCGTCCCGCCGCAGACGCTGACCGAGCTGGTCCGGGCGGTCGGCTTCGTGATGCAGGCCCAGCTCCACCCCGGCCTGCGCCCGGTCGCCGAGCGGTATCTGCGCACCCGTCTGGGGCCGCGCACCAAGCGGTACTTCAAGCGCAGGCGGCTGACCTCGCTGGGACTGCCGGGCGGGATCCCGGAACGGCTCACCTTCCTGCCGCACAACTCCACCGCGCGCCGGGTGGTGCAGCGGGCGAGGGCCCTGCGCAGGAGGGTCCGCCGGATGAAATGACATCTGCGCAGGACGTTCATCGCGCGTTCTTTTCGGGTTCCGCGCTCTGGGTAAAGGGTCGTATTTCATTCACAAAAGAAGGGCGTCTTCCCGCTGCCCCACGTACCCGGAGTGGACTGGTACACCGATGCGCATCGCCGTGTTTGTCGAGAACCGAAACGGTGTCGGCCTCGCCTCTGAGATCATGCGTGCTCAGGGGGCCGACGCCCACTCGTTCCTGCTGGTCACCGCCGACCGGGACGGAAACGTCGCGGGATGGATCGAAGAAGAGGCCAGGGCCCGTTTCGACGATCTTTTGGCCCGCAATCTCTTCACGGTGGACGAGGCGCTCAGCGACGCGGAGTTCCTGGAGGAACTCGGGCACCGAATACGAGCGTTCGCAGTTGCAGAGGGCATCGACCGGCTGGTGTTCTTCAACGACCAGTCGCAGCGCGGCCGCCGGGTCGCCGCCACGCTCGGCCGCACCGTGCCGCTGATCCTCGTCCAGGACGGCCACCTCGACTTCCACTTCAAGAAGACCGACGCGGGGCTGCACGACCAGAACTGGTACTATGGCTCCTCCTCCCCCGCCGCCGTCTGCGTCTGGGGCCCGGCGACCGCGCACCACCTGCTGTTCCGCTCCGCGGACGCCGACCCGCCCGTCCACATCACCGGCGCCCTCGGCCACAGCGACGACCCGGCCCTGCTGCGGGCGGCCCGCTCCACCACCCACCGGCACGCCAAGGACCCCGGCGAGCCGCTGCGCGTCGTGGTGCTCGACCAGCCGCTCAGCAACCAGAACAAGCTCTCCCGCGACGACCACCGCGAACAGCTCACCGAACTGTGCGCCGCGCTCACCGCGTTCGGCGAGGTGGAGATCAAGCCGCACCCCTCCACCCTCGACGGCCACCTCACCTGGCTGCGCACCCTCCCGGACGTGACGGTCCTGGACGAGAAGGCGCTGCTGGACGCCGAGGGGCTCGACGGCTACGACCTCGCGGTCACCTTCTTCTCCACGACCTATCTGCAGACTCTGCGGGCGGGCACTCCGCTGATCCTGTTCAGCCCGCCCCCGCTCAACATCGTCTTCCCCACGGTCAACCACCCGCTGCTGCGCAACGTGGGCACCGTCGGAGAACTCGTCGACGTGGTCGCCGACCTCCAGCGCTCCGGCAAGTTCCCGGCCAATGTGCACGGTGAGCCCGTCGAGCACTTCATCGCTTTCCAGGACGACGTCCCCGAGCGCGTCCTGCGCCTCGTGGAGCAGGCCGCCGTGCCCGCCGAACCGCCCGCCCCGCGCTGGGCGTCCGCCGACGACGGCGGACGTGCCGGGCTCACCCGGGCCGAGCGGGCGCTGCGCGCCGTGCAGGGCCGCATGGACCGGCCGCGCTCGCTGGCCGTGCTGGGCCTCGGCTTCTCCTACGTCACCGGCGTGGCGATCCCCGTCCTCACCTACACGCAGGCGCTGCTCGCGCAGAGCCCGGTCGACGTCCGCTACTTCGACCTCGGGGCCTACAGCCGCGCCGAGGACGTCCTGGCCGACCTCGCGGGCGCCGAGATCGTCCTGGTCAACAGCCTGGCCCCGTTCTGGCGTTCCGCACTGGCCAACGAGTTGGTGCAGGCGTTGCAGGACCAGGGGAAGTCCGTGGTGCTGTACGCCCACGAGACCGAGTACGTCATGAACTTCGAGGGCGGGCAGCACACGCTGCGCCACCAGGAGATGCTCACTCTGCTGCCGCGGCTGAAGGTGCTGTGCGTCTCGACGGCGCAGGCCGACATGTTCCGCCAGCTGGGCGTGAGCGATCCGGTGGTGGTCTACAACACGGTCCCGCGCGACACCCACCGCGCGCGGGCGAGACGCACGCCCGGTGAGCGGCCGCGGATCGTGATGGTCGGCTCCATGCAGGACCGCAAGGGCCTCGACCTGTTCTCCCGGGTCGCCGAACTGGCCTACGGGCAGGGTCTGCCGTGGCGGTTCGCCTGGATCGGCCACAGGACATGGCGCATCGGCGCCTCCACCCTCCTGTCGGACCGCGTCGAGTGGATGGGCGCGCTCTCCCGCGACCGGGTGCGCGAGGAGCTGGCCGCCTCCGACGTCTTCTTCCTGTCCAGCGTCGACGACCCGATGCCGCTGTCGGTGGTCGAGGCGGTGCAGCAGCGGCTGCGCACCGTCACCTACCACCGGGTCGGGTCCCGGGAGGTGCTGGAGGGCGTCCCCGGCTACCGATCCTTCGCCGAGTACACGCCCGACGCGGCGCTCGACGCGCTGCGCCGGGTGCTGGACGAGGAGGTCTCCGAGACGGAGTACGGCGACGTCGAGGAGCTGTTCGACATCCCCGCCTTCGCCGCCCGGATGACGACGGCACTGGGCCTGCCGGGGCCGGGCGAGGCCGTGCGGCGGCAGGACGCCGACGAGGAGACCGCGGGCGGTTCGCCCCACGCGCCGTTCTCCGCGGTACTCGCCCGGCACGGCACGTACCTCGCCGAGGACTTCGCCCGGCACTTCGACGCGGGCAAGCACGACGACGCGCTGCGCGTGGGCACCGAGATCCTGCGCCGCAGACAGCCGGTGGACGTCCTCATCGGCATGGCGGAGATACAGGCCCGGCGCGGCGAGCCGGAGGAGGCGTGCCGGCTGCTGTCCGCCGCGGCGATCGCCGGCGGCGACCGCGCCCGGGTCTGGAACGAGGTCGCCCGGGTCGCGAACCTGCTCGGCCCGCGCGGCCGGTCGATCCGGCAGCTCGCACGCAAGGAAGCCGTCCGCGTCCAGCTCGGCAACCGCTCGGCGCGGCTCCTGAAGTCGGACTAGCCGCACACGCGTACAAGCCGCACACGCGTACAAGAAGGGGTACCGGCATGACCGCAACGGTCGTGAGCACGTCCGAGGCACAACCCGCCGCGTCGGCGCCGTCACCGGGGCGCCGGGAGGGCCGGGAGGGCCGGGAGGGCAGGCTCCGGGCCCTGGACGGGCTGCGGCTCGTCGCCGCGCTGATGGTGGCGGTGTACCACTACGCCGGGCGCGGCGGTGACGTCACCCGGGCCTGGGGAAGCTCGCCGCAACGGCAGTTCCCCACGCTGCACCAGTTCGCCGCCTACGGCTGCCTCGGTGTCCAGGTCTTCTTCGTGATCAGCGGGTTCGTGATCTGCATGAGCGGCTGGGGCCGGCCCCTGCAGTCGTTCGTCGCCTCCCGGGTGTCCCGGCTGATGCCGGCCTACTGGGTCGCCGTCCTGCTGGTGACGGCGGTGTTCGCCCTGCCCTCGGTCGTCTACGAGGCCGTCTCGCCGAGCGACGCGCTGGTCAACCTGACCCTGATGCAGCAGCCGTTGGGCGTCGACCGGGTGCTCGGTGTGTGCTGGACGCTGTGGGTGGAGGTCCGCTTCTACGCGCTGTTCGCGGTGTGCGTCGTCCTGCCGGGGGCGAACCGGCGGCGGGTCGTCATGTTCTGCGCGGGCTGGACACTGGCGGCGGCGCTCGCGCAGGCGGCGCACCAGCCGCTGCTCGACCTGGTGCTGATGCCCGAGTACGCGGCGTACTTCGTCGGCGGTATCGGCCTCTACCTCGTCCACCGCGACCGGCGGGACGCCTACGCCTGGGGCATCGTCGTCGCCGGCTTCCTGATCGGCCAGCACTACGCGGTGCGCGACCTGTGGAACGCCTCGGACCCGAACGCCTTCGCCCACCGCACCACGGCGGGCATCGTCGTCGTGGTCGCCTTCGGCTTCGTGGCCGTCGGGGCGATCGCGCTGGGCCGGCTGGACTGGGCGAACTGGCGTTGGCTGACGGTCGCCGGGGCGCTGACGTATCCGTTCTACCTGGTCCACGAGCATCTCGGCTGGGTGGTCATCCGCTTCCTGCACCGCGGGCTGCACGTGCCGTCGGCGGCGACCTTCGCGCTGACCATCGTCTCGATGCTGGTCCTGGCCTGGCTGCTGAACCGCTTCGTCGAGAAGCCGCTGACGCCGAGGCTGCGCACGGCGCTGACCAGGGCGCGCTGAGAGGTCAGTTGGCGCTGAGAGGTCAGTCGACTCCGTAGGCCGCCTCGATGCCCGCGATCACCAGCGCCAGGCCCTCCTCGAAGTGCCGGTCGTAGTCGCCGAAGATCTCCGCGCCCGCCTGGGCCGACAGCGGGAAGCCGGCCATCAGGCGGGCGCGTTCCCCGACGTCGTATCCTTCGCGCCGCTCGTCGGGCAGCGGCTCGACGCCCTGCTCCTCGGTGACGAAGCCGAGCGTGTACAGGTAGGTCGTCGAGGTCGCGCGGACCGCCTGGGCGAGGGTGAAACCGGCGGCCGTGAACAGGCGCAGGGTGTCCTCCATCAGTTCGGCGTGCTCGCCCGCTGGCGGGCACGGAGGACTTCCAACTGGTGGCCCAGTTCCCCGAGGGCACGGACATCGACCTCTCCCTGGAGGGCATCCGCACCGTGCTCGCCGAGCGCACGCATCTGACGCCCGAGGACGTCACCGAGGTCCGCTGGTCGTCGGACTTCCGCCCCCGCGCGGCCCTGGCGGACCGCTTCCGCGACGGCCGGATCTTCCTCGCCGGGGACGCGGCCCACGTCCACTCCCCCGCCGGCGGGCAGGGCCTGAACACCAGCGTCCAGGACGCGTACAACCTGGGCTGGAAACTGGGCGCGGTGCTGGGCGGGCACGCTCCCACGTCACTCCTCGACACGTACGAGGAGGAGCGCCGGCCGGTCGCCGCGCAGGTACTCGGCCTCTCCACGGCGATCCACCGCGCCGAGGCGAAACGCGGCGCGACCACCCGCCAGCTGGGCCTGAACTACCGCCACTCGTCCCTCACCGAGGAGCTGAGGCCGACCCCGGGCGCCCTACGAGCCGGCGACCGCGTCCCCGACCTGACGGTGAACGACGTCCGCCTCTTCGACCGGCTCAGGGGCCCGGAGTGGACGCTGCTGAGCCTGGAGGACGGGGTGTTCCTGGTCCGCCCGGACGGTTATGTGGGCTGGGCGGGCGAGTCGGCGCAGGGGGTGGAGAGCTACCGGGCGCGGGTGGGCGCCTGAACCACGGGTCAGTCTTCGCCGTCGAGGAGGGTGTCCACGGAGAGGCCGAGGCTGACCCCGACGGATTCCGGGACGGGGACGGTCTGGCCCCGCTTGAAACGCTGGGGGTCGGGGTACTTGCCGTCGGCCGGGTCGGTGTAGAGGAGGACCTCGTCGTGTTTGCGGTCGGCGATGAGGTAGGCCGGGATGTTGGCCCGCGCGTAGATGTCGACCTTGGTTGCGGTGTCGTTCGTCCAGTTGGAAGACGTCACTTCCAGGACCAGACGGAAGACATGTGGCGCATAGCAGTTCTTCTCGACGAGTGCGTCCTTGTAATCGGCATCGACCACCGAGAGGTCGGGCACCGCGTAGTCGTCAGGCCCTGTTGGCAGCCACAAACCGATACCACCGACGTACCTGAGCCCTGCCTCCCTGGCCTTGACTCTCGAAAACTCCTCGATCAGCCAAGTCAGCGTCTCCTGATGCGGCCCATCCGGCGGCGGTGTCACGACAATGCTCCCGTTGAGGATCTCCACCCGGTGCCCGGGCAGCTCCTCCCACAGCCGGTCGGCAGCATCAGCGAGCGACGACTCGTGCAGCATCACAGCCACGGCACCCTCCTTTGGGGAACACCCAACACGAGCGTAACCGCGCACATGAGAGTTTCGCCCCCGATCACCCGTTCGGAGGAATCACCAGCTCAGAACGCATCCGAAGGCACATACGTCCCCCACACCCCCCGCAACGCATTGCAGACCTCGCCCACCGTCGCCCGCGCCCGCAGCGCGTCCTTCATCGGGTAGAGGACGTTGTCCTCGCCCTCCGCCGCCTTCTTCAGGGCGTCCAGGGCCGAGTCCACCGCCGCCTGGTCGCGCTCGGCGCGCAGCTTCGCGAGCCGCTCCGCCTGCTGGGCCTCGATGGCCGGGTCGACGCGGAGCGGCTCGTAGGGCTCCTCGGCGTCGAGCTGGTAGCGGTTGACGCCGACGACGACCCGCTCGCCGGAGTCGGTCTCCTGGGCGATCCGGTAGGCGGAGCGTTCGATCTCGGACTTCTGGAAGCCGTGCTCGATGGCGGCGACCGCGCCGCCGAGGTCCTCGACCTTCCGCATGAGCTCGACGGCCGCCGTCTCGACGTCGTCGGTCATCTTCTCCACGACGTACGACCCGGCGAAGGGGTCGACGGTCGCCGTCACGTCCGTCTCGTAGGCGAGCACCTGCTGGGTGCGCAGGGCGAGGCGCGCGCTCTTGTCCGTGGGCAGCGCGATCGCCTCGTCGAAGGAGTTCGTGTGCAGGGACTGGGTGCCGCCGAGAACCGCCGCGAGGCCCTGGACGGCGACCCGCACCAGGTTCACCTCCGGCTGCTGGGCCGTCAGCTGGACGCCCGCCGTCTGCGTGTGGAACCGCAGCATCAGCGACTTGGGGTTCTTCGCGCCGAACTCGTCCTTCATCACCCGCGCCCAGATCCGGCGCGCGGCACGGAACTTCGCGACCTCTTCGAGGATCGTCGTACGCGCCACGAAGAAGAAGGACAGACGCGGGGCGAAGTCGTCGACGTCCATCCCCGCGGCCACCGCCGTACGGACGTACTCGATGCCGTCGGCCAGCGTGAAGGCGATCTCCTGCGCCGGGGACGCGCCCGCCTCCGCCATGTGGTAGCCGGAGATCGAGATCGTGTTCCACTTCGGGATCTCGGCCTTGCAGTACTTGAAGATGTCGGCGATGAGGCGCAGCGAGGGCTTCGGCGGGAAGATGTACGTCCCGCGCGCGATGTACTCCTTGAGGACGTCGTTCTGGATCGTGCCCGTGAGCCAGTCGGCCGGGACGCCCTGCTCCTCGCCGACCAGCTGGTACATGAGCAGCAGCAGGGCCGCGGGGGCGTTGATCGTCATCGACGTCGACACCTTGTCCAGCGGGATCCCGCCGAACAGCACCCGCATGTCGTCGATCGAGTCGATCGCCACGCCGACCTTGCCGACCTCGCCGGAGGCGATCGGCGCGTCGGAGTCGTGGCCCATCTGGGTGGGCAGGTCGAAGGCGACCGACAGGCCCATCGTGCCGTTGGCGATCAGCTGCTGGTAGCGGGCGTTGGACTCCACCGCCGTGCCGAAGCCCGCGTACTGGCGCATCGTCCAGGGGCGGCCGGTGTACATCGACGGGTAGACGCCCCGGGTGAAGGGGTACGCGCCGGGCTCGCCCAGCTTCTCGGCCGGGTCCCAGCCCGCCAGGTCCTCAGGCCCGTAGACCGGTTCGATGGGCAGTCCGGACTCCGACTCACGCGCCATTGGTGTGATGCCTCCCGCTGAGCAATTACCCGTCAGTACAGTCCGACCCTTCGACGGACTGTATCGGCGTGCGTGCACCCGGTGGAGGGGAGCACGCTGGGAGCTTCCTCACAGAGTGATTGCGGTCCCGGTCACAACCATGCCGGTCCGTTCGCGAGACGTCATCCGGGGGGAACATTCCAGGCATGCGGATGCGGAGATCGATCGCCGTCCTGGCCGCCGCGGCGGCCCTGGTGACGGTGTGCGGCGGCTGTAGCGTGCAGACCCCGAAGACGGACACCGGCGCGGGCAGGGGCGCGGACGGGGGTGCGGACGGGGGTGCGGACGGGGGCGTGCGCTCGCCCGGCCCCGCCGACGCCGGCCGGACGACGCCCCCCTCGACCCGGGCCTCGACCCCGGCCGGGACGACCGCCGACGACAAGCCGAGCGGCCCGGCCACCGGCGCCCCGCCCCCCGCCGTGCTGTGGTCGCCCGGCGACACCGGACGCGCGGTGCGCGGGCTCCAGGCCCGGCTGCGGCAGGTCGCCTGGCTCTACGACGGCCCCACGGGCACGTACGACGAGCGTACCGAGGAGGCGGTGAAGGGCTTCCAGGGCAAGCGCGGGCTGCCGAGGACCGGGAAGACGGACACCGTCACCTGGCAGCGGCTGCTGGACATGACGCGGGAGCCGGGCCAGTGGGAGCTGTATCTGATGGGCGGTCAGCCGGCCGCCGCGCCCGACCCCCGCTGTCTGACGGGGCGGGTGCTGTGCATCGACAAGACGACCCGCACCCTGCGCTGGATGATCGACGGCCGGACCGAGTCGACGGTGTCGGTCCGCTTCGGCTCGCAGTACACGCCCACCCGCGAGGGTGTGTTCCACGTCTACTGGAAGTCCCGCGACCATGTGTCCACGCTCTACCACTCGCCGATGCCGTACGCGATGTTCTTCAGCGGCGGGCAGGCGGTGCACTACTCGGCCGACTTCGCGGCCCGCGGTTACGCCGGCGCCTCGCACGGCTGCGTCAACGTCCGGGACGAGGCGGCCATCGCGGAGCTCTTCGCGCAGGTGAGGAACGGCGACAAGGTCGTCGTGTCCTGGTAGACGTTGGGGGCGCGAGCGGGACCGGGGGAACGTGTCCCGCCCGCGCCGAGCGCACGAGCCGAAGGTACGGGGGGAACCCCGGCTCAGTGCAAGGGCCGATGACCAGTCGGCTCACTTGTTACTGCGCCCCAGCCGCCAAAAACGTCACACCCTTCACGAAAAAACTTCTGCGATCTACGAAGTCGCAGGTCAGCGGCGGTGTGGCGGCGGTGTGGCGAGGGTCACTCGTCGGGGCAGCTGCCGCCCGTGGAGGAGAAGAGCGGCGGGAAGCCCTGCCGCGAGGCCTCCCGGTTGGCGATGCTCACGAGCTGGTTGACGGTGATGAGGGCCCCGTTGAGGTCGGGAGCGTGGATGATCCTGGACTCCTGCGGGCGACCGTTGTAGCGGATGCAGAAGGGGAACGGGAACATCTGGCCGTCACCACTGGACGATGCCCCGTCGGACGACAGGATCTCCGCCAACTCACTGGACTCCGCGGCGAGTTCATCGATCGTGGGCGTCACTTCGGTCTCTTCTCCCATGACGGCTCTCCTCGGTGCGATGGGATAGGACCTTGCACTTCCCGATGGTTCCCGAGGTCCCCCCGGCCCGCAAACCGGCACCGGGCGTGCCGGAGGCGCCGTCCTGACGATGGTCGTCTCAGCCGTGACCGTGGCGGCCGCCGCCGTGGCCGCCGCCTGCGTGGCCGTGACCGTGGCGGCCGCCTCTGTGGCCGCCGTCATCGTCGTCGTCGGACGTGCCGCCGCCCCGGCCGGGCTTGTCGTCCGTGCCGCTCCCGCGGGTCGATCCGCTCTGGCTGTCGCGGTCCCCCTGGCCCTTTCCGGTGTCCCGGCCGGCGGTGCCGTTTCCTGTGCGGGCGTCGCCGCGGGGGTTTCCGCCGGCGGTGTGGTCGAGGACGCCCGCGCAGAACGTCGGCACGCGCTTCGAGCCGCCCGCCAGGTTCTCCAGGGTCCGCCGGCGGCCGGCGTCCAGGGTCTTGCCGGTGCTCAGGTCGCGGCAGGACGAGGTCACGCCGCCCGGCCAGGCGCCGCGCAGGTCCGGGGCGGCGGTGGCGTTGTCGTCCGCGGCGCCGTTCCCGGCGCCCTTGCCGGCCTCGCTGCCGGTGTCTCCCGGGCCGCCCGCGCCGCCCCCCGGGGTCGTCGACGGCGCGGCGCCGCCCGAGGCGTCCGGGGAGGGGGAGACGAGCGGGCGTTCGGGGAGCGCGGGCGCCGAGACGGAGGGGCGCGCCGGTTCCGCGCCGTCGAACGGGGACGGCAGGACGCCGGTCCCGACCGCGACCCCGCCGAGCACCCCCACGGCCAGCGCCGCGGCCAGTCCCAGCCGCGCGGGCCGGATCCGGCGGGGACGGCGACCGGCCTCGCGGACACCGCCGACGATGCGCACCAGCCCGACGTCGACCGCGTGCGCCTCACCGGCCCCACCGGCCTCACCGGCCCCACCGGCCTCACCGGCCTCACCGGCGAGTCCGGCGGTGGCGCCCCGGGCGAGGTCGGCGCGGTCCGCGTGGGTCTTGCGGAACGCGGCCAGGGCCGCGGCCTCGCCGGGGAGTTCCTCGTCGGCGGGCAGGGGCTCGGCGGCCGGCGCGGACAACGCGGCCAGCGTCCTGGCGAGACGTTCGGCCTGCTCGGCGGCCGGACCGTCGAGAGCGTGGCCGGGTGACTCACCGCGCAGCAGACGCTCCGCCGTTTCGCGGTCGAGCCACCTGTCCTGCTTGTCGGCCATCACATGTCCTTCTGCGTCCGCGCGCGCACTTGCGTCACACTGGCGGACGTCACCGCGCGCGAGCGCGTTCCACGCTGGGGCGGCAGGCCGTCGAGCGCGCCCGCCGTCTCCGCGTCGTCGCCGAGCAGTTCGGCGAGCTTCTTCAGACCGCGGTGCGCGGCCGTGCGTATCGCGCCGGGCCGTTTGCCGAGCGTCTCGGCGGCCGTCTTGGCGTCCAGGCCCATGACGACCCGCAGGACGACGGCCTCGGCCTGGTCCTGCGGCAGCCGGGCGATGAGGCCGAGGGTGCGGTCGGTGGCGAGCGCCTCGATGGCCTCGCCCGCGGTGTCGGACTCGCCGGCCCGGCCGGTCAGCTCGGTCTCGTCGCCGCCGATCGCGGGACGCCGTCCCCGCATGCGTATGTGGTCCAGGGCGCGGTTGCGGGCGATCCGGGCGGCCCAGCCGCGGAAACGGTCCGCGTCGCCGCTGAACCGCACCAGGTCACGCGCGATCTGCAGCCAGGCCTCGGAGGTGACGTCCTCGGCGTCGAGGTCGCCGACGAGTGTGCGCACGTACCCGAGCAGCCGCGGGTGCACCGTGCGGTACACAGTCCGGAACGCGTTCTCGTCCCCGTTCTGTGCCGCGAGCACCGCGGCCGTCAACTCCGCGTCGTCCCCCACGTCGTGGTTCCTCGGTCGATGGTTCGCGGTCCGTGGACCGCAGGTCGTTGCGGTGGTCTGCCGCTTGGCCGTCCGGCGCGAAGGGCACGTTACGACCTGAAACCGCCGCACGTCCACGACCGTAGAACATGCAACTGACTCGTGACGCGAGGGGGTGCGCCCGGGGGTGTGACAGAAAACGCACTCACGGCGCTGTAGGGAGTACGGGCCGCCGCGCGACCCGTGCCGCGCGACGGCCGGGGCCTCTCCTGTGGGGGGTGGCGGCCCCGGCCGTTGCCTCGGCTGCAACGGGTCATCCGCCGTTCGCGGCCCTGGTCTTCCCGGAGTTCGCGGACCTCTCGGGCGTCACGGTCTTCTCCGCCTTGGGGCTCTGGTCGGCCCTGGGGCTCGTCTCGGCCTTGGGGTTCGTCTCCGCCTTGGGGCCCGTCTCGGCCTTCGGCGTCTTCTCCGCCTTGGGGCTCTTCTCCGCCTTCGGCGTCTTCTCGGCCTTCTGCTGAGCGTGGGCCGCGCAGTACGCGGCGACGTTCTGCTCGCCGCCCGCCGCCGTCACGAGCCGCTGCCAGGCGGTGGAGTCCATCGCCTGGCCCCGTCCCTGGACCTTCTCGTAGGCGCGGCAGTGGGCCTCGGTGTCCTTGGCGTTCGCGGGACGGTCCCGCTCGGCGCCGTCCGTGGCGGAGGGGGCGCCGGACGGCGTGTCGGACCGACCGGACGGCGCGCTCGCCGACCGCTCCGGGCGCCCCCCGCCGTCGTCGCCGCCGCCGTCCGTGACGGAGCCGATCGCGGCGTACGCGACGCCGCCCAGCGCGAGGGCGGCGATCAGCGCGGAGAGCGTGACCCGCAGCGAGCGGGCGGTGTGCCGCCGGGCGGGCCGGGGCCGCCAGTCGTCGCGGCGCCGGGGACGCGCCCGGTGCGCGCCGGAGTCCCGGGCGGCCCGGAACGCGGCGACGGCCCGCAGCTCACCCTCGCTGCCCCCGGCCACGTCCGTGCCCATACCGATGTCCGTGCTCGTGCTCGTGTTCGTGTTCGTGTTCGGACGGTCGCCGGGCTCGCGCAGGGCGTGGGCGAGCAGCGCCTCCAGCCCCGACAGGTCGGCGACGGCGTCGTCAGGGTGCGCGCGCCGACGGCCGAGGCCCGCGCCGTCGTTCAGCCGTTCACCCATGTTCGTTTCCGCCTCTGTCCCATCCGTCCGATCGGGCCGTGCCACCGGGTGGCCGCACCCACCAGTGATCCATACGGTCCGCGGCCGTCGCCGTTCACGTCGACTCCCCCAGCGTCCGGGGCCCCCCATCCGTCACACCTGTGCCGCTCTCGCCGTTCGCGTCGGCGACGCCCAGCTGGCGGGCCAGCCGCTTCAGACCGCGGTGCGCGGCCGTACGCACGGCGCCGGGCCGCTTGCCGAGCACACGGGCCGCGGCGGGTCCGTCCAGCCCTACGACGACCCTCAGCAGCACGGCCTCCGCCTGGTCCTGCGGCAGCCCGCGGACCAGCTCCAGGGCGTGTGCGGTGGACAGGGACTCCAGCGCCTGGTCGTGGGTGCTGTGCGGCCCCGGCAGGTCGAGGACGACGTCCTGTTCCAGCACCGCCGACCGGGGCCTCACCCGCAGCCGGCGCAGGTGGTCGAGGGCCCGATGCCGGGCGATGGTCGCGGTCCAGCCCCGGAAACCGGCGCCGTCGCCGCGGAACCTTCCCAGGTCGCGGGAGATCTCCAGCCAGGCGTCGGAGGCCACGTCCTCGGCGTCGTCGCCGACGATGCCGCGCAGGTAGCCGAGCAGTCCGGGCTGCACGATCCGGTACGCGACGGCGAACGCGGTCTCGTCGCCGTCCTGGGCCCGTGCCACGGCCGCGCCCAGTTCCCCGTCGTACGCGTGCGCGCGCCGGGATTCCCCTCCCTGGCCCAAGACTGTCCTCGTTCGTACGGAGTCCGTTGCGGGCGCGCGACCGTCCCGCCGGACACCCGGTCCGGACGCGGTCACGCCCCCACGGTCATCAGCGTCCGGCCGCACCGAAGTGTCACAGCGCACGGATGTGACGGATGCGGCAGACGCCTCCACGGTCAGGCCACCGCCCGCCGGGCGCGCCCATGGAGGGTCAGATAGAAGGTCCGCAGGGATTCCTCCGGACTCCCGGTCTCGAACCGGTTGACGACCTTCCCGAGCGGGTTCCACACCCGCCCGTCCGGCATCCGCACCCCGACCGCCTGTCCGAACCAGGCACGCTGGTCGCCGTCGAGATCCACCCACACCCCGCCGGCCCGCCGCACCAGCACCTCGCCGACGTACGCCCCGAGCCCGACGAGCGTGTCGTGCGCCCGCTCCCGGTCGGCGCCGCCCTTGCGCACCCCGTCGACGAGGAAGTCGACGACCCGCAGACTGGCGACGGAGTAGTCGAGCGGCAGCCGCTGCCGGGCGGTGACCCGTGCGACGAACCCCGTGGCACACCCCCGCATCCCCCGCGCGTCCGGCGTGCCCGCATCCACCCCGCTGCTCATGGGTCCCCACCCCTCCACTCGGTCCGGGAAACCGGATCGGCTCCCCGCTGTCCCAGCGGACATGCGCCCTCGAACATCACGGGTCACAGAGGTGTCACTCGTCACACGGCCACAGGTGTCGTTCGTGGCTAGCGCCGTCCCCGCATCGCGTCCAGGCACAGCAGCCGCAGGGAGCCGTGGCCGCCGAGGCAGCGGCGGGCCTCGTCGAGGGGCTCCCACAGGCGTCCGTCGGGGGTGCGGACCCAGTGGTCGCCGCCGGCCGCCCACCACTCGGCGCCGGTCTGCCGGACGATCACCTCACCGGCGTACGCCCCGAAACCGCGGAGCGTGTTCTCCGCGGCCGGTGGCTCCGTGCCCGCTCGGCGCAGCTCCTCGATCAGCCGGTCGACGCGCCACAGACTCTGCGCGGAGAAGTCGAGATGCTCGCGCACGCCCTCCCGCGCGGCGGCCACCGCCTCCGCCGCCCATCGCACCGGTTTCACGGCGGCGGAGGGCCGGCCCGGCTGTCCTGCGTGCTGAGGTCCCTGGCCCACGTGCGCCGCCTGGGTCGCTTGAGTTGTCCACGTCACATAGAAAGGAGCGGCGCCCGGCCGTGATCCGTCACGCGAATCCGGCCCCTCCGCGAGACCGGCGCAGGACCACCCCGCCTCCACCGCAGATCGCGCACAGCAGTGATGATTCCGCGCCCTCACGCGCTCCTTGAGTGATGAGCGCGTGCCTCCGGCTCCGCGCCGTGCCCCCTTCGGCCCTGCGCAACAGCGCGACCTGGCTGCGGAAGCTGTTCGACGAAGACCATGACCACCTGAACTGCGCATCGGCCCTGGACGGCCGTTACGGCGACCATCAGGTGCTCTACGCCGACGCCCACGTGGTGCTCGGCGGTGAGCGCGTGTACCCGGCCCGTTCGAAGGAGCCGCCGTTCGTGCTGCTGACCGTCGCCCAGACGGCCCGGGTCGCCGCCTTCCTGGCGGAGAGCGACTTCGACGACCTGTGGCGGCCCGCCCGTGCCGAACTCCTGCCCCGCTACGGCGGCACCGCCGAGGAAACCCGCACCCGGGCCGCGTTCGCCTCGGCGCACCGGGACCTGACGGACTTCTACGCCGCGACGGCCCGGCACCGGGACGCGGTCGTCAAATGGCTGGGGGACACATCCGGTTGCTCACCTTGCTCACCTGCGTTTCCGAGCCCGCCGGGACACCACCGCGCGCAGCACCCGGCGGCCCTCGACGGACACCTCCAGCGCGCGGCGCAGTCCGCCCGCGCCATGTCCGGCCAGCACTTCCAGCACGGTGACCTGGCGGCGCAGTTCGGCGGCGACGAGGGGCGACATGCCCTCCGTACGACCCTCGCGGCGTGAGTCGACCGGGGCTGCGTCCTCGGCCGGGTCGAGGAGGCGGTGGATCTGGAGGGAGGCGACGGAGCAGGCGTCGGCCCAGAGCCGCACCTCGCCGGCGAAGCGGTCGGCCGGGGCCGCGGCCAGCATCCGGCGGACCAGGAGCACGGCCTCGTCGCCGCCCTGCGCCACGCCGCCGTCGCCCTCCGTCGCTTCGCCGGACTCCAGCTTGCCGCGCACCTGTTCCAGGAGCTCGCCCCAGTCGGCGCCGTCGGAGGCCTCGGTGAGGTTGCCCCACAGTGGTCGCAGGATGTCGTCGTCAGCCCCGAGCAGGGGCACGCACCGATCCAAACAAGCCAACCCGCTGGCAGCCAGTCCGCGTTCGTCGGCCTGAGCGATCAGTTCCACCAGGCTCATCCACGCCTCCCTCGCCAGGGCGCCTACCTTACGGAGCCCGCACTTCCCCTTACTGCGTGCGACGGGGCAGGAGTGTCACAGGAGGGACTGGGGGGACTGAGGGGGGACAGGAGGGGAGACCCGAAGGAACGCATTTCAGCCAACGCCCCGACAGCCCCGACAGCGCCGGCAGTGTCGACAGCGCCGTGGGCCGGCGGCGGCCTAGCCCAGCCGGTTCGCCAGGGCCCTGAACTGCGTCCAGGTCAGCACCGGCGTCCTCGCGTCCCACAGCTTCTGCGAGGTCGCCCGCAGCGGCATCCGTATGCCCGCGGCGACCTGGGCCTGCGTCTGCGAGTTGGCGAGGTCGCACCACACCGAGAAGGAACCGCCGAGTATCTGGGCGTCGTACCGCGCGGCCACCGGCGTCGTGCCGCGCAGGACGCGCGGGGTCCACTGCTCGTAGATGCGCCGCCCGGTCGGGTAGACGAAGGTCTGCGGCTGCCCCAGGACGTAGTACAGGTACTCGTCGTTGTAGTTGAGCACCTTGCGCCCCGCGCTCAGGTACTCCACCGGCTTGCGCGCCCCGATCTCCTTGCCGGTCCAGTACGCGACCACGAGATCGGAGGCCGGCTTGACCGACGTCCCCCGGAAGAACCCGTCGTTCCACACCCGCATGGTGCGCTCGTGGGCGCGGACGGTGTCGGCGCGGTCGTTCAGCCAGCCGGTGGCGAGGTCGGCGACGGTCGCGCCGGTGCCGTACCGGGCCGCCGCGGCGGAGGCGAGCTGCGGGTAGGAGGCCGCCGGGTTCGACTTCGTCAGGGCCTGGTACTCGTCGCCGCCGAGGTGCCAGTAGGCGCCGGGGAACAGACCGGCGTACTCGTTCAGCAGGTCGTCGAGGAGCTTCGCGGAGGCGTCCTTGGAGATGTCGATCGCCCCGCGGGTCGCCACCCCGTTCACATTGCGCAGCTGCAGCTCGGGGTGGGCGGCGAGGACGGCGCCCAGGTGCCCCGGCGAGTCGATCTCGGGCACGACGGTGATGTGCCGGCTCGCCGCGAGGCCGACGATCTTCCTCACCTCGGCCTTGGTGAGGTGCTGCCGGGCGACGATCTCCGGGTGGGTGTCGGACTCGATCCGGAAGGCCTGGTCGTCGGAGAAGTGCAGCCCGAGCTGGTTGAACTTCAGATCGCCGAGCTCACGGATCCGGTCCTCGATCCAGGCGGGGCTGAAGTACTTGCGGGCGATGTCCAGCGTGAACCCGCGCTGCGGCTTGGCCGGCTGGTCGCGGACGACGCCCTCCGACGCCGTACCACCGCCGTGCACCTCCTGCTTGAGGGTGCGGGTGCCGTAGAAGACACCGGCGTCGGAGGGCCCGCTGATGGTGACCCGCCCGCCGCGCACGGTCATGGTGTACGACTCCGGGTTCGCGCCCTCGTCGTCGTTCAGCGCCAGCCGCAGGTCCCCGGCGCGGACGTCGTTCTTCTCCCCGGCGTACGTCAGCCCCAGCTCACCGGCGACGAGCCGCCCCTCGTCGGCGAGATCGGCGTCGCTCACCACCACCCGGTGCCCGGCCCCCGGACGCCAGCCGGGACCGCGCGCCGGGGTGTGGGAGCTGACGGCGGGGATGGTACGGGGGGTCGTCGACAGGGGGTAGGAACGGGTGGGCGTCGGGCTCGCGGCCGGTGCGGCCGCATCGGCGCCCTTACCGGTGGAGGTCCCCGCGGAGGTCCCGGCGGCGGCCTGCCGGGAGGCGGCCGACCCGGCGGGCGTCCCGCCGCTGTTCCCCGACGAGGCCCACACCCCCACCCCGGCCCCGAGTGCGACGACCAACCCGCCCGCCGTCAGCGCCCGCAGCACCACCCGCTGCTGCGGCGTCCGCTGTGACGCGCGGCGTGGGTTCCTCTGCGGCGCACGGCGCCGATGACTGTGCCTGCTCACTCCGCCAACCGTACGACGCCCGTCCGCACCCGGCGCGCCGAAAACCGCGCGATGGTGTCCACGACACCTTCCGAAACTCTCTCGTTCGAGTGAAATTCGGGCATCCGTCGGACACGAACTGACCGCGCTCGATAACGTGGCGACACATCCTTCACTGCATCCCCTGCCACACCACACGTGACGCGAGGATCCACGCTGCCTGCGCACCGTCTTTCCCACCTCTCCGGCCGCCTCGCCATACCGGCGCAGATCCGGACCTCACCCGCACCCGTGCTGGACGGCTTCAACACCGCGCCCACCGAAGAGGCCCACCGCGCCCTCCTCACCTGTCTGCGCAGCCTCCGCTGGGCCCGCCGCCTCGCCGACCACCGCCCCTACCCGACCCTCGACGCCCTCCTGGCCGCGTCGGACGAGGCCGCGTACGACCTGACCGCGAAAGACCTGGCGGAGGCCCTGGCGGCAGAGTCCCTCCCCGCCCTCCCGGACGACGCGTACGGCGCGGCCCACATGGCGCTGAGCGCGGCCCACGCGGCATACGAGGCGAGATTCGGACACGCGTTCGCCATCTGCCTGGACGGCGTACCGGCGGACGAGGCCCTGGACTACGTCCTGGAAGCCATCCGGTCACGTTTGACGAACGATCCGGAGGACGAACGGGTGGTCGCGGCAGAAGAACTCCGCCGCCTGGCAAGACAACGGCTGACACAGCTCCTGTAGGGGCACGACCAGCCCCAACGGCGCCGTACGCGGCACATAACCACACAACCCGCCCCGGATGCCGCCGACGCTCACCCATACGCGTGCCAGTTTGATCACACCGGTAGGCCCGCTGTAAGCCCAGCGCCAGCGGCTGGCTACGATGCTGGGGGCCGGTGGACCGTACCCGGCCGGGCCCGTCCGACACCCAAGCCGGCAGGCTCCAATCCCCGCTCCCGGAGGGTTCTTCCGTGCCGGCTGGAACGCTGTACCGCGGCCGGGAAGGAATGTGGTCGTGGGTGGCTCACCGAGTCACCGGCGTCCTCATCTTCTTCTTCCTGTTCGTCCACGTGCTCGACACCGCGCTCGTGCGTGTCTCCCCCGAGGACTACGACAAGGTCGTAGCCACCTACAAGACCCCGATCGTCGCGCTGCTGGAGTACGGCCTCGTCGCCGCCATCCTCTTCCACGCGCTCAACGGTCTGCGCGTCATCGCCGTCGACTTCTGGTCGAAGGGCCCGCGGTACCAGAAGCAGATGCTCTGGAGCGTCGTGGGCCTGTGGCTCGTGCTGATGCTCGGGGCCATCTACCCCGTCCTCGGGCACGCCGCTCGTGAACTGTTCGGGAGCTGACACCGATGGCCACCACTGAATCCACCGCTGCCGGGATCGGCCCCGTAGAGGGCGGCTCGATCTACAACGTCGACAACCCGGCGCCCCTCATCGAGGCCCCGCGCAAGCGCACCAAGAAGACCCCGAAGTCCACCCGGGGCAACTTCGAGATGGCCGCGTGGCTGTTCATGCGGCTGTCCGGCGTCGTGCTGGTCGTGCTGGTCCTGGGCCACCTGCTGATCCAGCTGGTGCTGGACGGCGGCGTGTCCAAGATCGGCTTCGCCTTCGTGGCCGGCCGCTGGGCCTCCCCGTTCTGGCAGGTCTGGGACCTGCTGATGCTGTGGCTCGCGATGCTGCACGGGGCCAACGGCCTGCGTACGGTCATCAACGACTACGCGGAGCGCGCGAACACCCGGCTGTGGCTGAAGGGCCTGCTCTACACCGCCACGGTGTTCACCATCCTGCTGGGCACGCTGGTGATCTTCACCTTCGACCCGAACATCCGCTAGGCGCACGGGACCGAGGGACTGAGAGAACCACTCATGAAGATCCACAAGTACGACACAGTCATCGTCGGCGCCGGCGGCGCGGGCATGCGCGCGGCCATCGAGTCGACGAAGCGCAGCCGCACGGCGGTCCTGACCAAGCTCTACCCCACCCGCTCCCACACGGGCGCCGCGCAGGGCGGCATGGCCGCCGCGCTCGCCAACGTGGAGGAGGACAACTGGGAGTGGCACACCTTCGACACGATCAAGGGCGGTGACTACCTGGTCGACCAGGACGCCGCCGAGATCCTGGCGAAGGAGGCCATCGACTCGGTCCTCGACCTGGAGAAGATGGGCCTGCCGTTCAACCGGACGCCCAACGGGACGATCGACCAGCGTCGCTTCGGCGGCCACAGCCGCAACCACGGCGAGGCCCCCGTCCGCCGCTCCTGCTACGCGGCCGACCGCACCGGCCACATGATCCTCCAGACGCTGTACCAGAACTGCGTGAAAGAGGGCGTGGAGTTCTTCAACGAGTTCTACGTCCTGGACCAGCTGATCACCGAGGTCGACGGCGTGAAGCGCTCGGCCGGTGTGGTCGCGTACGAACTCGCCACCGGTGAGATCCACGTCTTCCAGGCGAAGGCCGTGATCTACGCGTCCGGCGGCACCGGCAAGTTCTTCAAGGTGACGTCGAACGCGCACACGCTGACGGGCGACGGCCAGGCCGCCGTCTACCGCCGCGGGCTGCCGCTGGAGGACATGGAGTTCTTCCAGTTCCACCCGACCGGCATCTGGCGCATGGGCATCCTGCTGACGGAGGGCGCCCGCGGTGAGGGCGGCATCCTCCGCAACAAGGACGGCGAGCGCTTCATGGAGAAGTACGCGCCGGTCATGAAGGACCTCGCGTCCCGGGACGTGGTCTCGCGGTCGATCTACACGGAGATCCGGGAAGGCCGCGGCTGCGGCCCCGAGGGCGACCACGTCTACCTGGACCTCACCCACCTCCCGCCGGAGCAGCTCGACGCGAAGCTCCCGGACATCACCGAGTTCGCGCGCACCTACCTCGGCATCGAGCCGTACACGGACCCGATCCCGATCCAGCCCACCGCGCACTACGCGATGGGCGGCATCCCGACGAACGTCGAGGGTGAGGTGCTGTCCGACAACACCACGGTCGTCCCGGGCCTGTACGCCGCCGGCGAGGTCGCCTGCGTCTCGGTGCACGGCGCGAACCGCCTGGGCACGAACAGCCTTCTGGACATCAACGTGTTCGGCAAGCGCGCGGGCATCGCCGCCGCCGAGTACTCCCAGAAGGCGGACTTCGTCGAGCTGCCGGAGAACCCGGCGGAGCTCGTCGTCTCCCAGGTGGAGCGGCTGCGGTCGTCGACGGGCACGGAGCGCGTGGCGGTCCTGCGCCGCGAGCTGCAGGAGACCATGGACGCGAACGTCATGGTGTTCCGCACGGAGCAGACGATCAAGACGGCGGTCGAGAAGATCGCGGAACTCCGCGAGCGCTACAAGAACGTCTCGATCCAGGACAAGGGCAAGCGGTTCAACACGGACCTGCTGGAGGCCATCGAGCTCGGCAACCTGCTCGACCTCGCCGAGGTCATGGCGGTCTCCGCCCTCGCCCGCAAGGAGTCCCGCGGCGGTCACTACCGCGAGGACTACCCCAACCGCGACGACGTCAACTTCATGCGCCACACCATGGCGTACCGCGAGGTGGGCGACGACGGCACCGAGTCCATCCGTCTCGACTACAAGCCGGTCGTCCAGACCCGCTACCAGCCGATGGAGCGTAAGTACTGATGGCAACCCCGACCCTGGACAAGGCGGACGCGGCCGGCACGCCCGAGCCCGGCTTCGCCGACTCGCCGTACATCACGGCCACCTTCCGCATCCGCCGCTTCAACTCCGAGGTCTCGGCGGAAGCGGTGTGGGAAGACTTCCAGCTGGAGATCGACCCGAAGGAGCGCGTCCTCGACGCCCTCCACAAGATCAAGTGGGACCAGGACGGCACCCTGACGTTCCGCCGCTCCTGCGCCCACGGGATCTGCGGTTCGGACGCGATGCGGATCAACGGCAAGAACCGCCTCGCGTGCAAGACGCTGATCAAGGACCTCGACCCCGCGAAGCCGATCACGGTCGAGCCCATCAAGGGCCTGACGGTCCTGAAGGACCTGGTCGTCGACATGGAGCCGTTCTTCCAGGCGTACCGCGACGTGATGCCGTTCCTGATCACCAAGGACACGAACGAGCCCACGCGCGAACGCCTCCAGACGGCGGAGGACCGCGAGCGCTTCGACGACACGACGAAGTGCATCCTGTGCGCGGCCTGCACCTCGTCCTGCCCGGTGTTCTGGAACGACGGCCAGTACTTCGGGCCGGCCGCCATCGTGAACGCCCACCGCTTCATCTTCGACAGCCGTGACGAAGCGGGCGAGCAGCGCCTGGAGATCCTGAACGACAAGGACGGCGTCTGGCGCTGCCGCACCACGTTCAACTGCACGGACGCCTGCCCGCGCGGCATCGAGGTGACGAAGGCGATCGCCGAGGTGAAGAAGGCGCTGATCACGCGCCGCTTCTGACTCCGTCTCTCCGGCACGTCGTCGAGGGCCCCGTTTCCCGGTTTCGTCACCGGAGGCGGGGCCCTCGGGCGTTCAAACCCCACGATCGGGCGAACGTGATCAAGAGGGACATCGGGGTGGCGTCCGGCCTACGATGATGTTCTCGACACCAGCCCCAAGGAGGCACGCGATGTCCGCTGCATCCGTCGAGCAGCCCTTCGACGAAGAGCCGTTCTCCCTCACGGCCATCGCCGACGAGATCATGGAGCGCCATCCGGGCTACCGCGTCGAGATCATCGGAGGCCACCTCCTCGTGACCCCCTCACCGGATGCCCCGCACGCCCGCGCCCTCACGAAGCTCATGCGCCCGTTCATCGCAGCAGGGCTCGACGATGGGGAAACCGAGGTCCTGCAGAACGTCGGCCTGTGGCTGCCGACCGGCGAGGAGGACTACGCCATCCCCGACCTGGTGATCGTGGACTCCGACATCGACGACCACCTGGTGGAGAACAACGCGTACGATCCGGCCCCCTTCCGTCTGGTCCTGGAGGTGACGTCAGGCAACTGGAAGGACGACCTCAAGACCAAGGTCGCCGCGTACGCCCAGGCCAAGGTGCCGGTGTACGTCATCGTCGACCGCAAGCACCAGCGCGTGCACGTTCTCACCCAGCCGACTGTGGGCGGCTACGAAAGCCACCAGTTCTACGCCCCCGGCCAGTCCCTGACCCTCCCGGATTCCATCGGAGCCAAGGTCACCCTGGACGCCGCCGAAATCCTCGCGGCCGGCCGGCCGCGAAAGACCGACTGACCCGCTGTCACCACGACGCGTACCACTGCGGATCACCGCTGCCGAGCCGCCGCCGCAGGTAGTCCTCCAGGTTGTTCGCCACCCAGCGACGGCTGTCGCTCTCGTGGTCCCAGACGAAGATGTCCGGCCGGTCGGGCTTGACGACGAAGGCGAACAGATCACCGCCGCTGCTCTCCCCGAACAGCAGCAGCGGATCGAACGGCATGTACAGGCCCCGGAAGTCGACCGAGCTCCTGAACTCCAGGTTCCGGTCCACGACTTCACCGACCGAGCCCACGATGCCGGCCCCGTACTTGTCGCGAGCGCCGTCCGCGACCCGCCAGAGTTCCTTGAGCGCGGCAGGCAGAGGATGCCCCAACACCACCTCGGCCGCCCGCATTTCCTGCTCACAGCCGGGCCCGGCAAGGTCCACGTCCCCCGAGAGCGAGGAGATCAGCTCGATCCACATAGGGTCATCTTTCACAGATCCGCCCCCTGCACAACCCTCGCGGCATCTCGACGGCCCACTCCACCGGTCGCTTCTCCACCGGTCGCCCCTCCCCCGGTCGCCCCTCCCCCGGCCGCCTCTCCCCCGGCCGAGTGACCCGCCGGTCAAGCCGTCCCCCCGCACTCCTCCCTAATCTGACCGCATGTCAGAGCCTGTTGTCGTACCGATCTTGGGGTTTGTTGATCGAACGAAGATTCCAATCGGGTGGTTGCGGGTACCTGGCGCATGCGAGCAAGGCCGCCTGAACTGCTCGTTGATGTTGAATCAGCGTGCAACATCAGGAAACCCTGGCGCCTTGGTGCTCCGTCTCGATGCGCGGGCAGCCGCGTTCCGTCACGCCGGATTATGACTGGCTGGCACCACCGGCTCTGCCAGGGTGCCGACGATGGGTCCCAGCATTCGGGTCCGCGCCCTGCGAATGGCCCTGCCACTGCGCCGAGTTTAGCCTTCATGCTCTACCCGCCGCCCGCCGCCCGCCGCCCGCCGGCGAGGTTGGACGAGACTGCGGCGCATGAGGGGTGCACGGCCGGTCCGCGCATGCACCGGGCGGACATGCCACCTTTCCGCCGGACGTACACGCGAATTTCAGACTAATAGCAGTTATTGTGTGCGCCCCCCTTGTGGGCGGGGCCGCACTGAACTGACGATGGCTCACGGTTCAGACCGCCGGTACCTGGCGGCGTCTCACGAGCCGGGCCGGGGAAGGCCCGGCCCCCTGCGCGCCAGGTCTGCCGGTTGGCGGGTCCGGGCGCCTTTTGGAAGGACGTCCATGTTACGCAGACCCACCGCCCTGCTCCGCCTGCTGATACCGGCGGCGCTGCTCGCCGCAGGCGTCATCGTGCCGCTGTCGGCAGGCGTCGCCTCCGCCACGAGCCCGATCTGTCTGTCCGGCAGCCTGCAGTTCGACTACCTGTCCGCCGAGGGGGGCATCCCCAAGCCGACTCTGACCCGAGCCGCCCGCAACGCCTCCGTCGAGCTCTGGGGCCGGGAGAAGTCGACCGACACCGATCACAAGCTGAACACCGACACCCAGCTGACCGGTGCGGCCAACGGCTCGTTCAACCTCTGCTACACCCCAGTCACCACCACCACGATGGATCACCTCTCCGTGCACTTCGCCACCCGCAACAACCAGGTGTGGAGGGTCGCCGACTCCACCGGCACGGTTTACACCTACAACACGCCGACTCTGTCGAACGTGTCGGCGAGCGTCGCTCTCGGCACCGTCAAACCGACCACGGCGACCCGCGCCTGGCACGCCTTCGACACCGTCAACCTGCTCTGGTCGCGTCGGGCCAACTCGACGACTCCGTGCTGGACGACCGCTGAGGCGAACGCCGCGAGCTGCACCACGCTGACGGTGCGCTGGCAGGCCGGATCCACCGACGGCCCGTACTACGACCTGGCGAATACCGTGCACCTGGCTGATACCGACCCGGACTCCGAGCACACCGTGCTGCACGAATCGGGTCACTTCTTCCAGAACCGGCTGTACAACGGCACGTTCCCGGCCGTCGTCAACTGCAACCCGCATTACATCGAGAGGGTGTCGTCCGCCACCTGCGCCTGGACCGAGGGCTTCGGCGACTCGGTGGCCGCCTACCTGCTGGGCGACCAGCGCTACGTGTTCCCGGACGGCTCGTCCTACCCGTTCACTGCCGCCGCGAACTGGCAGACCGGTGACCAGGTGCAGGGCAACGTGGACGGAGCGCTGCTCCAGCTGTGGAACCAGGTGGACGGCAGCTGGGACCGCACCATCACCGGCCTCGCCTCGCACACCCCCGCGACCTTCGCCGACTGGTTCAAGAACGTCCGCCCGACGGCCGTGCCGCCGCTGTCCACCACTGGCACCGCGCTGACCGCGCTGGACACGCACGCCATCAACTACGGCCCCACGATTGTGGGTGACAACGCCTACCACGCGCTCAGCAACGGGGGCGGTGTCGCTCTCCAGCACAGCGGGACCTGCAGTGTCACTGTCTCGACGGTGGGGGTGTTCGCCGCACTGGACACCACCCTGGCCTCGCAGCGTTGGAAGTTCACCCCCAACGGCGACGGCACCGTGCGGATCTACGACAGCTGCCTGACCCCGCTCTACCTGACCGCACCGACCACCGCCGGCGGCCAGGTCTCCCTGCAGGTCCTCTACCTCGGTACAGCCAACCAGCGCTGGCAGGTGACGCAGAACGCCGCCGGAACCTACACCCTGACCAACCCCGCCACCGGCTTGGTCCTGGACGGCAACGCGACCGCTGGCCAGGCGGTCACCGCGAACACCGCCTCCGCCGGCTCGGCCAGCCAGAACTGGGCGTCGATCTTCTCCATCTCCTGACACCGGCGAACTCCGGCCCTCAGGTTCTCCGATCCGTGAATTCAGGGTTCGAGCCCCTGGCAGCTGACCGTGGGTAAGCCATCGTTGTCGTTCCAGTCTTGAGGGATACGTGTCGAACGGAAGTCCCGATTGGCTGGTCCCTGATGCTTGGGCGCATAGAGGTGGGGCCCTCCTGAACAGCTCGCTGGTGTCAAATCACCGAGCAACACCAGGACGCCCCGGTGCCGCAGCCCTCCGTGTCGACGGCCCGGCAGTCCAGTTCGTTCACTCCGGGGTGTGACTGCCTGGCGCACCGGTTCGGAAACGCCGCCGACAACAAGTCGCGGCAGCGGCGTTATCCGTCGGACATGACGGACGCTGAGTGGGCGGTGGTTCGGCCGCTGCTGCCGGTGCCGGCATGGATGCGGGGCCGGGGCGGCCAGCCGGAGGCGTACTGCCACCGGGCCATGCTGGACGCGGTGCGGTATCTGGTCGACAACGGAATCAAGTGGCGGGCGATGCCGGCCGATTTCCCGCCGTGGGACCGGGTCTACGCGTTTTTCCGCCGCTGGCGCGATCACGGCCTGATCGGGGAGTTCCACGACCGGCTGCGTGACCGGGTCCGGATCCGTGCGGGCCGGGACAGCGAGCCGACCGCTGGGGTGATCGACTCGCAGTCGGTCAAGGCCGACGCCGTGGTCAGCACGGACAGCCGCGGCTTCGACGGCGGCAAGCTGATCAACGGGCGCAAACGGCACCTTGTGGTCGACACGCTCGGCCTGCTGCTCGCGGCGATGGTCACTGCCGCGGATATCGGCGAGCGCACCGCCGCTAAGGTCCTGCTCCAGCGGGTGGCCGACGCGCACCACCGGTTGGAGCTGGTCTGGGCCGACGGCGGCTACACCGGCAGCCTCGTCGGACACTGCCTGGCCGTACTCGCGCTGGTCCTAGAGGTCGTCAAACGCAGCGACAGTCAGAAGGGGTTCGTGGTGCTGCCCAAACGGTGGATCGTGGAGCGTACCAACGCCTGGCTGATGCTCACCCGCCGACTGGCGCGCGACTACGAACGCCGCACCACAAGCGCCGAGGCGATGGTCTGCTGGTCGATGATCCTGCTCATGACGCGCCGCCTGGCCCGCTCACGCCCGCAGCAGGCGTGAACCGGCCGGGCGCGGGCTCCGCCAGCCAGCCCCGCACGACCAGGCGCTTCGCCTTCGACCGCAGCGCCTCCACCCGTGCCGGCACCACATCCATGCCGAACGCCGCAGCCATCTCCTGGCAGGTCAAAGGTCCTTGACGGAGCCGGGCCCGGTCCGCGAGCACGGTGAGAATGCGCTGGTAGTCCCCCGACAGCACAGACCAGGCCAGCCCCTCACGCCACACCGGCACCTGCGACTTCGGCTTCACCGCATCCCCGGGCGCCGGCGGCACGTCCGCATCCCGCACACCCGGGGTGATCTCCGCCTCGGCGGTGTCGAGGCCGTCCGGAGCCAGCACCGTGTCGACCCGCCTGCGGGCGATCACCCACTCCTGCCATTCCAACTCGGCCGCGGCCAGTTCGGCCTGGATCCGGCCGGCCTCCTCACGCAGCCCGTCCACCCGACGGCGAGCACTCAACTCCCGCTCTTCCAGCAATCCGACAACCGACGGCATCCCGGCCTCCCCGACGAGTAACAACCCGACAAGCCGCACCTCCCACCGAACCACCGCCCCTATGCATGACCAGCGAGAACGCAGCCTTCAAGCCCGGAAAGACAACAGCTTCTCAGATCATCGGTCGCACGAGCCCCTCGGGTTCGACAACGTGTTGGTGCCTGTCGGGGATCTCGGGGAGGCCGTGGGGTTCTATGAGCGGGCCGGGTTCGTGATGGGCTTTCGGTTCGACGAGGGCGGAATCGCCCTGTTGAAGGTCGGGGGTGAGACTCCCGGGATTCTGTTGCGGCGGGAAGAGGCGTTGGGGCATCGGGCGCCGCCCTGGCCGGCCACGCGGGTGTGGGTGGAGGTGCCGGACGCCCGGGCGTTGGCGCGACGGCTGGCCGAGGTCGGGATCGTGCCGATCGACCCGCCGTTCTCCGTGGCCACCGGGTGGACCGTCGAGGTCGCCGATCCCTGGGGGAACGTCCTCGGGTTCACGGACTACTCCAAGCGGCCCGAACTGGGGAGGTGTCAGGAGCCGCTCCTCGCGGACCGACCCTCATGTTGAACGTGTTCAAAACTCGGGCTACAGTCACTCCCGACAGCGTTTTGAACGCGTTCAACTAGCTCAACATGAGGTGGGGAACATGGATCGCACGGTCATCGCCTACGTCGTCTACCTGATCGTCAGCATCGGTCTGACCGTCTGGGTGGCCAGGACCCTGAGCAGCAACGGGCGGGTCTTCCTCGCCGATGTGCTGCGGGGGAACGAGAAGCTCGCCGACGCCGTCAACCACCTCCTGGTGGTCGGGTTCTACCTCGTCAACCTCGGCTTCGTCGCCCTCTACCTGAGCAGCGACGGCACCGTCGAGGACACCCGCGGGATCTTCGAGGCCCTGTCGACCAAGCTGGGCGTGGTCCTGCTGGTGCTCGGCGCGATGCACCTGGCCAACGTGTACGTGCTCAACCGGATCCGGCGGCGCGGGGTCATGGAGCGCGAGCAGCTCCCGCCGGTCGCCCCGCAGGGCTGGGCCGCCCCCGCGGCGCCCACCGCGGGAGCCTGAGCGCCATGGCCGCCCGAGGGACAGAACAGGCCGCCGTCGGCCGGGACGCTCTTCGCGTCCCGGTTCGCCGGCTCACCGTCCTCTTCGACGCCGAGTGCTCCCTGTGCGGCTTCCTGCGCGACTGGCTGGGCCGGCAACCACAGCTGGTGCCGCTGGAGTTCGTCCCGGCGGGCTCCGCCGAGGCCCGCGCCCGCTTTCCCGGCCTCGACCATCGCGCCACCCTCGACGAGATCACCGTCGTCGGCGACGCCGGTCAGGTCTACACGGGCGCCGCCGCCTGGATCGTCACCCTGTGGGCGCTGCGCGAGCACCGCCCGCTCGCGCACCGGCTGAGCACGCCCGCCGGGGCGAAGCTCGCACGGGCGGCCGTGCTCGCCGCCGCCAAGTGGCGCGACGGGCACGGGCAGGGCGCGGGCTGGGGCGGGGGCGTCTACCGGCGGGGCGACGGTTGGTCCTACGACCCGGGTCAGGGCTGGAGCTACACTCCCCCCACCTGTGCCGACGGCGCCTGCTCCACTGGTTAGGCTCCTTCCGTGTCCGCGAACAACGACGGTCCCGCCGAGGCCGAGCCCCCGACCCAGCACCGGGAACCTCAGGAGTCCCCTGAAGGTGCTCCCGCGTCCAAGTCCGAGCAGACCCGTGCGCTGATCCTGGAGACGGCGATGCGGCTGTTCCAGGAGCGCGGTTACGACAAGACGACGATGCGGGCCATCGCCAAGGAAGCCGGGGTCTCGGTCGGCAACGCGTACTACTACTTCGCCGGCAAGGAACACCTGATCCAGGGCTTCTACGACCGGCTCGCGGCCGAACACCGGGAGGCGGTCCGGGGCATCCTGGCGCGGGAGACCAGCCTGGAGGCGCGGCTCGCGGGTGTGCTGCGGACCTGGCTGGACGTGGCCACGCCGTACCACGAGTTCGCGGTGCAGTTCTTCAAGACGGCCGCCGATCCGGACAGCCCGCTCAGCCCCTTCTCCGCCGAGTCGGAGCACGCGCGCGTGGAGGCCATCGCCGTCCACAAGGAGGTGCTCGCGGGCTCGAAGGCGAAGGTGCCGGAGGAGCTGCGGGAGGTGCTGCCCGAGTTGATGTGGCTCTCCCAGATGGGCCTGGTCATGTACTGGATCTACGACCGTACGGCGGGGCGCGAGCGCAGTTACCGGCTGGCCGGACGGGGGGCGCGGCTCACCGCGCGGGGTGTGGCGCTGGCCCGGTTCCGGGTACTGCGGCCGCTCGTCCTTGAGGTGCACGACCTGTTCACGGACTTCCTGCCCGGCATGACCAACGCGGTGCCGGACCCGGTGAAGAAGAGCCAGAAGAAGTCTTCACCGGGTCCGGCGGACCAGCGCGCCGAACAGGTCGAGCACGGCGACTAGGCCGCAGCACGGCGAGCAGGTCGGGCAGTTCGGGCAGGTCAGGTCACCTGGGTGCGTCCACGTCCATCTCGCCCTCGGCCAACTCGACGTCGAACGCCAGCGGTTCGGCCGCGACCGTGACCTGGCGCGCACCGGAGGCATACGACGGGGCCGTCGCCGCCAGGAGGTACGTTCCCGGGACCGGGACCGAGAGGATGTAGGAGCCGTCGGCGAGGGACGTGACGCGGTCGAGTTGGTTTCCGCCCTTCGTCAGAAGGGTCACCGTGGCGCCCTCGACCGGGTCGCCGGTCGTGTCCCGTACGAAGCCGTGGACGGCCGAGGCGGGGCCCTCGCCGCGCGCGGCAGCCGCGTCCAGCTCGTCCTCCTTCGGTTCGACCGCCAGATGCGGCAGCCGCTTCTCCAGCCCCGCCGGCAGCCACCAGTTGGAGTTGCCGAGCAGATGCATCGCGGCCGGTACGAGAGCCGTGCGCAGGATGAACGCGTCCAGCGCCACCGCCGCCGCGAGACCCACGCCCGCCATCGCGCCGCCCGAGTCGCCGCTCAGGACGAACGCGAGGAACACGCACACCATGATCAGGGCCGCGGAGTTGATGACCCGGCTGGTCTCGGCCAGGCCGACGCGGACCGCGCGCGCGTTGTCCTTGGTATGGACCCACTCCTCGTGCATCCGGCTGACCAGGAACACCTGGTAGTCCATCGACAGACCGAAGAGCAGCGACAGCATGATGACCGGCAGGAAGGCGTTGATCGGGCCCTCCTTGCCGAGGCCGAGCAGGTCCAGGCCCCAGCCGTACTGGAAGACGGCGACGAGGACGCCGAACGAGGCCGCCGCCGCGATCAGGTTCATCACGGCCGCCGTCAGCGGCACCACCAGGGAGCGGAAGGCGACCATCAGCAGCAGGAATCCCAGGCCGATGATGGTGGCGACGAACAGCGGCAGGCGATCGCCGGTGACCGTGGCGAAGTCCTTGGAGACGGCAGTGACACCGCCCACATGCCCCGTCGCGCCGGCCTGTGGGAGGACGTCGTCGCGCAGACGGTCGATCAGGGTGTCCGTCTGCTTTGACTGCGGCGAGGTCGTCGGGACCACCTGGATGACCGTGACGCCCCCGGCCGGCGGCAGCGCGGCCACCTGGGCGACGCCCGGCGTGTCCTTGATGCCGTTGACGACCGCGGTGGTGTCGCCGCCCTCCATGACCACCTGGAGGGGGCCGTTGAAGCCCGGTCCGAAGCCCTCCGCGAGCAGGTCGTAGGCCTTGCGGGTGGTCGTCGAGGCGTCGTCGTTGCCCTGGTCGCTGACGCCGAGGCGCAGCGACAGCACGGGGAGGGCGAGGACGGCCATGACGACGAGCGCGAGGGCTGCGATCCGACGGGGGCGGCGCTGCACGTTCGCCGACCAGCGGGCCGCGGGGCCGCTCGCCCCCTCCGGCTCCGGGCCGTTCGCGGCCAGCCGCTTGCGCTGCTTGCGGCTCAGCACGCGCGAGCCGAGGAAGCCGAGCAGCGCGGGCAGCAGGGTCGTCGCGGCGAGGACGCTCAGGATCACCGTCAGGGAGGTGCCGATGACGACGCCGTCCAGGAAGCGCAGGTTCGTCACCAACATGCCGGCGAGCGCGATGCACACCGTGCCGCCCGCGAACAGCACGGCCCGACCGGAGGTGTTGAGGGCGATGACCGCCGACTCCTCCGGGTTCATTCCACGCAGGATGCCCTTGCGGTGCCGGGTGACGATGAACAGGGCGTAGTCGATGCCGACGCCGAGGCCGATCAGAGAGGACAGCAGCGGCGCCAGCTCCGGGATGTCGGTGACGTGGCTGAGCAGCTGGACGGAGAACATGCCCATGCCGACGCCGAAGATCGCCACGGCGAGCGGCAGCAGCATCGAGAGGAGGGATCCGAAGGCCAGGAACAGGACCACCGCGGCCGCCGCGAGGCCGACCATCTCGGCGAGGCCGGATGGCGGCTCCTCCACCCGCTGGATGGCCAGGCCGCCCAACTCGACTTCCAGGCCCTTCTGTTCAGCCTTCTGGGCAGTGTCGAGAACGTCCTGGACGAGTTCCTTGGGCAGGGCGTTGACGTCCTCGGTGAAGGTGATCTGCGCGTAGGCGGTGCGGCCGTCGCGGCTGACCTGCCCCGCCTCCCCCGCCGCCGCATAGGGGCTCTTGACCTCGCCGACGCCCTTCATCTTCGCGATCTCGTCGAGCGCGGGCTGGATCCGGGAGGAGACGTCCTGGTCCCGTACCGAGCCGTCGTCGACCTTCCACACGACCGTGTCGGTGTCGCCCGCGCGCGCGGGAAACGCCTTCTCCATCAGGTGGTACGCCTTCATGGAGTCCGTGCCGGGGAGGGAGAAGGTGCTCGCATAGTCCGTGCCCGCCGCCGAGGCCGAGAATCCCAAGCCCAACAGCGCCCCCACCCACAGCAACAGGACCGCCAGCCGATGCCTGTAGCACCAGCGTGCTAATGCCGCCACGTTCGAGCTCCTCACTCAGAGTCGGTTCGTCCCCCAGGTCCTGGGCAACAGGATTGGCGGTTGCGCACGCGTGGGGACATGCAACGGCCATGACTCTCAAGGAACTCCAAAGCGCGAACCGGCCCGGATTGTCGGTGGGCCCGCCGATACTGAGGGCATGACGACGGCTTCCGGCACCGTGTTGGTCGTGGAGGACGAACCGAGTATCGCGGACGTCCTCGCTATCGCCCTGCGCTACCACCGCTTCGAGGTCATGACGGCGGGCACCGTCCGCGAGGCCCTCGCGTTCGCCGACCGCACCCGGCCGGACGTGGCCCTGCTGGACGTGATGCTGCCGGACGGCGACGGCCGGGCGCTCGGCCGTGAACTGCGCGCCCGCAGGCCGGACCTGGCGCTGGTGTTCCTCACCGCGCGGGACGCGCCGGCGGAGATCGTCGGCGCCCTCGGCTTCGGCGACGACTACATCACCAAGCCGTTCGACCTCGACATAGTGGTCGCCCGCATCACGGCGGTCCTGCGGCGCACCCGGCCGGCCGACGTCCTGCCGCAGCGGCCGCCGCTGCGCTACGGCGACCTGGAGCTGGACGAGACCACGTACAGCGTGCACCGCGCGGGCCGCTCGGTCGAGCTGACCCCCACCGAGTACGCGTTACTGCGCTTCCTGGTCCGCAACGGCGGCCGGGTCGTCCCCAAGGAGCAACTCCTGCGCCATGTCTGGCAGTACGAGCACACCCCGCCGGAGTCGACGGTCGTCGAGACCTACATCAGCTATCTGCGGCGCAAGCTGGACACCCTGGGACCGCCGGTGATCACCACCCGGCGGGGCGTGGGATACGGGCTGGCATGAGGCGGGTCCACCACGGCTTGCGCTCCCTGTGGGGCAAGTTGACGGCGGCGAACGTGGGGCTGCTCGCGCTCGGCATCGTCGCCGCGACCGCGATCAGCCTCATGACGATGCGGCACTACCTTCTGGACCAGGTCGACTCCGGGCTGGTCAAGACTCGTGCGTCCCTGGGCAGTACGCAGCTCACCATGCGGCAGATCGACTCGCTCAGCGTCCTCGGCTTCGTCCGCGACCGGCTGCTGCCCGAGTACGGGGACGACCGGCCGGCGCCGGAGTCCCTGTTCACCGCCGTGGACGGCAAGGGCACGGCCATGCCCCTCTTCGGCATCCGGCCGACCGACGCGCAGCTCGGCCTCGCGGACGCCGTGGACGACCCGGGCGCGCTCATCCGGGACTCCGACCCGCACGACGTGACCGTGCACGGCGCCGCCTACCGGGTGACCGCGACGCGGCTCTCCGACGGCACGTACATCCTGCTGGCGACCTCCACGGACGCCCTCGACAAGGGCATAGCGCGGGCCCTGAAGCTCGACCTCGCGGTCGGCACCCTGCTGCTGGCCCTGCTCGCCTGTCTGACGATGTGGAGCGTGAGACGGCGGATGCGGCCGCTGGAGGACATGGTGGAGACGTCGACGGCGATAGCCGAGGGGGATCTGACCCGGCGGGTGCCCTCCAGCCACCATCCCACCCAGGAGGTGGAGCAGCTGCGGGTCGCGCTGAACTCCATGCTCCACCAGGTGGAGTCGGCGTACCGCACGCGCGAGCGCAGCGCGGCACAGCTGCGCCGGTTCGTCGCCGACGCCTCGCACGAGCTGCGCACCCCGCTCTCCGCGATCCGCGGCTATCTCCAGCTGTACGACCAGGGGATGCTGGTCGAGCCGGACGAGCGGCAGCGCGCCTGGGACCGGATGAACGGCGAGGTGGGCCGCATGGGCCGGCTCGTCGACGAGCTGCTCACGCTGGCCCGGCTCGACCAGCGGCCCGAGCTGCGGCTGCGCAACGTGGACGTGAGCCGGCTGATGCGGGACGCGGCGCAGGACCTGCGGGCACAGCAGCCCGAGCGGCCGGTCACGGTCGAGGCCGACGGGGCGCTGCTGCTGCGGGCCGACGAGTCGGGGCTGCGGCAGGTGCTGGGCAACCTGGTCGCCAACGTGCGCACCCACACGCCCGTCGATGTGCCGGTGCGGCTCGGGGCGGAGCGCGTGGACGGGGTCGTACGGCTGTCGGTCCAGGACAAGGGGCCGGGGCTGGGCGCGGAGGACGCGGCGCGGGTGTTCGACCGCTTCTTCCGGGCCGGCGGCGGCGCGGGCAGCGGGCTGGGCCTGGCGATCGTGCAGGGCGTCGTCGAGGCCCACGGCGGCGAGGTGAGCGTGCGCACGGCACGGGGCGAGGGCCTGGAAGTGACGGTGGAACTGCCGACACGCCCGAAGATCTGCCCCTGAGGGTCCACCGCCGCCGAAGGCGCTAGGCGTGGGCTCCCAGGCCCGGGGGCGTGATCAGGGCCCAGACCGTCTTGCCGTGGCGGCCCCTGGCCCAGACGCCCCATGCGGCGGCGAGGTGCTCCACCAGGTGCAGGCCGCGGCCGTGTTCCTCCCCCTCGCCGACCAGCCGCAGCCGCGGCTCCAGCCGGCCCTCGTCGGACACCTCTATGAGGCAGGAGCCGTCGCCGAGGGCGGTGACGGCAACCTCGAACTCCCGCTCCAGAAGCGGCCCGTGGCGTACGACGTTGGTGGCGAGCTCGGACACGACGAGGACGGCGTCGGCCAGCGCCGGGTCGTCCGGGCGGTGTCCCCAGTCGGCGAGATGCTCACGCACCCGGCGCCGGGCGAGGCCGACGGACGCCGGGTGCCGGGGCAGCCGGAAGGAGTTGCGTCGCGACACGTCTGCTCCTCACCCCGAACACACCTCCGTCACATGGTGCCCATCGGGTGCCTGCCCGGTGTCACGGGGGCGCATGCCCGGCGCGCGGGAGGATCCGTCAGATCCAGTCGAGCTTCCAGAGGCGGAACACGCCGTTGCCGTCCGCCAGATACTGGCCGCCGCCGACGTCCGCGCTGGTGACGACGTACTCCTTGCGCTGCCACAGCGGGATGACCGGCACGTCCTCGGCGACGGCCTGCTGGAGGCGGCGGAAGTCGTCGGCGACCCGGCTGCGGTCGGCGAACCGCTGGCTGTCGGCGATGTAGTTGTCGACGGCCTTGCTGCTGTAGCCGGTGTTCATGGTGGAGCCCGTGCCGACGAGCGGCGCCGCGAACGTGTCCGGGTCGGGGTAGTCGGCGACCCAGCCGACGGCGTACGCGTCGAGTTTTCCGGTGGCCCACCGCTTCTGGAAGTCGGTCCACTCGTAACCCTTGACGTTCACCTTGAACAGGCCGCCGGCCTCCAGCTGCCGCTTGAGCTCCTGGGCCTCGCTCGCCGCGGCCCCGCTGCCCAGGCCGTAGCCGTAGGTGAAGCTCACCGGGATGCTGACGCCGGCCTTCTCCAGGAGCTTGCGGGCCTTCTCGGCGTTCTGGTTCGGGTAGGTGTCGAAGAAGGAGGTGCTGTGGCCGGTGATGCCGGCCGGGACGAGCGAGTACAGCGGCTCGACGGTCCCGTCGTACACGGTCGACGCCAGTTGGGCGCGGTCGATCAGCCAGGCCATCGCCTTGCGGACGTCCGTGTCGTGCAGCGGGGAGTCGGAGTGGGTGTTGAAGTACAGGTTGCGGGTCTCGGAACTGTCCGCCTCGGTGACGCGCTGGCCCGGGTCGCTGGCGTTGAGGGCGGCGAGGACCGCGGGCGGCAGCTGCCGGGTGGCGGCCTCGACGTCCTTGGCCTTCCATGCCTTCTCCAGGGCGTCGGGGTCCGCGTAGTAGCGCAGCTCGATGGGCGCGCCGGTGGAAACGGCCCCCTTGTAGCGCGAGTTGGGCGACAGAAGGACCTTCTTGCCCTTCGTGTACCCCGTCAGTCGGTACGGGCCGGTGCCGTCGACATCGCTGCCGGTGCGCAGCGCGTCCGCTGGGTAGCGGGTGTGATCCACGATGGAACCGGCCCCGGTGGCCACCTTGAACGGGAAGGTGGCGTCCGGCGCCGACAGGTGGAAGGTGACGGTCAGGCCGTGGGCGTCCACCGACTTCAGGGTGGAGAACAGGGACGAAGGACCGACATCCGAGTTGATCTTCTTGACCCGGTCGAAGGAGAACTTCACGTCCTCGGCCGTCACCTTGCCGCCACCGGTGAAGGTGAGGTCGTTGCGCAGCTCGCACGTGTACGTGACCAGGCCGCCCTTGGCGAAGGAACAGCTCTTGGCCGCGTCCGGCACGGGCGAGACGCCGCCCGGCTCGTACGTCAGCAGCGACTGGAAGACGTTGCTGAACAGGGCCCAGGAGCCGGCGTCGTAGGCGCCGGCCGGGTCGAGCGAGGTGACGGTGTCCGTCGTGCCGACGGTGATGGTCGCCTCGTCGTTCTCCTGCGACGGCAACAGCTGCCAGCCGCCCACTCCGACGACCGCGAGAACCAGCAGCGTCATGAGTATCCGCATGCGAACGGACCGCATGGTGATGCCCTGCCTCCCCCGGCCCGTCAGCCGGGCCCAGTCAACAAAAAAGTGCCACTCCCCTTGGCGGCGGGCTCACCTAATCACACGAGTTTCGCGTGAGGGAAGAGGATTCTGACGAGATGAGAAAGATCTTACCGACGTACTGTTTCCGCCGAGTTTCACAGCTCCTTCCCAGCTTCTCCCTCATCCGCCTCAGGCTTGTTTCGGGGGGCTGTCCCGGGCCTGTTTCGAGGGTCTGCGTCAGGCCTGTTTCGAAGCCAGTTCGATGACCGTGATGTCGGACGGGGCGCCCACGCGCGTGGGCGGGCCCCAGGCGCCCGCACCCCGGGACACGTACAGCTGGGTGTCGCCGTAGCGCTCCAGGCCCGCGACGGTCGGGTTGGCCGCCGCCGCGATGAAGTTGCCGGGCCACAGCTGGCCGCCGTGGGTGTGTCCGGAGAGCTGGAGGTCGACGCCGTGGTCGACGGCGTCGTGGATCTGGACCGGCTGGTGGGCGAGGAGGACGCACGCGCGCGTGGTGTCCCGGTCGCCGAGCGCCCGGGTGAAGTCGGGGCCGTGGCCCTCGCTCTCGCCCGCGATGTCGTTGACGCCGGCCAGGTCGAACCAGGGGAGTTCGGTGCGGGCGTTCTCCAGGGGGTTCAGGCCGAGCCGCCGCACCTGACGGACCCACTGTTCGGCGCCGGAGAAGTACTCGTGGTTGCCGGTGACGAAGAAGCTGCCGTGACGGGCCTTCAGCTGCGCGAGCGGGGCGGCCGCCGGGCCCAGGTCCTTCACGCTGCCGTCGACCAGGTCGCCGACCACGGCGATCAGGTCGGGCTGCGTCGCGTTGATCGTGTCGACGACCTTCTGCGCGAAGCCCCTGCCGAGGATCGGTCCGAGGTGGATGTCGCTGACGACGGCGATCCGGTACCCGTGCGCGGCGCGCGGCAGCTTGGCGAGCGGGACGGTGACCCGCTTCACCCGGGGCCCGCGCAGGACGCTGTAACTCCCGTACCCGACCGTCCCCACGGCGGCCGCGGCGACCGCACCGCCGACGACACGCGAGACGAAAACCCGACGCGAGGCCGCCACCCCCACGGAGCCCGCCCCCACCCCTCCCGACGGCCCGAACTCCGACCGACCGGACTCCGACTGCCCGGACTCCGGCTGCCCGGCGGCGGGCTGCCCAGGCGCGGACTGCTCCGGCTGCCCGGCGGCAGGCTGTCCTGGCGCGGGTTGCTCCGGCTGCGTGACGGCGGCCAGCCCAGGCGCGGGCTGCTCCAACTGCCCGGCAACGGCCTTCCCAGGCGCGGGCACCGCAGTCGGGACCGGGTGCGGGGACGGGTCCGGGGTCGGGCTCGGGTGCGGGTCCGGGCTTGGGCTCGGGGCCGGGCTCGGGCTCGGGGCCGGGCTCGGGGCCGGGCTCGGGGCCGGGCTTGGGTGCGGAAGGGGTTTCTCGGGGGGCGCCGCTGTGCGGGTTCGGTTTGCCAGGAAGCGGTGGAGCAGCGGGCGTACGGCCTCGGCGGCGAGGACGCCCAGGAGCAGGTAGATCGACAGGGCCAGCCACAGGAAGCCCGGCCAGGCCAGGGTGCGCTGGAGCCAGAAGGGGGCGCCGGCGCGTTCGGCGACCAGGGCGCCGAACGCCAGGGCCCAGCCGCCCGCGATCAGTACGGCGCCGCCGCGGCGCGCCCGGCCGGGGCCGCGGGTCGTGTCGCGGAACAGGCGGCGCCACAGGTACCAGTTGGCCGCGACGAGCACCGTGAGCGCGAGCAGGGCGAAGACGATCACCATCGTCATGACGTCCGACGCAGTGCGCGCAGACCACGCAACCCGATGGCCCCGACGACCGTCCCCAATACGAAGGAGACGACGGCCAGCGTCAGGTGCACCCAGAAGTACGCCGTCGGGTCGCCGTCATCGAAGGCGAGCCCGCTGCTGTCCTTGACCAGGTTTTTGACGAAGGTGACCCAGATGACCCAGCTCCACACTCCGAAGGCGAGCAGGAACCAGGAGACGGGGCGGCTGAGCTTCATGGGTTCAGTATCGCCGCCGGGTGTCCGGTTCCGTGACCGGGGTGGGGAGGGCGGCGGGACTTCCCGTCGTGTGCCAGGTACGTTCTCCGTCGTGCCCGCACCCATGAAGCAGACCTTCAGGCGATCCCTGCTGGTCACCTCCGCGACCCTCGCGTCCCTCGCGCTGACCGCGCCCGTCTCGCTCGCGGCGCCGAGCCCGTCGCCGAAATCGTCGGCCGGTACGACGACGTCACCGTCGCCGACGACCGGCAAGTCGCCCGCGCCGTCGTCCAGTGCCTCCCCCTCGGCCACTCCCCCGGCGAACATGTCGACCGTGGGCGGCACGCGACTCGGGCAGGCCGGGACGCAGGTGGCGATCGCGGGCGGCGCGCCGGTGCTGCCGAAGGACCTCACCGCGCGGTCGTGGATCGTCGCGGACGCCGAGTCGGGGGACGTGCTCGCCTCGCACAACGCGCACTGGCGGCTGCCCCCGGCGAGCACGATGAAGATGCTGTTCGCCGACACCGTGCTGCCGAGGTTCCCGAAGACCACCACGCACAAGGTCGACCCGAAGGACCTGGCCGACATGGGGTCGGGTTCCAGCCTGGTCGGCATAAAGGAGGGCGAGACGTACACGGTCCACGACCTGTGGCTCGGCGTCTTCCTGCGCTCCGGCAACGACGCCGTGCACGTGCTGTCGGCGATGAACGGCGGCGTCGCCAACACGGTGAAGGAGATGAACGAGCACGCCGAGGAGCTTCAGGCCCTCGACACGCACGTCGTCTCCCCCGACGGCTACGACGCCTCCGGTCAGGTGTCCTCGGCGTACGACCTGACGCTGTTCGCCCGCTCGGGTCTGCAGAAGAAGGACTTCCGGGAGTACTGCTCGACCGTCTCGGCCAAGTTCCCGGCCGAGACGAAGAAGGACAAGAAGGGCAAGATCACCCGCGGGACCTTCGAGATCCAGAACACCAACCGGCTGCTCGCCGGCGACTACGACATCTCGCAGTACCCGGGCATCGCGGGCGTCAAGAACGGCAACACCACCAACGCGGGCGCCACGTTCACCGGCGTGGCCGAGCGCGGCGGCAAGGTGCTGCTGGTGACGGTCATGAACCCGTCGAAGACCGATCACAACGAGGTCTACAAGGAGACCGCCAGGCTCTTCGACTGGGGCTTCCAGGCGGCAGGCAAGGTGACGCCGGTGGGCGAACTGGTCCCGCCGAAGGGCGCCGCGCAGGCCAGCGCGCAGCCCGGCGCGAAGCCGTCCTCCTCCCCGGACTCCGGGCAGGCCGGCGGCGCCGGGAACGTGTCGTCGAAGCCGGTGGCCGGCGCGGTCGCCCAGGACGGCTCGCGCGGCATCTGGATCGCGCTGGCGATCACCGGCGGGCTGCTGGTGCTCCTCGCGGGCGGCGCGTTCCTCGTCAACCGCCGGTGGCCGCTGCCGGACCTGGTACGACGTCGTCGCTGACGTCGATGTCCCGCGGGTTGTCGGGGGCGGTGCCCGTCGCCGTCCAGGCCGCGCAGAACAGGATCAGTTTCGACGTGAAGTTGATCCACAGCAGCAGGGCGATCGGCACGCCGAACGCGCCGTACATGCTCTTCGCGGCCACGCCCTGCATATAGCCGCTCAGCAGCAGCTTCAGCAGTTCGAAGCCGACGGCGCCGATCAGCGCGGCCACCACGAGGCGACGGCGGGTCGGTTCGACGCCCGGCAGCAGGGTGAGGACGTACAGCAGGAGCAGGAAGTCGGCGAGGACGGCGATCGCGAAGGCGGCGATGCGCAGCAGGATGCCGCCCCAGCCCGCGTTGTCGATGCCGAGGGCGTCGGTGATCCGGCCGACCAGGGCCGAGGCGACGGTGGAGATGGCGAGGGTGACCAGCACGGCGCCGCCGAACCCGACGAGGACGCCCATGTCCTTGGCCTTGCGCAGGACGGGGTTCTCGTCGTCGTCGGGCCGCTCCCACACCGCGCGCAGACAGTCCCGCATCTGACCGACCCAGCCGATGCCGGTGAACAGCAGTGCCGCGCCGGCGATGAGGCCGATGGTGCCCGCGTTCTGGACCAGGCTGTTGATGTCCAACTGGTCGGAGATGCCGGGGACCTGGTCGGCGATCTTGTTCTGGAGCTCCTGCTGCCGGGACTCGCCGAGGGTGGCGGCGACGACGGCGGCGGCCACGGTCAGCAGCGGGAACAGCGCGACGAAGCTGACGAACGTCATCGCGGCGGCCAGCCGCGTCCACTTCACCCGGTCCAGGCGCTCGTACGACCGCCACGCGTGCGTGGCCATGAGGCGGGTGACCCACGGCCCGATGCCGGGAAGCTTCTTCAGCCAGTCCATGATCCGAACTCTGCCCCAGTCTCTGCTTCAGTTGTCGACCACCCCTGTGCGAGTACCCGAAAAGCCCGGTCACCCATTTCGGGTAGCGGACGAATGTTGGGCGACCGACGCGCCATAACGGGGCGATACGGTCATCTCCATGCTCATGAAGGACGCCTTCGGCCTGCCCCAGTCCATGCTCGTCCTCGGCGGTACGTCAGAGATCGCGCTGGCCACCGCACGCCGGCTGATCGCCCGCCGCACCCGCACGGTGTGGCTGGCCGGGCGGCCGTCCCCCGACCTGGAGTCGGCCGCCGCGCAGTTGCGCGTCCTCGGGGCGGACATCCACACCGTGCCCTTCGACGCGCTGGACCCCGCGTCGCACGAGACCGTCCTCGGCAAGGTCTTCGCCGAGGGCGACGTCGACCTGGTGCTGCTCGCCTTCGGCGTCCTCGGCGACCAGGCGAACGACGAGCGCGAACCGGCGGCCGCGGTGCGCGTCGCGCAGACCAACTACACGGGCGGGGTGTCGGCGGGGCTGGTCGCCGCCCGCGCCCTGCAGACGCAGGGGCACGGCTCCCTGGTCGTCCTGTCCTCCGTCGCCGGCGAGCGGGCCCGCCGCTCGGACTTCATCTACGGCTCCAGCAAGGCCGGCCTCGACGTCTTCACCCAGGGCCTGGGCGACGCGCTGCACGGCACGGGCGTCCACGTCATGGTCGTACGCCCCGGCTCCTTGCGGACGAGCGCGACCACGGGGCGGACGCGGGAGCCGTTGACGACCACGCCGGGAGAGATCGCGACGGCCGTCGAACTGGGGCTCCGTCGACGGTCGGAGACGGTGTGGGCGCCGGGAGTGCTGCGCCTGGTGATGTCCACGCTGCGCCACGCGCCACGCGCGATGTACCGACGGCTCCCCCTCTAGGACCCTCTAGGACTGCTAGCGCGTCGGCAGGGAGTTGCGGTCGGTGTGGGCTGCCTGCGGGGGGACGGTCGCGCCGCCGAACGCGTACTCGCGCAGCTTGCGCCAGACGCCGTCGGCGCCCTGCTCATGGAGGGAGAAACCGGTGCAGGACCACTCGGCCTCGTAGTGGGCGAGCTCCTCGAAGGCCCGGTCCATCGCCGCCTCGTCGATGCCGTGCGCGACGGTGACGTGCGGGTGGTAGGGGAACTGCAGCTCGCGGGTGAGCGGCCCGGAGGCGTCACGGACCCGGTGCTGAAGCCAGGCGCAGGCCTCGGCGCCCTCGACGACCTTCACATAGACCACCGGCGACAGGGGCCGGAAGGTGCCCGTGCCGGACAGCCGCATCGGGAAGGGCCGGCCGGCCGCGGCGACCTCGGTGAGGTGCGCGTGGACCGCCGCGAGCGCGCCCGGCTCGATCTCGGTCGGCGGCAGCAGCGTGACGTGGCTGCGGATGCCATGAGCCGCGGCGTCGCCGAAGCCCGCGCGCCGCTCCTGGAGCAGGCTGCCGTGAGGCTCCGGGACCGCGATCGACACGCCGATCGTTACGGTCCCCACGTCTTCTCCTGTCGTCCTGTCGTCATGGCGGGGTGTGGTGCCGGGTTCGTACTCAGTCGTACGGCTATCGACTGTACGGCCACGGCTGTGCTCTGGGCAGGCGCAGGGAAGGTGATGTGCAGCGCTCTGCCCAGAGGAACGTGTGTGCGGTGCGCCCCGAGTGCCTCCGAGCGCCGCTCAGTGCTTCGCGGGCAGGAAGCCCACGCGCTCGTACGTCTGGGACAGCGTCTCCGCGGCGACGGCACGGGCCTTCTCCGCGCCCTTGGCGAGGAGCGCGTCGAGCGTCTCGGGGTCGTCCAGATACTGCTGTGTGCGGTCCCGGAACGGCGTCACGAACTCGACGACGACGTCGGCGAGGTCCGTCTTGAGCGCGCCGTAGAGCTTGCCCTCGTACTGTCGCTCCAGCTCCTGGACGCTCGTACCGGTGAGGGTCGAGTAGATGCCCAGCAGGTTGCTCACGCCCGGCTTGTTCTCGGGGTCGTAGCGGACGACCGTGTCGGTGTCCGTGACCGCGCTCCTGACCTTCTTGGCGGTGGCCTTCGGGTCGTCGAGCAGGTTGATGAGGCCCTTCGGCGTGGACGCCGACTTGCTCATCTTGATCGACGGGTCCTGAAGGTCGTAGATCTTGCCCGTCTCCTTCAGGATGTACGGCTTCGGGATCGTGAACGTCTCGCCGAAGCGGCCGTTGAAGCGCGTGGCGAGGTCGCGGGTGAGCTCGACGTGCTGGCGCTGGTCCTCGCCGACCGGCACCTCGTCGGCCTGGTACAGCAGGATGTCCGCGACCTGCAGGATCGGGTACGTGAACAGGCCCACGGAGGCGCGGTCGGCGCCCTGCCTGGCGGACTTGTCCTTGAACTGCGTCATACGGGACGCCTCGCCGAAGCCGGTGAGGCAGTTCATGACCCAGGCGAGCTGGGCGTGTTCGGGGACATGGCTCTGAATGAAGAGCGTGCAGCGGTCCGGGTCCAGGCCGGCCGCGAGGAGCTGCGCCGCGGCCAGGCGGGTGTTGGAGGTGAGCTCCTTCGGGTCCTGCGGGACCGTGATCGCGTGCAGGTCGACGACCATGTAGAACGCGTCGTGGGACTCCTGCAGGGCCACCCACTGGCGGACGGCGCCGAGGTAGTTGCCGAGGTGGAACGAGCCTGCGGTCGGCTGGATTCCGGAGAGCACGCGAGGACGGTCTGAGGCCATGCGCACCATTCTCGCAGAGCTTCAGGGGCGCTCCGGAACCCGCCCCGGCCGGGAGGCGGCCTTCGCGGAGGCCGAGCCGCTGATACCGGAATCGGCCGACCCGGCGGTCGCGACGCTCGAGACAGAGCGCCGCACGGCTGGCCCCGGGCGTGGCTCTGGGGGGCCGGCGGCTCGGTGCTGATACGCCGCGCGGCGGCCCGGCAAGGAGCCGGACCGCCGCCGGGAGGCTCGCAGGGAGAGCCACGTCAGGAGCTGATCGATCTCTGAGCTCGCCGGATGGAGTCCGGCCGAGGGCGACGTCAGCCGAGGTTGATCTCCGGGTACAGGGGGAAGCCCGCGACCAGGTCCGTAGCCCGCTGCGAGATCTCGTCCGCCACCTTCGCGTCCAGGACGTGAGAAGCCTTGGAGGGGGCGCCCGACTTCGTTGTGCCCGGCTCGGTGGTGGTGAGGACACGGTCGATCAGGGCCGCCACCTCGTCCATCTCGGCCGTCCCCAGGCCGCGCGTGGTCAGGGCAGGGGTGCCGATGCGGATGCCGGAGGTGTACCAGGCGCCGTTCGGGTCGGCGGGGATGGCGTTGCGGTTGGTGACGATGCCCGAATCGAGCAGCGCGGCCTCGGCCTGGCGGCCGGTGAGGCCGTAGGAGGAGGCGACGTCGATCAGGTTCAGGTGATTGTCCGTGCCGCCGGTGACAAGGGTCGCGCCCCGACTCATCAGGCCCTCGGCCAGCGCGCGGGAGTTGTCGACGATGCGCTGGGCGTAGTCCTGGAAGGAGGGCTGCCGGGCCTCGGCGAGGGCGACGGCCTTGGCTGCCATGACATGCGGGAGCGGGCCACCGAGGACCATCGGGCAGCCGCGGTCGACCTGGTCCTTGAGGGAGTCGTCGCACAGGACCATGCCGCCGCGCGGGCCACGCAGGGACTTGTGGGTGGTGGTCGTCACGATCTGCGCGTGCGGAACCGGGTCGAAGTCACCGGTCAGGACCTTGCCCGCGACCAGACCCGCGAAGTGCGCCATGTCGACCATCAGGGTCGCGCCGACCTCGTCGGCGATCTCCCGCATGATCCGGAAATTCACCAGACGGGGGTACGCGGAGTAGCCCGCGACGATGATCAGCGGCTTGAAGTCACGGGCCGAGGCTCGCAGGGCCTCGTAGTCGATCAGGCCGGTCTCCGGGTCCGTGCCGTAGGAGCGCTGGTCGAACATCTTGCCGGAGATGTTCGGGCGGAAGCCGTGGGTGAGGTGGCCGCCCGCATCCAGGGACATGCCGAGCATGCGCTGGTTGCCGAAGGCCTGGCGCAGCGTGGCCCAGTCGGCCTCGGAAAGGTCGTTGACCTGGCGGGCGCCGGTCTTCTCCAGGAAGGGCGCCTCGACACGGTCGGCGAGGACGGCCCAGAAGGCCACCAGGTTGGCGTCGATGCCGGAGTGCGGCTGGACATAGGCGTGGCGGGCGCCGAACAGCTCGCGGGCATGCTCGGCGGCCAGGGCCTCGACCGTGTCCACGTTGCGACAGCCGGCGTAGAAGCGGCGGCCGACGGTGCCCTCGGCGTATTTGTCGCTGAACCAGTTGCCCATCGCGAGGAGCGTGGCCGGGGAGGCGTAGTTCTCGGAGGCGATCAGCTTGAGCATCTCGCGCTGGTCGTGGACCTCCTGACCGATGGCGTCGGCGACACGCGGCTCGACGGCACGAATCACGTCGAGAGCCGCACGGAAGGCGGTGGACTCGGTGGAGAGGGGCTGCTGCTCGGACATGTCGTCGGCCTCCGGGTGGCGTGGTGCTGGAAAGCGGTCACGGTGTCACGGTTCGGCCCAGGCGCACGGCACAGTCACTGCATAAGGCCGCTCCCCGATGGTCCGTCCCATCCCAGCGCGCCAGTCACGGCCTGCTCACCACCCTAGCGGGCACGTCACAAGGGGAGGGCCCCGAGTCCACCATGCGAGCGACCTCGGGGCCTCCTGAGCTGCCCGGCTTGCGGGCTTGCGGGTCTTCTAAAGGATCACGTGAGGGAGGAAGCGGGCGTACTCGTCTGTGATCAGGCCGGAGGACTCCCGGATGCCGAGACCCGCCGACTCGTCCTCGACGACCCAGGCGCCGAGGACGACGTGGTTGCCGTCGAAGGCGGGCAGCGGCGCCAACTGCTGGTAGCAGCAGGGTTCGTCGGTGCGCGGGGCGGCCGGGGCGGCACCCGGTTCGTGGACCGTGACGCCGGCGCCCTCGCGGCCCAGCAGGGGCTTGGCGACGTAGCCGGTCGTGGTCGCCAGTTCGCGGGGGCCGTCGAGGTAGGCGGGCAGGAGGTTGGGGTGGCCGGGGTACAGCTCCCACAGGACGGCGAGGAGCGCCTTGTTGCTGAGCAGCATCTTCCAGGCCGGCTCGATCCACATCGTGGAGCCGGTGCCGCCGCCGTTGTCGAGGGTGCCGAGGACGTGGCCGCCGAAGCGGTCGGTGGTGAGCCACTCCCAGGGGTAGAGCTTGAAGCAACTGCGGATGAAGCGGAGTTGGTGGTCGACGAAGCGGCCGGACAGGGGGTCCCAGCCGATCTCCTCCATGGAGATCCAGTCGGTGTCCAGGCCCGCCTGCTCGGCGGTCTCCTTGAGATAGGCGACGGTCATGAGGTCCTCGCCGAGTTCGTCGGCGGAGGAGTGCGCGAAGTGCAGCGGGCTGCCGGGCGGGAGCAGGGCGGCCTGTTTCCTCCAGGCGGCGACCAGGCGTTCATGGAGGGAGTTCCACTGGTCGGCGCCGGGGAAGCGCTCCTCCATCCAGAACCACTGGGGGGAGGCGGCCTCCACGAGGGAGGTGGGGGTGTCGGCGTTGTACTCCAGGAGTTTCGCCGGGCCTGCGCCGTCGTAGCGGAGGTCGAACCGGCCGTAGACGGAGGGGAGCTCGGCGCGTCGGCGCCAGGCCTCGGCGACCGCCGCCGCGACGCGCGCGTCGGTGATGCCGAGGTCGGCGAGGCGGTCGGAGTCGACCAGGTACGCGGCCGCCGCCAGGCACATCTCGTGGAGTTCCTCGACGGTCTCCTCCAGCGCCTCGACCTCGTCGAGACTGAACGCGTAGTACGCGCTCTCGTCCCAGTAGGGGCGCAGAAGGCCGTCGGGGTGGCGGGTGAGGGGATAGACGAGACCCTGTTCCTCGACGGTGCGCTGCCAGTCGGGGCGGGGTTCGATGGTGTGACGTCGCATGGGTGCAGGTGTCCTGTTCAGCCGCTCGGTCGCTCAGCCGCTCAGCCGCTCAGCCGCCGGAGCTGCCCTTGTGGCTGCCGCCGTCGCTGTCGCCGTCGCCGCCGAAGCCGCCGCGGCTGACACCGCTGCCGCCTCCACTGCTGCTGGAGGAACCCCCAGATCCCTTGCCCGGCTTGCTGAAGGAGCCGCCGTCGACCCAGGAGCCCTGCTTCTTGCCGCCGTAGTACCAGACGCCGACCGCCGAGGTCTTGGTCGACTTGCAGTTCTTGTCGGCGACGACCTTGTACCCCTTGGCGAGGTTGTAGCTGTCGCGGTCGACGCAGCGCTTGTCGGGGTCGGAGGAGCAGGCGGTGAGGGCCGCCGCGAGCAGTCCCATGCCTCCGAGTACGACCGTGCCCGAGCGCAGCTTTCGACGCGTGTCCGCCATGTTCCCGTCTCCCCGTGTCCCCGTTGTCGCATCGCCCCTACGGCGATTTCCGGCCGTCAGCCTAGACATCGGTCGGATGGGGCCCGCGGGCGGCCCGTTCACCCGCCGCTCGCCTACAGTCCTTTCGTGCTCTTTGGAATGGTGTGCGCCCTCGGCGCGGCGGTCTGCTTCGGTACGGCGACGGTGTTGCAGGCGATGGCGGCGCGCGCCGCCGCCGACGGCAGCGACGGGCGGGGCGGTGGAGGCGGTGGCGACGCGGCGCTGTTGCTGCGGGCGGTGCGCCAGTGGCGGTATCTGGCGGGGCTGGCACTGGACGGGCTCGGGTTCCTGTTCCAGATCGCCGCCCTGCGGTCGGTGCCGATCTACGCCGTCGGTGCGGCCCTCGCCTCCAGTCTGGCGGTGACGGCGGTGGTCGCGGCGCGGCTGCTGCGGGTGCGGCTGAGCCGCATGGAGTGGCTGGCGGTGGGGGTGGTGTGCGCGGGGCTGGGCATGCTGGGGCTGGCCTCCGGGACGGAGGGCGAGGAGAGCGGCCCGGACGCGTTGCCGTGGGTGATGCTCGGTGCGGCGGTCGGGGTGCTGCTGCTGGGCCTGGTGGGCGGGCGGCTCACCGGGCGGGGGCGGGCGCTGGTGCTGGGGCTGGGCGCCGGGTGCGGGTTCGGGGTGGTGGAGGTGGCGGTGCGGCTGATCGACTCGCTCGCGCCCTCGGACCTGCTCACCAACCCGGCGACGTATGCCCTGCTGGTGGGGGGTGGGGCCGCGTTCCTGTTGCTGACGACGGCGCTGCAGCGGGGGTCGGTGACGACGGCCACGGCCGGGATAGTGATCGGCGAGACGATCGGTCCGGCGCTCGTGGGCGTGGTGTGGCTCGGGGACCGCACCCGGGAGGGGCTCGGCTGGCTGGCCGTGCTGGGGTTCGCGGTCGCCGTCGCGGGGGCGCTGGCACTGGCCCGGTTCGGAGAGGCCCCGGAGGCGGCGCCGGCACAGGAGACGCCGGAGTCGCCTGAGACGCCGGAGACGCCTGAAGCACCGGGCGCACCAGACACACCACCGGGCGCACCGGAGGCACCAGACGCACCGGGCTCACCGGGCTCACCGGGCTCACCGGGCGCGCCCGTCAGGCCATCGCCTCGGTGATGCCGTCCCACAGGCGGGTCCGCGCCTCCAGTGCGAGGGTCGCCGTCTCGACGGCCTCCTGCCAGCGGGTGTCGTCGGCGCCGCACAGGTCGGCGACCATCTGCATGGCCATGGGGGTGTGCTCCTCGCCGTCGACCTCGATGTGCCGGGCGAGGTAGTCGCAGAAGAGGGGGAACCGGTCGGTGCCCTCCTTCTTGATCACCTGGTCGAACATGTCCGGGATGAGGTCCTCCCGGGAGAAGGCGAAGGCGGCGGCCCGGCAGTGCAACGGCCGGTCGGCGATGATCTCGAAGGTCGTGCGCACGAACTCGGCGGCGGGGGCCGGGACTTGGGCGACCCGCAGCGCCGACGACACATCGTGGCCCTCGCCGACCAGCGCGAGGAATGTGTCGATGCGGGAGGTGTCGGCGCCGGCCTCGTCCATGCCCGCGCGGTACAGCTCGAAGTGGCTGGTGAAGCCGCCGTTCAGCTCGTCGCTCTCCTCGACGAGGACGATGTCGTTGATGAGCCGCCGGCTCACCTCCGAGCCGCGCGGCACCCAGGGGACGTCGACGCAGGTGAGGTCGCGCTGGAGCGACTTGAGCAGGGACATGAAGTCCCAGACGGCGAACACGTGGTGCGCCATGAACGTCGCCATGTCGTCCCGGGTGCTGATCCGCTGGTAAATGGGATGCGCGGTGACTTCTTTTCGGGCGGGTTCGATCACGGAACGAGCCCTTTCGATTCCCTCATGGGTCAGATTCCAGTCGTACCTGGACATGAATCTCCTTTGGTTCGGGAACTCGACGGGGACTCGATCGTGCACTTCTCCCGACTTACCGGCAAGCGCTTCCGGGAATTCGTAAAGGTTACCCGCAGTACCGCTCCACATAGCCCTCGACAGAAGCTGGCAAGGTCGCCAAAAAACGCATGAAGACTCACGTTTCGGACATCCGCAGACGTTAGTGAAAGTTTGAAGGATGTGTGAACACTGGGAGCCTCCGCTCCGTACTCGACACCGTGACCAGTAATCCCGTCACCGTCACCTCGGCTTATCGCGTGACGCCGGGCCGAGAGGCCGACTTTCACTCCTGGGGGTGGGCCATGCTGGGCGCGAGTGCGCAGCAGCCCGGCTTCCTCGGGGGTGGCGTGCTAGTCGACGGAGAGGCGGAGTGGCATGTCGTCTATCGCTTCGCCAGCGAAGGAACGTCCCAGGCCTGGGAGAACTCGGCTGCTCGCATGCAGTGGGACGCCCGGGCCGCGGGGATCGCCGTGCAGACGGACCGCAAGAGCGTGCGGGGCTCCAAGGTGTGGTTCGACTCCCAGACCGCCGTCCCGAAGGCGCCGGCCCCGCCATCGAAATGGAAGCTATGGTTCGTGAATATGAGCGCGGTTTTCCCGCCGGTGCTCCTCTTCAACGTGATCGCGCTTCCTTATCTCGGCGGCCTCAATCCGTTCATTCGCACGCTGCTGCTCTGTCTGTGCGTGACGGCCCTCGTGACCTGGATTCTCATGCCCCGCCTTCAGCGTTTCTTCAAGAAATGGCTGTATCCACCGCTCCAGGCACTGCGCGGGCGGCACAAGCGGACCGCGTAGTACCGAGAACGACCCTAGGGAGGTGGGCGGGTGAAGACCCTGCTCATCGACAATTACGACTCGTACACGTACAACCTGTTCCAGCTGATCGCCGAGGTCAACGGCGAGGAACCGGTCGTGATCCTCAATGACGCCCCCGCGGACGCGATTCCCGATCTTGCGGAATTCGACAACGTGGTGGTGTCGCCGGGTCCGGGGCACCCGGCGAAGGCCCGTGACTTCGGCATCAGCGCCAGGGTGCTCGCCGGGTCCACGGTGCCGGTGCTCGGCGTCTGCCTCGGCCACCAGGGCATCGGGCAGGGGGCGGGCGCCCTGGTGGCGCCCGCCCCGGAGCCCCGGCACGGGTATCTGTCGGCCGTCCGGCACGACGGGCGCGACCTGTTCCAGGGGCTGCCGCAGAACTTCACCGCGGTCCGCTACCACTCGCTGGCCGTGCGCGAGCCGCTGCCCGAGTCCCTGGAGGCCACGGCCTGGGCGGAGGACGGCGTCCTGATGGGGCTGCGGCACCGCGAACGGCCGCTGTGGGGCGTGCAGTTCCACCCGGAGTCGGTGCTCACCGAGTACGGGCACCGCATGCTGGTGAACTTCCGCAACCTCACCGCCGAGCGGGCCCGCAAGCTGCGGACGAAGAACACCGCGGTCCCGCCGACCGAGGCGGCGATACCGAGCCGAGCCCCCGCGGTGCCGACCGTCCCGATACCGCGTCCGCGCCGGTCCGGCGGCCCCGCCCACCGGCTGCACACCCGCCGCATCGCCGAGGCGATCGACGCGGAGGCCGCCTTCACGCGGCTGCACTCCGCCTCACCGCGGGCGTTCTGGCTGGACAGCTCCCGGGTCGAGCCGGGGCTCTCCCGGTTCTCGTTCTTCGGTGACGACAGCGGTCCGCTCGCCGAGTTCGTCCGCTACGACGTCGAGACCGGGACGTGCGAGATCGAGCGGGCCGGACGGCCGACGCGCAAGGTCAGGGCCGGCGTCTTCGACTATCTCAAGCGGCAGCTGGCCAACCGCCGGGTCGACGCCACCGGGCTGCCCTTCGACTTCACCGGCGGCTACGTCGGCTACTTCGGCTACGAGACGAAGGCCGACTGCGGCTCCCCGAACGCGCACCGCTCCGCCACCCCGGACGCCTGCTGGCTCTTCGCCGACCGACTGATCGCGGTGGACCACGAGGAGGGCTTCACCTACGCGGTCTGCGTCGCGGAGGACACCCCGCAGGCCACCCGGGAGGCCACGGAGTGGCTGGAGAGCACCCTCGCCCAGCTCACCTCGCTGCCCACGGAGACCGACCGGCCGGCGCCGGTGCCCGCGCACGCCGAGGCGGCCGAGCCGGACCTCGGCGAGGTCGAGCCGTGGCTGGTGCGGGACCGGGCGACGTATCTCGCGGACATCGAGGCCTGCAAGCGGGAGCTCGCGGCGGGCACCAGCTACGAGATCTGTCTGACCAACGCCGCCCGTTTACCCGCTCCGGACGACGCGTACGCCTTCTACCGGGTGCTGCGCCGCGTCAACCCGGCCCCGTACGCCTCCTATCTGCGGTTCGGCGACCTCGACGTGGTCGGCTCCTCGCCCGAGCGCTTCCTGCGGATCACCCGGGACGGCGTCGCCGAGGCCAAGCCCATCAAGGGCACCGCGCCGCGCGGCGCGGACCCGCGGGAGGACGCCCTGCTCAGGGACGCGCTCGCGGCGGACGCCAAGACCCGCGCCGAGAACCTGATGATCGTCGACCTGCTCCGCAACGACCTGGGGCGGGTCTGCCGGACCGGGACCGTGCGCGTCTCCCGGCTCATGGCCACCGAGACGTACGCGACCGTGCACCAGCTCGTGTCCACCGTCGAGGGGCGGCTGCGGGAGGGCACCGACGCGGTGGACTGCGTGCGCGCCTGCTTCCCCGGCGGGTCGATGACCGGCGCGCCGAAGCTGCGCACACTGGAGATCATCGACGAGCTGGAGACCGAGGCGCGCGGCGTGTACTCGGGGGCCCTCGGCTACCTGGGGTGCAGCGGCGGCGCCGACCTCAACATCGTCATCCGCACCGCCGTCCTGGCCGACGGCCTCCTGCAACTGGGCGCGGGCGGCGCGATCGTCCTCGACTCCGACCCGGTCGCCGAGTACGACGAGATGCTGCTGAAGACGGCCGCCCAGATGCGGGCCCTGCGGGAGCACACGGCGGCCCGGACGCGGGTGCCGTCGCGTGCGGCGGAGGCGGCCGAGGCCCAGGTGAGCGCGCTGCGCCGGGCCGGGGCCAGAACCGCACAGCGCGGTGCGCGCCCGGAGTCCCCGGAGCCCGGCCCCACCACGGCCACCGTGAAGGAGGCCACCCGATGACGACGCCCCGGCCCACGGCCGCACCGCAGCTCGCGGCAGCTCAGCCCACGGCCACGCCACAGCCCACGGCCACGGCGCGCGCCATGACCGTTCCCCAGCCCAGAGCAGCTCTGGACGGCTCGGGCTCAGGCTCCGGCTCCGTCTCCGGATCAGGCGCCCCCGGCAATCTCGCCGCCTACCTCGACGATCTCGCCGAGCGGCGCGGGTGGGGCGGCCGGGTCGCCTTCCATCAGGGGCATCAGGGGTGGACCCACGGGGAGGTGCACGCGCTCGCGGCGCGGGCGGCCGGTGTGCTCGCCGGTCACGGGGTGCGGCCCGGCGACCGGGTGCTGCTCGCGCTGCCGGACGGGATCGCCTGGGTGACGGCCTTTCTCGGGGTCGCCCGGCTGGGCGCCGTCGCCGTCCTCGTCAATCCCGAACTGCCCGCCGCCGACCACGCGTTCATGGCCGAGGACACCGGCGCCGTGCTGTGTCTGACCGGCCCGGGGCTGGAGGACCGGTTCGACGGGCGGGCGCGGCTGGGCGCCGACCAGTTCCTCGCGCTCGCCCCGACCGCCGCGCCGGCCCCCGCCCACCCGGTCGACGCGGACGCCCCCCTGTACGTGCAGTACACCTCCGGCACCACGGGCCGCCCGAAGGGGGTCGTGCACACGCACGGCGACCCGAAGGCGTACCACGACCTGATCGGCCGGCGGCTGCTGGGGATCACCGAGGACGACGTCACCCTGTCCGTGTCGAAGCTGTACTTCGCCTACGGGTTCGGCAACGCGTTCGTCTTCCCCCTGTTCTCCGGGTCGTCCGCCGTGCTGGTGGACCGCCGTCCGACGCCCGCCGCCGTCGACGAGCTGGTCGCCCGGCACCGGGTGACGCTGCTCTACTCCGTGCCGTCGGCGTTCGCGGCGCTGGTCGCCGACCGGGGCAGCGGGCACGCGGCCTGCTTCGCCTCGGTGCGCGCCGCGGTGTCGGCCGGCGAGGGCATGCCGGACGAACTCGGCGAGCGCGTCGGCGAGTTGCTCGGGGCGCCGGTGCTGGAGCAGATCGGCTCCACCGAGGCCGGTCACGCCTTCTGCGCCAACAGCCTCGGCCACAACCACCCCGGCACCGTCGGGCGTCCCGTGCCGGGGTTCGAGGTGGAGGTGCGCGACCGTGCCGGGCGGCCCGTGTCCGACGGCGAGGAGGGCGAGCTGTGGGTGCGCGGGCCGACGGTGACGCCCGGCTATCTGAACCGGCCCGAGGAGACGGAACGTACCCTCGTCGGCGGCTGGCTGGCCACCCACGACCGGGCGCGCCGTGAACCGGACGGCGCCTACCGGCATCTGGGCCGCACCGACGACATGGAGATGGTCGGCGGGATCACCGTCTCCCCGCTGGAGGTGGAGGCCGTGCTGCGCGCCCATCCGGCGGTGCGGGAGGTCGCGGTCGCGGCCGTCACCGACGGGCGCGGCTTCAGCCGGCTGCGCGCCTTCGTCGTGCCGGTCTCGTCCCCCGCGGACGGTCTGAGCGACGACCTCGTCGCGCTGGCCCGCGACCGGCTCGCCGCGTTCAAGGTCCCGCGCAGCGTCAGCTTCGTGCCGTCCCTGCCCCGGACCTCCACCGGAAAGCTCCGCCGCCACCTCGTCCGTCAGGGCGCCTGGTGACCGCCCCAGCCCCCTGCCGTACGTCAGAGAGGAACAGCCACATGTCGCAGCAACCCCTGCTCGCCGACCGCGGGTTCTACCTGGGCCCGCTGTTCCGGCGGGCGGCCGACCGCCACGGCGCCGTCTTCGTCACCCTGGACCGGCCGCTGGACACCCACCCGGCCCTCGGGGTCGACCTCGACTACCGGGCCCTCGCCGACGTGGTCGAGGACCTGTCGGGCCGGCTGTGGGCGGCGGGGGTGCGGCCTTCGGAGCAGGTGGTCGTCCACAAGACGGACAACGTCGACATCGTGCTGCTGACCTGCGCGGTCTCCCGTATCGGCGCGGTCCCCGTGCTCCTGTCCCCCGGGCTGGCCGGGCCGGTCGTCGGACAGCTCCTCGGACGGCTCCGGGAGCCGTGGCTGATCACCGACCGGGCCAAGCTGGACGGCCCGCTCGCGGACATCGACCTCTCCGGGCTCGTCCGGCGGACGCTCTCCGTCAACGACGCGCCGGACGCCGAGCCGCTGGCGAAGCACGCCGGCGCCGAAGTCCCCGCGCCCGTACGGCTGCACCCGCGTGAGGCCGCACTGATCACCCACAGCTCGGGCACCACCGGCGTGCCCAAGCTGGCCGTGCACTGCGCGAACACCATGTGGAACCGGCTCGTCCCGCAGAAGGCGATGGGCTGGCCCACCCGCGGGGAGACGGCCGCGCTGCACATGTCCTTCGTGCACTCGCGCTTCTACCACCTGCTCGGCGTCCTGCTGCACTTCGGCAGCCCGCTCGTGCTGATCACCGACCCGGAGCCGGCCTCCGTGGGCCCGCTGCTGGTCCGTCACCGGCCCGGCATCGTCGAGACCCACCCCAACACCTTCGTGCTGTGGGAGGAGCTGGCCGACGCGCCCGGGGCCCCGCTGTCCCGGGTGAAGTCGTACGGCTCCACGTTCGACGCGATCCACCCGCGCACCGTGAAGCGGCTGCTGGGCGCGTCGAAGCGGCGGGCGCCCTGGCTGATCCAGCTGTACGGGCAGAGCGAGACGGGGCCGGTCGCGTTCCAGTGGTTCACGCGGCGCAGCGCGGAGCGGGCCGACGGGCGCCGGGTCGGGATCGGGATCCCCGGCTTCACCCGGGTCCGGATCGCGGACGCCGACGGCTTCCGGGCCGCGCCGGGAACGCCCGGCCGGATCGAGGCCCGCACCCGGGGGCGCATCCTCACCTACCTGGGCGCGCGGGCGCAGTACGAGCGCCAACTGAACGGCGGCTGGTGGCAGATGGGCGACATGGGCTACATGAGCCGCTGGGGCTCCCTCCATCTGATCGACCGTGAGATCGACCAGATCGACGCCGTGCACAGCAACCTGGAGGTCGAGGACGCGCTGATGGAGCGGCTGGAGGAACTGCGTGAGGTCGTCATCGTGCCGGGCGCGGACCGCGAGCCGGTACCGGTGGTGTGCGTCCGGGGCGAACAGCCACTGGACCCGGAGCGCTGGCGGGAGGCCACGGCCGATCTGCCCGCGATGGCCGAACCGCGACAGTGGCGGTTCGAGGAACTGCCGATGACCGCCACCTGGAAGGTGAAGCGGGTGGAGATCACCCGCATGCTGACCGGGACGCGAGAGAGCGTGCGCGCATGAACCCTGTGATCGTGGTGGGCGCGGGCCCGGTCGGCCTGTCGGCCGCGCTGGGCCTGCGCTCGCGCGGACTGCCGGTCGTGCTCCTGGAGGCGGACCCCGAGGACCGCGAACGGCCGGGCAGCCGGGCCCTGTTCGTGCACAAGGAGACGCTGCGGCTGCTCGACGGGATGTCCCCGGGCCTGGCCGCCGAGATCACGGCGTACGGCCGGACCTGGCACACCCGGCGCACCCTCTACCGGGGCCGCGAGGTGTACTCCCGCACCTTCCCGCCCCCGTCCGGGCTGCCGCCCTTCACCAGCCTGCGCCAGTTGGACACCGAGCGCTTCCTGCGCGCCGCGTGCGAGCGGGCGGGGGTCGAGTTCGTCTGGGACGCGCGCATCCGCGGTGTACGGGCGTCCGAGAACGGCGTCACGCTGACCGGCGAGGACGGCCGCGCCTGGGACGCCAAGTACGTCGTCGCCGCCGACGGCGCCCGCTCGGCCGTCCGGGGCGCACTGGGCATCGCCATGGAGGGCGTGCGCGGCGAGGGCTTCCACGTCGTCGTGGACGTCGCCGACGTCCCGGGCGCGGAGCAGCCGCTGGAGCGGGTCTTCCACTACGAGCATCCGGGCGTCGGGGGGCGCAGCGTGATGCGGGTGCCGTTCACCGGCGGCTTCCAGGTCGACCTCCAGTGCCGCGACGACGACCAGGAGGAGGCCTACGGCACCGAGGACGCCGTACGGGAGTGGCTGCCGGGGGTCGTGGGCGACGGGTACGCCGACCGCATCCTGTGGGTGTCGACGTACCGCTTCCTGCGCAAGGTCGCGGCCTCCTTCACCGACCCGCACGGGCGGGTGCTGCTCGTCGGGGAGGCCGCGCATCTGTTCCCGCCGTTCGGGGCGCGCGGCATGAACAGCGGGATCGCGGACGCGGCGGCGGCGGCGGAGGCGATCGCCGCCGGGACGGCCCAGGCCGTACGGGAATTCGCCGAAGTACGGCGCGCGGCCGGGCTGTTCAACAGCGCCGCCGCCGGGACCGCGCTGGAACATCTGCGCCCGCAGCGCCGGATCGTACGGCTCAGGCAGCGTGCGGCGGCCGCGCTCGCGCCCGTGCTGCCGTCGTGCGGCTCGTGGCTGGAGCACGCGCCGTACGGACCCCGGGGCGGGGCTCCGGCGGCGGCGGGCGGGAAGTACTGAGGAGGCAGGGGTGACTGCACAACTGACGGCCGGGGCCGCGGAAGGCCTGTTGACCTGGACGCCCAGCCGGGGCCTGACGGTGGAACCGGAATCCGCGAGGACCGTGGCGAACGGTCCGCTGCTGGCCGCGGACTCGTGGCTGGTGCGCGAGGGCCGGGTGCGCGGGTACGGCCGGCACCGGGAGCGGTTCCTGCGGGCCTGCGCCGAGTCCGACGGCCCCGCGCCGCGCCGGCTGGTCGAGTTCTGGCACGACATGACCGCCGTGCTGCCGCGCACGGGTGAGTGGTTCCCCCGGGTGGAACTCGCCGCCGGCTCCCTGGAACTGCGGCTACGGCTGCGGCACGCGCCGCCGCTCGGCAGCGAGGTGCGCCTGTGGGCGGCCGGTCAGCCCGATCCACGGACCCTGCCCCGCCGCAAGGGCCCCGACCTGGACGCCCTGGCCCGGGTGCGCGGGCGGGCGGTCGAAGAGGGGGCCCAGGAAGGGATCCTGGTCGACTCGTCGGGGACGGTGCTGGAGTCGGCGACCGCGAGCGTCCTGTGGTGGGAGGACGACACCCTGTGCCTGCCGCCGGCCGGGTCGCCCCTGCTCCCAGGGATCACCAGCGGGCTGATCCAGGAGCGGGCGGTACGGTCCGGGATCCGCGTCGCCCACCGCAAGCGGACGGTGGCCGAGCTGGCCGGCCGGGAGGTGTGGCTCGTCAACGCGCTGCACGGCATCCGCCCGGTGACGAGCTGGATCGGGAACGGGGCCAGGGCCGGGATCGGGAACGGAGAGGCGATGACGGCCGGTCCGGCGACACGGGCGGCGGAATGGAGGAACTGGCTGGAAAAGCTCCCGGAGCCGCTTCCGAATATGTAACCAAAAACAGACGATGGGCATCGGTAATACCACCGATGCCCATATTCGACGTTCCCCGATATTATTTCTTGGCGGGCTGATAAGCACCCGGAACCATACGCGTCGCGATCGCGATCCGGTTGTACGCGTTGATGACCGTGGCCGCCCAGATCAGCGCCGCGACCTGTGCCTCGTCGAAGACCGCCGCGGCCTCGGCGTACACGTCGTCCGGCACATGCCCGTCGGCGACGAAGGTCACGGCCTCGGTCAACGCCAGTGCGGCCCGCTCCCGTTCGGTGAAGAAGGGGGTCTCCCGCCAGGCGTTCAGCGCGTAGATGCGCTGCTCGGTCTCGTCCGCCGCGCGGGCGTCCTTGGTGTGCATGTCGAGGCAGAACGCGCAGCCGTTGAGCTGCGAGGCGCGGATCCGGATCAGCTCCAGAAGCTCGGGCTCGACCTTGGCGTCCTGCGCCGCGGAAACGGCCGCGCCGTGCAGGGATCCCATCGCGGCGGAAACATCGGGGGTTATCTTCTTGAGGGCCACGCGGGACACGGAATTGTTGTTCGTCATGGGGAAGACTCTATCCGGGAAAAGGAAGAAGCCAACCACTTTCAAGAAGAAGAACGACTTACGCCGCCTTCGGCTCCCACCACACCGACGTGCCCCGCTGCCCCGAGCGGTGGGAGCCTCGATCCTTCGTCCGGCGCGCCGGGCGCCCTCAGCCCCGAACCAGGACGAGCACCCGGTCGCGCAGGGCGTCGACGGCTTCCTGGAGGGGCGCCTCGACGTTCAGCCGGAGCAGGGGCTCGGTGTTCGACGGCCGGAGATTGAACCAGCGGCCGTCGCCCAGGTCCACGGTCAGCCCGTCCAGCCTGCCGGTGGTGGCTCCTTCCCCGCTGTAGACGGCTTCGACCCGGTCAAGGGTTCCTGTCACGTCGGCGACCACGGAGTTGATCTCACCGGAGGCCGCGTAGCGGGAGTAGTCGGCGGTCAGCTCGGACAGCGGGCGGTCCTGCTCACCGAGGGCGGCCAGCACGTGAAGGGCGGTGAGCATCCCGGTGTCGGCACGCCAGAAGTCCCGGAAGTAGTAGTGGCCGGAGTGCTCGCCGCCGAAGACCGCGTCGTGCTCGGCCATCGCGGCCTTCATGAACGAGTGGCCGACCCGGGAGCGGACCGGCGTGCCGCCATGCTCACGGATGATCTCCACGGCGCCCGCGGAGGTGATCACGTTGTGCACAACGGCCGAGCCGGGGTGACGGGCCAGCTCACGCGCGGCGACCAGGCCGACGACGGCCGAGGGGGACACCGCCTCGCCGCGCTCGTCGACGAAGAAGCACCGGTCGGCGTCTCCGTCGAAGGCGAGGCCGATGTCGGCGCCGACGGCACGGACCCGGGCCTGAAGGTCGACGAGGTTCTTCGGGTCCAGGGGATTGGCCTCGTGGTGGGGGAAGCTGCCGTCGAGTTCGAAGTACAGGGGGTCGACGTCGACGGGCAGGCCGTCGAAGACGGCCGGGACGGTGTGGCCGGCCATGCCGTTGCCGGCGTCCACGACCGCTGTCAGGCGGCGGTTGCCCTTGAGGGGGACGAGAGCGTTGAGGTGGGCGGCGTAGTCGCCGAGCAGATTCTGGGGGGTGGTGGTGCCGGGGCGGGCCGCCGGTCCCGGAATGTCGTCTGCCTCCAGCCAGGACCGTATCTGCCCCAGCCCGGAACTCTCACCGATGGGCGCCGCTCCCGCGCGGCACAACTTGATGCCGTTGTCCCTGGCCGGGTTGTGGCTGGCGGTGATCATCGCACCGGGCAGGTCGAGGCTGCCGGATGCGTAGTACAGGTAGTCGGTGGAGCCGAGCCCGGCATCGACGATGTCCGCCCCCGCGGCATTCGCCCCCGCGGCGAACGCCGCGGCCAGCTCCGGGCTGCTGTCGCGCATGTCGCGGGCGACCACGATCCGCGGCGCCTCGGTGAGCCGGACGAAGAGGGCGCCGATCCTGCGGGCGAGGTCGGCGTTCAGTTGTACGGGGACCTCGCCACGGATGTCGTAGGCCTTGACGAGACGTGAGTAGTCGGGCACGGAAACCCTTTCGTTGTCGGGGCGGTCCGGGCCGACGGACCCGGCTCCGGGGCGAGGCATCGCTACTTTCGAAACACGCCCTGGGCGACGACCGCCTGGACCCAGCCGAACGCCGTGATCTCCTTCGTCGCCGTCTTCAGGTCCTTGGCGTTGTCCACGCCGCGCCAGTACCCGTTGATCCGGTACGCCGACAGTCGGCCCTCCCGCGCCAGCTCGGGGAAGGTGGTGTCCTCGTGGTCGCCCAGGTCCGGCAGGAGCGCGGTGACCTCCGGTTCGAACAGGTAGACCCCCGCGTTGATCCAGTGCGGCAGCACCGGCGCCTCGGTGAAGCTCGTCACCCGGTCGGAGTGGGTCATCTCCACGATCCCGTACGGCGACTTCAACGGCGTCACCGCCAGCGTGGCGAGCGCGTCCCGCTCGACATGCGCCCGCGCCAGGTCGCGCAGGGAGAAACGGGTGAGGATGTCGCCGTTGAGGCCCGCCCACCGCTCTCCGGGGAACGGGAGGTGGGCGGCGGCGTACTTCAGACCACCGCCGCGGCCGAGCGGCTCGTCTTCGACGACGACCCGTACGTGCAGCGGAAGCCGGTTCGCGGCCACGTACTCGCGCAGCACGTCGGCCCGGTAGCCGCAGGAGATGACCACCTCCTCGATGCCCTCGGCCGCCAGCCAGTGCGCCTGGTGCTCGAAGATGGGCCGTCCAGCCACCTCCACCAGGGCCTTGGGGACGTGATCGGTGTACGGACGCAGCCTGCTGGCCTGCCCTCCGGCGAGGATGACGGCCTGTCGGACGTGCGATCCGCCCCAGCCGGTGATGGCGAGAGCCGTGTCATTCGTGATGGTCATCGCGGGGTCCCTCCTGGAACGAAACGTTCGGGCGAAAGGTGTGGACGATGGACGAGCAGTGCGGGCGCTAGGTGCGGGCGAACGGTGCGGACGAAAGGTTCAGACGTTCGGGAGCGGGTCGATCGGTCGGTCGGACACGGCGAACGCCGCGAAGTCGGCGTACTGCGCACGCACCGTCGCCCAGCTCGGGTCGCTGCCGCCGAAGAAGGTCGAGAAGAGCACTCCGTCGATGCCGAGCCGTTCGCTGGTACGGAATTCCAGTCCGCCCTGGCTCAGCACCTGCCGCCCGTCGACGTGGACGGTCACGTTTCCGTCCAGGCGGCCCGGTCGGTTGAGGCGTACGGCCTGTTCGACGCACACCCAGCGGCCGACCGGCCAGGCCCAGGAGCCACGGCCGAGCGAGGTGCCGTGGGCGACCGACGTCGGCAGATAGGCGTAGACCTCGGCGGCGCCGTGCGCGCGCCACATGTAGCGGGTGGACAGTCCGTTGTCGCCGTCGGGAATACGGCGGCCGCTCGTCACCGTCCCGCCGTACAGCCCGGGCAGCTTGCCACCCTTGACGAAGTCGAAGTCCTCCGGGAACCGCACGTAGTAACGAAGGTGCAGGAAGTCGACGGGGCCGGTCACCAGGGCGAGGTAGAGCTGCGCTCCTCCCTGGGGCCGGTCGTACTCTCGCGCCACGCTCGGGCTGGCGGAGCGGGCCGGGTAGTGCACCCGCAGCAGCCGGCCCAACGCGGGGTTGCTGTCCGGCAGCAGCTGGACGCGGGAGAGGCCGAACGAACCGCCTGAACGTGCCGTGAGACGGGGGCCGAAGAACCGGGCCAGGGCTGCCGGGTCCACGCTCGGCGGGGTGGCCGAGCCGACGGAGGGTCCCGGGGAGTCGGACGTGCCGCTCCCCGGGCCGGAGGAGCAGGCGGCGAGCCCCGCACCGAGCGTGGTGACCCCCAGGGCCGTGATGAACTGCCGTCTGCGCACTGCCGTTACTCCCGTCGCCCGGTCTACCGGACTGTCGGTTTCTGTGATCTCTGCCGGTATCCGTTGATCTCTATTGGTGTCTGTTGGTCTCTGTTGGATCTCTGTCGATCTCTGTCGAGCTGTGGGTCAGGTCCTCGTACGCCGTCCGCTAACCCGCGCTGACGACCTGGTAGTCCACCTCCTGCGTCGTGCTCGGCGCCGTGTGCAGGGTGAGGGTGCCGGCGGCGGAGGCCGTGCCGGTGGCGAGCGTGGTGCCGCCCGCGGTCAGCGCGTAGCTCGCGCCCGGGGTCAGCCCGGTGGCGGTGAAGGCGAGGTCGGTTCCGGCGGTACCGGGCGCGACCAGGACCTCGTAGGCTCCGGCCCCGGTGGGCACGCGGCCCTTGGCGGTGCCGCTCGCGGGGACCACCGCGACCGACTGCGGGGTGACGGTCACCTGGGAGGTGCCGACGGTCGCCGCGGTCAGCGTCGCCGTGCTGCCGACCCCCGAGGAGCCGAGGGCGGTGGTGACGGCCGGGTAGCCGCTCGCCTTGTAGACGGTGCCGGCGGAGCCGGTGAACGTCGCCGAGCTGACCGAGTCCACCGACGCCTTCGTGGACTGCTTGACGTCCTTGAACGTGATGCTGCCCGGTGTGGTCGAGTCGCCCTTCACCGAGTACGTCAGCGACGTGGGGACGGTGTTGCCGGAGAACACGGTCCCCGTGCTCCACTGGGTGAGCACACCGGAGGAGAACACACCGCTGAACGTGTTGCCGGTGAAGACCGTCCCGTCGGTCTGGTTCAGCTTCACCACGTTGCTGGAGGTCGTGTCGAAGGTGTTGCCGGTGAAGACGAGGTTGCTCGGCCGACCGGTGCTGTTGGTGTAGGCCGGGATGTCCGAGCCCTGGTAGGTGAAGACCGCGTACTGGCTGCTGTTCGTCACCGTGTTGCCGGTCGTGGTGATGTTCCTCGAGCCGACGCTGTAGCGCAGCCCGTACTCCGCGCCGGTGACGGTGTTGTTGCGGATGGTGTCGCCGCTGCTGTCGAAGACCGCGATGCCGGAGCCGTTGGGCTGGTCGTGGACGTAGTTGTTCTCGATGACGCTGTCGGTGACCCCGCGGTGGATCATGATGCCGTGGACCTGGTTGTCCGACGGGTCGTCGTCACCGGTCGGGACGTACGGCGGAATGCCGTTGTGGTCGACCTCGTTGTACGCGATCTCCAGGTGGTCACAGCGCTGCGAGCAGATGATCCCGTGGTCACCGTTGTCGTGCGAGTGGTTGTGCGTGATCGTCAGGTAGTCGGAGTCGTCGTGCGGGTCGAGCCCGTACATGACGTTGTGGTCGTACTCGTTGCCGGTGAAGGCCATGCCGTACGCGTCGAACGTGTACGTGCCCATGAAGTTGTCGTGGAACCGGGTGTTCGTCTCGGACCCGTAGACGTTCAGCGCCGCGCACACGTCGAGGTGGGTGGAGTCGCAGCCGCGGCCCTTGTAGGACACGCCGTAGCTCTCGGCGGCGTGCGAGCCGAGGTAGCCGATGTCGCTGTTCTTGATGTCCATCCGCGACTCGCGCGGTGTGCCGTCGGTGTCCAGGTACGACAGCGCCCGGATGAAGGCGCGCGCCCGTGAGCCGGAGGCGGCGTTCGCGGGCAGGTAGGGGTCGGTGTCCGGGGCGCCGGTGGCATCGTCCCAGGACGTGATGTGCGTGGAGTCGATGTCGATGTCGCCGTACTGCGCGGTGATGGAGCTGACATGGGTGGCGGCGTTGTCGGACAGGCTGCGCAGCCGCAGGGTGTTGACGTCGCCGCCGACCGATGTGCCGTGCAGGTTGAGAGTGGCGCCGTTCTGGACGACCAGGTCCGCACTCAGTTCCCAGGTGTTGGTGCCGGGGTCCGTCTCCACCAGCGGCGCGGACGGGCAGAGGGCGTCTATGTCCGACAGGCTTGCGGTGCCCGAGGTCAGGTAGATGGTGTTGGTGCTGCTGGCGTACCGGACCTGGCCGGAGCACGAGGCGGCCTGGGCCGCCGGCGCTCCGAACAGCACGACGGGGCCGGTCAGCAGTCCGAGGACGCTGAGGGAAACGGCAAGGCGCCGGGGGGAACGGCCCTCGCGGGCATCCCTCCTGGCCGACCGGGTGAAGAGGACCGGCGGAAGGCCGACCCGAGCCCGTCCGGCTGGGGCGGCCAGGGCGGCTAGGGCGGTCGAGCCCGCCAGGGCGGTCGGGGCTACCGGGACGGCCGGGACCGCCGGGGCGGTCGGGGTGACCGGGACGGCCGGGGCGGCCGGGCCTGGTCTGAGTGGCTGGTCGTTCATGCGAGGCTCCTGACACGTCCCCCGCTGTTCGGCACTGAAGTGCGGGGGCGCTGTTTGCGGTGAGGACGGGCGGCGCTCGTTCCGGAGAGTTCTCCGGCCGTCCTGTGATGTGCGCCGTATCCGATTGGGTGGTGCGGTTGTCCGCCGGCGGTGGACCGTCGCCCGGCCGGGGGCCTACGTCGGGCCCCGGGAGGCGTCCGACGGGCTTCCGGGGGGCGTACGTCGGCCCCCCTCCGGGGGGTAGGTCGGCTGCCACGCCGGAGACCCTTCGGCGGTGCGGAGCCGATGGCGTCACCCGCGGACCGATGCCTCTCGGCCCCCGGGTCGGCCCGTCCCTCAGGTCATGCGGTGTTCGTCACGTGGGCCGCCACCCGGGGTCGCGGTGTCCCGCGGTGGCGGACCTGGTGGATGGTCTGGAACATGACCGTGAGGGTGAGCGCGACCAGCGCCGCGAACCCGAGCCACGGGAACGGCGGCAGGGTCACCTCCGTGTGCCCGAGCCGCTTGATCGTGCCCTTCCCGGAGAGGGCTCTGGGAGCTCTCACCCGCGAGTCCTCGATGCTGATCCACGCACCCGCGTCCGCCTGGATGCCCTTGCGCTCGGCGAGGATGTCCAGGCCCTGACCGCGTGCGTGCACGTCGGCGGCCAGATGCAGTCCCCGTTCGGCACTACTGACGGTCAGCTTCTCCAGCCGGGCGGAGGCAGCGAGGTCGACCGCCGTGACGGCACCTGAGACCGATCCGCCGGTGACCACCAGGCCCTCGGACGCGGAGGCCAGGCCCTTGCGCGAGGTGCCGCTGATCCGAACGTCGGTCAGGACGACGTCCTTGGTGCTGGCCGAGGCGGTGACTCCCACCCGGCCGCCGCGGACCACCACGGAGCTCAACGCGACGTTGCGGGCCCGCCCGTAGACCTTGACGCCGGTGCCGGCGACGGCGACGGTGGTCCCGTCCACCCGGACGCCGGGACCGCCGATCGCGATGCCCCGGTCGAAGCCGCTGATCGTGCCGCCGGTGACGGCGCCACCGGCGATGTCCGCGGCGAACGCCACCCCGGAGCCGTCCCCGCCGCCGGTGAGCCGGGCATCGTGCACGGTCACCCGAGCGCCCGGGCCGGAGACGCCGATCGCGGAGGGCGCACCGTCCACCACGGCCCTGTCGAGGGTGCAGGAGACGCAGGAGACCAGCCGCACACCGCCGCCGGCATCGCGGTGCGAGGCCGTTGCCGTGAGGGTCAGGCCACGCTGGGGGGTGGCCTTGATTCCGGCACCGTGGTTGTCGCTGGTGGTGACGCCGGACAGACTGCGCAGGTCGGTGCCGCCGACGGTCACACCGTTGCCGCCGCTGCCCTCGACGGTCAGCCCCCGTACGGTCGTGCCCCGGTCGCCCTTCAGCACGACGCCGTCCTGGACGGAATCCTTGACGGTGACCTTGTCGAGAGCCACCCCGGTCGATCCGCTCAGTCGCAGGCCGGTGCGGCCCCCCTGGAACGTCGAGCCGGTGGCCGAGCCGGTGGCGGCCCGGCCCCAGGAGACTCCGGCCTCCTGGGCCGGGGCGCCTGCTCCCCGGCCGAAGCCGATCACCTTCGCGCCCTTGATCGACATGTTGCCCCCCGCACCCATGGCGAGGTACGGACGTCCGGCCATTTCCACGGGGGCCGGGTCGGTCCCGTCCGCGGCCGCGGACGCGAGGGTGACATCGTGGATGTCGAGGGTGGCCCGGCTCCCTCTGATCCAGGTGCCGGAAGCGGCGGTCTTCCCGGCGGTCATCAGCACGTTGGGGGTGCGGCTGCCCATCCGCAGGGTGGTGCCGGGGGTGAGCAGCACGGCCGAGTCGATCCGCACGGTCCTCGACGCGCCCGTCTTCGCCGGCAGGTAACCGACCCACCCGCGGCCGGCGTTGGCGGCCAGCCAGCTGAGCGGGAGCGGTCCGTACGCCGGGTACAGCCGTCGCACCACGGAGCCGTGACTGACCAGTGCGACAGTGCCGGGCCTGACCACCATCAGCCGGTCCGGGCGTCCGCTGCGCTGCCAGGCGGCGACGTCCGGGTCGCCCCCGGTGGCACCGGCGGCGTGAGCGGCGGGCGCGACGGCGGCCAGCAGGGCGGTCGCGGCGAGGGCGGCGCGTACGACGCGGGTGAGATGCCTCATGCCGCGACCTCCGCTTCGGCGGGCTGCGCGGTCCTGACGACGACGCCGTTCTCCACCGACACCTGCCTCGTCAGCCAGCGCTGCTTGCGGATGGTGGCGAGCGCGCAGAGCTTGACGATCGCCATCATGAACGAGACCAGGACGAAGCCGGGCACCAGGAAGAACGACGAGGGCTTGCGCACCAGGTGCGGAAGGATCTTCATCGACCGGCTCACCCACCACCAGCCGGCCAGGCAGGCGACGAAGAACCAGTCCTGCCGGATGATCGCCCAGGTCATGAAGAACGGCGAGAACAGCAGGGTGAAACTGCTGACCCCCTTGTCGATCATGGTGAAGGCGAGGAAGGGGTGCCGCCAGACCCAGCGGCTCGACAGCGCCCTCACATCGGAGCGCCAGGTGTTGCGGGCCCAGCGCAGCCGCTGCTTGAGGAAGATCCGCAGCGTGCCGGGGAAGGTCGACCAGACACGGGCGGAGCGCTGCATGTAGGTGAGGTGACCGCGCTCCAGTATCAGAGTGGTCAGCCGCTTGTCGTCGCCCGACATACAGGGGACGCCCCAGAACGTCTCCGCCATGAAGTCGTCGGATATCTCCAGCAGCAGCTCGCGGCGGTACACGGCGGTGCGCCCGGACAGGCACGAGACAGCGCGGCCCATGACGGTCTGCGCGGCGTTCTCGTCGAAGTACCGGTAGTCCAGGAACATGTCGTTGACCCGCTGCAGGAAGCCCTTGGGGTTGTACACGTTCTGCCGGGTCCCCACCCCGCCGATCCTGGGGTCGGCGAAGGGCTTGCAGACCTCCTGGGCGACGTCGTCCGCCCAGATGGTGTCGGAGTCGACCAGCGCCACCAGGTCGGTGGAGCACTCCTCCCACCCCTTGCGCAGGGCGTCGCGCTTGCCGGGCACGTCGGTGATGACGACGGTCACCGGGTAGCGCGCCGCGATCTCCTGACAGGCCTGGTCGGTGACGTCGATGACCAGGACGACCTCGTCCACCCCGTTCGCCAGCCACGACTCGATCGCGTGGGCGAAGATCTCCGGGTCTTCCTGGTACACCGGCACGACGATGCTGAGCGGAAGGGAGTGGTCGTTCGTCACGGACCGGTAGAGGGCCGCAGGCGCGCGCCGCGCGAGCCAGCAGCCCCAGCGGACCAGCCCGAGTATGCCCAGCGGCAGGTAGACGAGGTAGTACCGGAAGTCCAGCAAGGTGGTGTCGAATAGTCCGCTCATGAGCCTGTTCTCGTTGAGTCCACAGGTGTGTGACAGCCTCCGCCGCCACGCCGGCCGTTCGGCGCGGCGCGGCAGCGGAGTGAAATACCCGGCGGCCGGAATCCGGCCCGGGAGAGGCCCGGGAAGGGCCCGGGGAACGCCCAGGGCCGACCCGGGCAGGATCGTTCCGGGCCGGGGAACCGCCCGGGATCAGGCGGGGAGAATCGTTTCGGCCCGGGGAAGGTTCGGGAAATCATCCGGGGATCCACCCGGGAACCAACCACCCCGGAACCACCCGGGTTCGCCCCGCGTTCGACCCGGTTCGCCCCGCGTTCGACCCGGTTTCGCCCCGGCTTCGACTCGGGTTCGCCCCGGGCAGGATCGTTTCTGCCCGTGCCGGCCGCCTGACTAGCTAGCTAGGCGGTCAGGGCCTCGGCCTCCAACTCGGCCACCTCGGCGAGCTTGTCGTTCACGGCGACGACCGCCTGCAGCAGCGGCATGTCGACGCCGATCGACGCGGCGAGGCCGAGGAATCCCTGGGTGTCCTTCGGCAGGCAGACACCGCCGTACGGGGCGCCGCCCCGGATGCCGTAGTGCGGGTTGTAGGAGGCCTCCGCCGAGCGGGCGACGGTCTGCGCGATCGGGTCGAGGTCGATACCGAGGTGCTGACCCACCAGCCACATCTCGTTCCAGAAGCTGATCTTCGTGGCGTTGTAGATGTTGTGGGCGCACTTGACGAACTCCGCCTCGGCGGGGTTCGAGAAGACGCGTGTCTCGCCGCCGAAGGGCGCCAGCAGCTCGCCCAGTCGCTCCCGGGTGCGTACGCTGCGCGAGGCGATGACGGTCATCCACGGGTGGCGGAAGTCCTCGACCGCTGTGGCCGCACGGAGGAACTCCGGGTTGCTGGCGAGCGAGAAGCCCTCGCCGATGCTTTTGCCGGAGTGCTTCTCCAGCAGCGGCTGCACGAGGCCCTCGGCCGTACCCGGCGGGACCGTGGACCGGACCACGACGACGGGCCTGCCCGAGGCGTCGGCCAGCGCCTTACCCACGGAGGCGGTGCCCGCCTCGAACGCGGACAGGTCGTACTGGTGGCCGACGTTGGGCGTGGGAAGCGTGAGGAAGATGAACGCGTCCGGCTCGGCGCTGAGGTCGAGTTCGGCACGCGCGTCCAGCCCCTCGGAACGCAGGTGATCCAGGCGCTGCTGCGCCACGTCGATGAAGGTCACCTGGTGTCCGGCGTTGACGAACCCCTTGCCAGTGGCTGTTCCGACGACACCGGAACCGACGATGAAGATTCTGGCCATTTGAATCAGTCTCCTGTTCGGATTCGGGTGCGGGCGGGCACGCCGAATACGGAAGCGGAATGCAGTATTCCGACGGCTGGGAAAGTGGACGCCAAACCGCGCGGAATTACGATGGGTCGACCCCCGTAGCTGCGCCTGAGCACAGCTCACCGTGGAGTCACCGAAAGTGCGGCCGGCGCTGACACCACTCCCCTGTGGCATGCGGCCGGCAGCGCGACGGCGCAAGAAGACGCCGTCGGCAAACCCCCCAAACCCCCTGTTCAGTGCTGCGCCAAGTGACGACACCCCCCACTTGGCGCCTGTCGCTATAAGTCAGACAGTAGGAAGTTATACATGGGATCCACACATCGATGGAGATTCGGCTGTTAACGACTCATGTCGGAAGAGTAAAGATCACGCCATACGAGAACGCATACGGCATATGCCAGGACCCGTGCAACAAACCCGCGACCCGCGCCGGTAGTAACGCTCCGCGAAAATCAGAAGAAGGGGGGCGGTAGAGCGTAATTACATGGCCTTTACACCCCTACACACGATGTTTACGGCGGGAGGTCGAGCTTGACGGCCGCGATCCGGACCAGCGTGTCGGCGCCGACGCGCAGCCGCTCGCCCGATTCGAGGTCGGTCGCGTCGATCCCGTCACCCAACTCCGGGCCCCAGAAGGGGAGCTGTCGACCGCGGTGACCTCGGCGGTCTTGGAGCCCTTCTGCTTCGCAGCGCGCCGTGCCCGCACCGCCCGCTCCGCGCTCTCGAAGCACCCCACGTCCGCTTGATCCCGCTGAAGGCCGGCGCAATCGGGACGGCGTCCATCCCTACCGGCCCGTGGACGGGTTGTACTCAATCGCCCCCCGATACACCAGCCCCGACCGCGCTTCGTCGTCGCCGGTTTGGAACACGGTGTGCGCAAGGAGTCGCCAGGTTCGCAGCCCGACCCTCACCCCACGGGTCCCTTTCCAGCCGTCCACGCGATCACGTCGTCGTCGAGACGAACCTCGCCCAAGGGCGGCCCGCCGAAGACGACTTACGCCGCCTGCAACTCGCGCCACACCAACACCACACCAGCTTGTCCCGATGCCGGCGCGGCGAAGCGGGCCGGTGCGTGGCGGGCAATTGGTGGGTATGGGCCATCTCGCGGCCAGGGGCCCGGGGCGAGCGAGCCGGCGACGGCCCGAACCCGCCAATCGACGAGCTTGTGCGAGGTTCGCGGCGCGGTCGAGCTACGCCGCCTTCAACTCGCACCACACCAACTTGCCCCGATGCCCCATGCGGGACAGCGGCTGCCAGTGCCAGAGGTCGGAACAGTCCCGGACGAGAGCCATGCCCCGCCCGCTCTCGGCGTCGTCGCCGAGTTCCTCCAACCTGCTTGGCGGCTCGGGGGGTTCGGGGTCGGCGTCCCACGCCCCGATCTCCAGGACACTGTCCAGGAAACGGATACGCAGACATCCCGGCCCCTTGGTGTGCAGGACGACGTTGGACATCAACTCCGAGGCGAGCAGCTCCGCAGTGTCGGCAAGGTGGACGAGTCCGTGGAGGGTGAAGATGAGACGGAGGGTGCGACGACAGACGGTGACGGCGCGGGGGTCGGTGGGGATGTAGAGGGAGTACTCCCAGCGGTCGGGGGCGGTTTCGGGCATGGGGCAGCTCCAAGTGGGGGGTGGTGGGATTCAGCGCGCGGTGGCATGCCTCAGCCGTCCCGGCAGGACGGAGCGGTGCGCTTCCGCAGCGTGTGCGGTGCGTCACTGACGGTAGACCTAGATTTCCAGGTCTAGCAAGCCGATCGCGTAATCTTGCCCCCGAACGAGTCCCGTCCTGGCGGGCGTTGGGAGGAGCAGACGATGGGGTTGAGGCAGGAACCAACGGCACGTCAGGTGCGGCTGGCGGTCGAGCTACGGCGGCTTCGCGAAGCCGCCGGCCTCACCGGGCGCGAAGCAGCAGCCCTGCTCGGGGTCAGTTCCACCCAGATCAACCAGATCGAATACGGCCACACAGGTGTGAGTGAGAAGCGGCTGCGCAGTCTGGCCGCCCATTACTCGTGCGCCGACCAGGAGTTGGTGGACGCCTTGGTCGCGATGGCGACCGACCGTACGCGGGGCTGGTGGGAGCAGTACCGAGGTCGGCTGCCGGCGTCGTTCCTCGACATCGCCGAGCTGGAGCACCATGCGACGCACCGCCGCGACGTGGAGTCCCTGAACATCCCCGGCCTGCTCCAGACGGAGGCCTACGCACACGCCGTCTTCTCGTACCGAGTGCCTGAACTCCCGAACACGGACACCGAACTGCGGGTCGAGCACCGGATGCGACGGCGAGCTGTCATCGAGGGCCCTGCGGCCATCCCCTACGAGGCGGTGATCCACGAGGCCGCACTGCGCATCAGGGTCGGCGACCGGGCAGCCGCACGCGCCCAGCTCACCCGCGTCCTGGAAATCTCCGACGCAGACCACGTCACCGTACGGGTCGTCCCCTTCGACCTCGACGGCTTCGCAGGGGCGTGGAGCACGATGATGTACGCGGGCGGCGCCGTGCCCAAACTGGACACAGTCGTACGCGACGCACCTCACGGCACAGGGTTCGTCGACTCCGAAGCCCAACTCGCAGCGTTTCGAACGCTCTTCCGTAAAGTGGAGGCCGCGTCACTCGATCCCGAACGCTCGCGTGACCTCATCCACCGACTCGCGAAGGAACTGTGAGGCGCTCCATGGCCGCTCCCGACAACTGGCAGAAGTCGTCCTTCTCCGGCGGCGGCGACGGCAACAACTGCCTCGAACTCGCCTCGCCCCCTGCCACCCCTCACCTCCATCTCCACCTCCGCGAAAGCGACACCCCCGCCACGATCCTCACCACCACCCCCACCACCGTCGCCCACCTCATCGCAGGCATACGCACTGACTCCCTGAAAGTGGGCCAGACCCAGCTGTGAGCCTCGAGAACGACAGGTGCCTGGTCGTCCGGGCGGGAGGCTTGCTGTTCTCGGAGCCTCCATCTGACCTGGGGCATCCACGACCGGGCGCCGTCCGAGGACTGGCACTTCGAAACCACCACGGTGCACGCGGCAGGCGAGGACATGCGCACCCTTGCCGCCGAGACGCACGCGTTCCTCAGGAGTGTGGCGAAACAGCCATTCGTCCACAGGTCGACGAAGGGAGTGTGAGGCACCCGATGAACACGCCCAGCGGCTGGCAGAAGTCGTCCTTCTCCGGCGGCGGCGAAGGCAACGACTGCTCCCATCCATAGATCTTGACCATTGCCCAGCTGAGCAGGGTCAGGACAGCCACGCCTGCCACGTGGGCTCGTGGCTGTTCACCCACTTCTTCGCCGCCTCCTCCGGGGTCAGTTTCTGGTCGGCGATCATCAGGGAGACCTCGTTCTGGTCCTCCGTCGTCCACTTGAACTTCTTCAGGAACGCGGCCGCCTTGCCGCCGTCCTTCGCGAAGTCCGCGTTGAGGTACTTCTCCAGCGGGGTGTGCGGGTAGCCGCAGGCCACCTTCGCCGGGTCGGCGTCGCAGCCCTCCTTGTACGCGGGGAGCTTCACCTCCGTCATCGGGACCTTCTTGAACAGCCACTGCGGGGCGTACCAGTAGGTCAGGAAGGGCTTCTTCGCCTTGGCGAACTGGCGGATCTGGGTGATCTGCGCCGCCTCCGAACCGGCGAACACGACCTGGTAGTCGAGCTTCAGGTTGTCGACCAGGGCCTTGTCGTTGGTGACGTAGGACGGGGAGCCGTCCATCAGCTGGCCCTTGCCGCCGCTCTCAGCGGTGCGGAACAGGGACGCGTACTTGTCGAGGTTCTTCCAGTTCGTGATGTCGGGGTGCTGTTTGACGAGGTACGTCGGCACGAACCAGCCGATGTGCCCGGTGACGCCGAGGTCGCCGCCGCGGGCGATCGTCTTCTTGTCGTCGACGTACCGCTTCTCCTGGTCGGGGTGGCCCCAGTCCTCCAGGATCGCGTCGACCCGGCCCTGGCTGAGCGCGTCCCAGGCGGGGATCTCGTCGACCTGGACGGTGTCGACGCGGTAGCCGAGCTTGTGTTCGAGGAGGTACTGGGCGACGGCTACGTTGGACTGCGCGCCCACCCAGGACTGGACCGACAGGGTCACGGTCTTCGCGCCCTGCGCGTTGGCGAAGGGGGAGGCCTGCTTGGTCATGTCGGCGGCGCCGCAGCCGGACAGCAGCAGCGCCGAGGCGCCGGCCACGGCGGCCGTCGTCGTCATACGCGTAGTCATACGCGTACGCATGCGCATACGAATCCGCATGTCACGCTCCCTTCTTCGCACGGCGTTCCGTCGGCTGCGTCACCCGGTCGAGCATCAGGCCGAGGCAGACGATCGCGGCGCCGGCCACCAGACCGGTCGCGAGGTCGCCCTGGGCGAGCCCGAAGACGGCGTCGTAGCCGAGCGCGCCGCCACCGACCAGACCGCCGATGACGACGACGGCGAGGACGAGGACCACGCCCTGGTTCACGGCGAGCAGCAACGCGGGCCGGGCCAGCGGAAGTTGGACCTGACGGAGCTGTTGCGTGCCGGTCGCGCCGAGGGAGCGGGCCGACTCCATCGCCGCCTGGTCGACCTGCCGCAGGCCCTGCGCGGTGATCCGGACGACGGCGGGCAGCGCGTAGACGACGGCCGCCGCGACGGCGGGTGCGCGGCCGACGCCGAACAGCGCGACGACCGGGATCAGGTACACGAACTGCGGCATCGTCTGGAACACGTCCAGGACGGGACGCAGCAGCCGCTCGAAGCGGTCGCTGCGGGCGGCGGCGACGCCGATCGCGAAGCCCAGGACGAGGGTGACGGCGACGGCGGCCAGCACCTGGGACAGGGTGTCCAGGGACGGCTCCCACACGCCGAGCACACCGGTCGCGGCGAGCGCGAGGACGGCGGTCAGCGCGGTGCGCCAGGTGCCGATCGGCCAGGCGATCGCGGCGACCAGCAGCAGCACCGCCCACCAGGGCAGCCCCTGCAGGCCGTCCCGGACGGGGTCGAGGACCCAGGTGGTGAAGTGGCCGGCCCAGTCGGCGGTGCCGCCGACGACGGGCACCCCGGAGTAGAGGTGGTCGGTCATCCAGCCGACGGCGTCGTTGACCGGGGCGGCGATGGTCACCGTCCAGGCGTCGGGCCAGTCGAGCCGGCCGACCGCGCGTCCGGCGAGGGCCACGGCCACGGCGGCGGCCGCCGCGTAGGCCCAGGTGGTCCACCGGGCGGGTGCGTCGTCGCCGCCCTGTCCGGCGGCGGCCGTGACGCGGTCCAGGACGACCGCGAGCAGCACGATCGGGATGCCGGCGGCGAGGGCCGCGCCCACGTCGACGGAGGCCAGCGCCTGGTAGACGCGGTCGCCGAGGCCGCCCGCGCCGATCACCGACGCGATGACCGCCATCGACAGCGCCATCATGATCGTCTGGTTGAGGCCGAGGAGGAGTTCCCTGCGGGCCAGCGGGATCCGGGCGGTCAGCAGGCGTTGGCGTGCGGTCGCGCCCAGCGAGTCCACCGCCTCCAGGACCTCCTTGTCGGCGCCGCGCAGACCGAGCGCGGTGAGCCGGGCCATGGGCGGGGCGGCGTAGACGACGGTGGCCAGGACGGCCGCCGGGACGCCGATGCCGAAGACCAGCACGACCGGGAGGAGGTACGCGAACGCGGGCAGCACCTGCATGGTGTCCAGGACCGGGCGCAGGGCGCGGTCGAGGCGCTCGGAGAGACCGCCGGCCAGACCGAGCAGCGCGCCCACGACGACCGAGGCGAGGACGGCTACGACCATCAGGGCGAGCGTCTGCATCGTCGGCACCCACATGCCGAGCAGGCCGCAGGCCAGGAACGCGGCCGCCGTGCCGAGCGCGAGGCGCACGCCGGCGACGCGCCAGGCGATCAGCGCGCCCGCCGCGGTGACGCCCGCCCAGCCTGCGCCGAGCAGGAGGAGGTAGACGGCGCGTACGGAGAGGACCACTCCGTTGCTGACGTGGCCGAGGAAGTAGAGGAACAGGGGGTGGCTGTCCCGGTTGTCGATGATCCAGTCGCTGGTGCTGGTGAGGGGCTTGGTGAGGTCGACGGTGAGCGATGCGGGCCAGCTGCCGCTGGACCAGCGGGCGTTGGCCAGCGGGACGAGGATCGCGGCGGCCAGGGCGAGGATGAGGAGCTTGCGGGCGGCCTGGTGTTTGAGGAAGCCGGGCAGGGCGAGTCGGGGGGTGGAAAAGGTGACCGTTGCCATCAGACGGCCTCCGTGCCGGTGCTCGGGGGCTGAGGCGCTTGGCCGCGCTTAACGGGTGCCGCTTGCTTGGGGACGGGCGCCGGGACGGGCGCCGCGCCGGCCGGCATGGCGTCGTCAGCCGTGTCGGTGGCAGGGGTGGGCGTGAGTGCGGGTGTGGGCGTGGGTGTGGGTGTGGGTGACGTTCCGGCGACCACTGCCAGGAGGGTGTCCGAGTCGACCATGCCCAGGCAGCGGCCTGCGTTCATGACGCGGGCCGGAGTGCCTGCCCGGGCCACCGCCTCGATGGCCTGGGAGACCGTCGCGGCCGGGGACACCGCCGGGCCGCTGCCCGCCTCCCCCGCGGACGCGGGCCGCATGGCCGTGCGGACCGTCAGTACCTGCTCGCGCGGTACGTCGCGGACGAACTCGCGGACGTAGTCGTCGGCCGGGGAGCCCACGATCTCCTCGGGGGTGCCCAACTGCACCACGCGGCCGTCGCGCATGAGGGCGATGCGGTCGCCCAGTTTCAGCGCCTCGCTGAGGTCGTGCGTGATGAAGACCATCGTGCGGCCCTCCTCGCGGTGCAGCCGGACGACCTCCTCCTGCATGTCGCGCCGGATGAGCGGGTCGAGCGCGCTGAACGGCTCGTCGAAGAGGAGGACCTCCGGGTCGACGGCCAGCGCCCGGGCCAGGCCGACGCGTTGCCGCTGGCCGCCGGAGAGCTGGGCGGGCCTGCGCTGTTCCATGCCGTCGAGGCCGACCTTCTCGACGACCTCCTTCGCGCGCGCCCGCCGCTCGGCACGCCCCATGCCCTGGATCTCCAGGCCGTACGCCACGTTGTCGAGGACGGTGCGGTGCGGGAGCAGGCCGAAGTGCTGGAAGACCATGGCGGCGCGGTGCCGGCGCAGTTCGCGCAGCCGGGTGCGGTCCATCGCGCGGACGTCCTCGCCGTCGACGGCGATCGTGCCGGCCGTCGGCTCGATCAGCCGGGTCAGACAGCGCACGAGGGTGGACTTGCCGGAGCCGGACAGGCCCATCACGACGAAGACCTCGCCCTTGCGGACGTCGAAGGAGACGTCCCGGACGGCGGCCGTGCAGCCGGTGCGGGAGCGCAGCTCGGCGGGGGCCAGCGAGGCCAGTTCGGGGTCGGCGGGGATCCGGTCGGCCTTGGGGCCGAAGACCTTCCACAGGCCGTCGACCGAGAAGACGGGGTCGTCGGCGCCCGTGGTGGGCGGCTTGCGGGTGGCGGGCGTGATCGTCATCGTGCATCGCCTCCGATCAGGTCTACGGCTTTCTCGCCTACCATCAGCACCCCGATCATCGGGTTGACGGCGGTCATGGTCGGGAACACGGACGCGTCGGCGATCCGCAGTCCGTCCAGTCCGCGCACCTTCAACTGCGGGTCGACGACGGCCTGTTCGTCGTCGACGGCGCCCATCCGGCAGGTGCCCGCCGGGTGGTACACGGTGTGGGCGACCTTGCGGGCGTACTCGCTCAGTTCCTCGTCGCCCGTGATGTGCGGGCCGGGGGCCACCTCGCGTTTGAGCCAGCCGGCCAGCGGCTCGGTCCTCGCGATCTCGCGGGCGATGCGGATGCCGTCGACGAGGGTGCGGCCGTCGTAGTCGTCCTCGTCGGTGAAGTAGCGGAAGTCGAGGGCGGGCTTCACGGCCGGGTCCGCGCTTTGCAGGTAGAGCCGTCCGCGGGACTTCGGCTTGGGGATGTTGGGGGTCATCGAGACTCCGTACGGCGGGCGTTCGTAGCCCAGTCGCTCCGGGTTGTCCGTGAAGGGGACCTGGTAGAAGTGGAACATCAGGTCGGGGCCCGCGTGGTCGGGGTCGCGGCGCACGAACAGGCCGGCGTCGGAGTCCATCGCGGAGTTCTCCGGTATCGGACCGTGGGTCTCCCAGACGATCACCGACTCGGGGTGGTCGAGGAGGTTCTCGCCGACGCCGGGCAGGTCGTGGACGACGGGGATGCCGAGGGCGTCCAGGTCGGCCTTGGGTCCGATGCCCGAGTGCAGGAGGAGCCGGGGCGAGTCGACGGCTCCCGCGCACAGCACGACCTCGCGCCGGGCCCGTACGAGGATCTCCTCGCCGTCCTTCGTGCGGACGTGCACGCCCTGTGCCCGGGAGCCGTCCAGCTCCAGCCGGTACGCCCAGGTCTCCAGCAGGATCGTCAGGTTGGGCCGCTCGTCGAGCACCGGGTGCAGGTAGGCCACCGACGCGCTGGAGCGCTTGTTGGTCTCGGGGTGGTAGGCGAGGTCGAAGAAGCCGACGCCGTCGGTGAAGGGCTTGCGGTTGAAGCCCTCGACGCGGGGTACCCCGACGGCCTGCTGCGCCGCTTCGACGAAGTCGCGGGCGATGGCGTTCCGGTCCTTCTCGTCGACCGGGACGATGTTGTTCAGCAGGCGGGCGTAGTAGGCCTCCATCGGGACCGCGCCCCAGCCCTGGGCGCCGGCCGCCTCCCACTCGTCGAAGTCGGAGGGCAGCGGCTTGAAGGCGATGAGCGTGTTGTGGGAGGAGCAGCCGCCGAGGACTCGGGCGCGGCTGTGCCGGATGTGGGAGTTGCCGCGCGGCTGCTCGGTGGTCGGGTAGTCGTAGTCGAGCTCTCCGCCGAGCAGGCCCATCCAGCGGCGCAGGGTGAGGACGTCGTCGCGGCCGACGTCGGTGGGGCCGCCCTCGATGACGGCGACGGTGGTGTCGGGGTTCTCGGTCAGCCGGGAGGCGATGACGGAACCGGCGGTTCCGCCTCCGATGACCACATAGTCGTAGACGTGGGGGTTCTCGGACATGGGGGGTACTCCAGGGAAATCTGAGCGATCTGAGCGATCCGAGCGGCCTGAGACATCTGAGCCGTCTAAGTCGTCTGAATGGCCTGAGCCGTCTGAATCGTCTGAGCCGTCTGGGGAGGGGTGGAGGGGGCTCAGCCTGCGAACCAGCGGACGGGCTTCGGTGCGAGGTTCTGGTAGACGTGCTTGGTCTCGCGGTATTCGGCGAGCCCGGCCGGACCCAGCTCGCGGCCGACCCCGCTCTTGCCGAAGCCGCCCCACTCCGCCTGCGGCAGGTAGGGATGGAAGTCGTTGATCCAGACGGTGCCGTGGCGCAGCCGCCCGGCGACCCGTCGTGCCCGGCCCGCGTCGGCGGTCCAGACGGCGCCCGCGAGGCCGTACTCGGTGTCGTTGGCGAGCGCGACGGCCTCGTCCTCGGTGCGGAAGGTCTCCACGGTGAGGACCGGCCCGAAGACCTCCTCCCGCACGACCCGCATCTCGCGGTGGCAGTGGTCAAGGACGGTGGGCTCGTAGAAGTAGCCGGACTCCGGGCGGTGCGGGGCGGGTTCGGGCCGCTCGCCGCCGCTGCGCAGCACCGCGCCCTCGGCGAGCGCGGAGGCGACGTACTCCTCGGTCTTGGCGCGCTGCTGCTCGGAGACGAGCGGCCCGCACTCGACGCCGTCCTCGGTGCCGCGGCCGAGCCTGATCCGGCCTGCCCTGCGGGCGAGTTCGGCGACGAAGCGGTCCCGCACCGATTCCTCGACGATGAGGCGGGAGCCCGCCGAGCAGACCTGGCCGCTGTGGATGAAGGCCGCGTTGAGGGCCTGGTCGACGGCGGTGTCGAAGGCCTCGGGGGTGGCGCAGGCGTCGGCGAAGACCACGTTGGGGTTCTTGCCGCCGAGTTCGAGGGCCACCTTCTTGACGGTCGGGGCGGCCGCCCGCGCGACCTTCGTGCCGCTGACCAGGCCGCCGGTGAAGGAGACGAGGTCGACGTCGGGATGCTCGGCGAGCCGGGAGCCGACGGTGTGCCCGGGACCGGTGACGATGCCCGCGACCCCGGCGGGCAGCCCGGCCTCGAGCAGCAGGTCGATCAGCGCGATGGTCGTCAGCGGGGTGATCTCGCTCGGCTTGACGACGAAGGTGTTGCCCGCGGCGAGGGCCGGGGCGATCTTCCAACTCGCCTGGAGCAGGGGGTAGTTCCAGGGGGTGATCAGCGCGCAGACGCCGACGGGTTCGTGGACGACGACACTGTGGACGTCGGCCGTGCCCGCGTCGACGACCCGGCCCGGGGCCTCGGAGGCGACGAGGCCGGCGAAGTAGCGGAAGGCGTCGGCGACGCAGTCGATGTCGACGCGGCCCTCTTCGAGCGTCTTGCCCGCGTCCCGGCTCTCCAGCAGGCCGAGTCGTTCGCGGTCGCGTATGAGGAGGTCGGCGACGCGGTGCAGCACGGCGGCGCGTTCCACGGCGGGGGTGAGGGGCCAGCCGCCCGCACCGCCGTCGAAGGCGGCACGGGCGGCCGCGACCGCCAGGTCGGTGTCCTTCTCGTCGCCCTCCGCCACCACGGCGAAGGGGCGGCCGTCCGCGGGGTCGAGGATCTCGCGGGTGGCGCCGGAGGCCGCTTCCAGCCACTCGCCGCCGATATGAATCGTCCGGTGCTCTCGCAGTTCCGGCTGTTCCGTCCTGTCGGCCATGATCGGTGTTGCCTTCCGTTCCTGTTCAGTCCCCCTGTGTCACCCGCTGGGCGCTCTCGGGGACCGCGATCGCCTGCCCCCGCCCCCCGCTTGCATGCGCAATCCATGGCCGAAAGTGCGCCGCGTCACTGAAAATGCGGGCATATGAGGACAAGACGAACACCGATCGCTCGTTCAGCGAGGCGGGTCCTCCCCCACCCGGCCGTCGATCGACTCGCGGATCAGGTCGGCCTGGCCCACGTGGCGGGCGTACTCCTCGATCAGGTCGACGAATATGTGACGCAGGCTGGGCGACTCGCCGCGCGCGCTCGTGTAGGCGACGAGACGGTCGGGTCCGCCCTCCGCGAGCGCCTGCCGGACATGGGCCCGGGAGCGGGCCACCGCCGCCTCCCACAGCCCGTACAACTGCTCGGGCGTGTCGGAGGCGGCGGACCGCCACTCCCAGTCGGGCTCGGCGTCCCAGTCGACCGTGTCCCAGGGCGCGCCGAGCGGCTTGCCCAGCAGACGCCGGGTGAGGTACTCGTCCTCGACCAGCGCCAGATGCTTCAGCAGCCCGCCCAGGGTGAGGGTCGAGGGCGCGAGCCGGGTGTTCAGTGCGGCCGCGTCCAGGCCCTCGCACTTCCAGGCCAGGATCCTGCGCTGCCGCTCCAGGGAGCCGACCAGCGTGTCGGCCTCGGAGCCGGCGACGGGCGGCTCCAGCAGCACGGGCTCGGTGTTCTCACTGTCACTCATGGCCCGCAGGCTACGGTCAGGCGGTCGGGCCTCGCACAGGAACCGCTGGGAGCGCCGCTCTTCGACGCGGGGGGCTGGTCCGTCCCCGTCTCGTCGATCACAATGTCGGCGTGGCCCAACCGATAAGCGCAGCAGAAGAGTTGGACGACGGCACGCCCGTCAGATTCGTGCTGACGTCCGCGACTCCCGTCCACGACAGCGGTGCCGCCCTCCCCGACGGCGGTGCCGACCTCCCCGAGGGCATGGGCAGAGCCGTCCCCGTGGCCACCGGAGGGGCCGCCGTCGCCAGCTTCGCGGCGGGGGCGCTGCGCACCGCGCTCAAACCGCTCGGGCCGCTGCTGCAAGAGGTGCACGACGTCGTCTCGGCCGTGCCGGACCCGCCGGCCGAGCTGAGCGTCACCTTCGGTGTGCAGATCGGGCAGGATCTGAAACTCGGGATCGTGGGCGGGAACGGTCAGGCGCATCTCACGGTGACCGCCAGCTGGAAACCGGCGCCCGGCACGGAGTGAACCATGGGCTGGTTCAAGGCCGTGGCAACGTCCGGCGACGCGGAGGCGGGATCACGCGTCGCCTCCGTGCGCCGGTCGGCGGACGGCAGGACGGCGGGCGGGGCGGTCGTACTCGGCATCGACACGGTGCTGACCTGCGCACACGTGATCAACGACGCCTTGGGCAGAGCACTCTTCGAAACCCGGACACCGAGGCTGGACGAGGTGTTCGTCGCGCTGGACGGCCCCTTGCGGACCACGCGGTACCCCGCGCGCGTGGTGCACTGGATCGCCCCGCGCGCTCTTGACGGCGGGGCGGTGCGGGACGGCGACGGCGAGTGGCTCGGCGATCTCGCGGTGCTGCGGATCGAGGCACCGCTCGGCAGCGTCCCGGCCCCCGCACCCCGTGCGGCCATGGCGCCCGGCCAGAAGGTGCGGGCCTGGCACGGCAGCGGGCACGGCGCGACCTTCGCGGATCTCGAGGTCGCCGCTCTGGACGGCCCGATCGGCTACCTCGACGGCAAGAGCACCGGCATGGCGGTCGGCCCCGGCTACAGCGGGGGGCCGCTCTGGTCGGAGGAGGACGGGGCCGTCGTAGGGCTCGTCGCCGCGCACTACATGCCACCGTGCGGTCCGGACGGAGCCCGTCTGCCGCCCGACCCGCAGCACCTGATCCGGCGCAGCTGGGGCATCCCCTGGCAGCGGGTCGAGGCGGAACTGCGCCCCCTCGGCATCCTCGACCCGGACGGCACCTGCGGCCCGGGAGCCCAGCAGGGCGCGGGGGGCGTAGGGAGCGTGGGGAGCGGTGCAGACGTCGAGTCCGACGATCCCGCTCACGGCATGCTGGTGATGGCGCTCAGGAACGCCCTCGCGTCGCCGTACACGCTCGGTGACACCGCCCGTCAGCTCGCGCACGAGTGCGGGATCGCGCCGGGCAGCCCGGTGACACCGCCCACGGTCGAGGAGTTCGCGGGCTTCCTGGTCACCCATCCGCGCGCACTGCCCGCCCTGGTCGAGATCCTGCGGCCCAGGGATCCGAGGTCCGCCGACCGGGTCCTGGTCGCCGGCCGGCTCACGGACATTCCCCTGCTGCTCGCACCGCGCGAGCACCGGCGGCTGCACCAGATCCTGCGCCGGATCGAACGGCCCGTCCTCGCGCGGTTCCCCGAGGCGGTGCGCGAGGCGACGAAGCGGGTCGCGGTGCCGGCCGACGGGGACACCCTCGACATCGTCCTCGACCGCCTGGAGACACTGCCCGGCGACGGCCACTCCGACGACGGCGGGCCCCGGGTCCCCGCGCTGCTGCGGGTCGTCGAGTACATCGCCGCCCTGTGTCCGCAGCCCCGCAAGGCGGACCTGCGGCTGTGGTCGGACGGGGTGGCCGGACGGCTCGGCATTCCGTCGGCGGCGCTGCGCGAGCGGCGCTCCGACGCCGGGGACTGGGCCCGGATGCTGCGCGGCGGGGCGCGGCGGGTGCGGGTCCTGGCCCAGGTGACGCGGGCCGGGCGGGGGCGGCACCGGATGCGCGTGTGGTGCGACGAGGGCACCGGGCCGCGGCAGATGTCGGTCGACAGTTCCGCCACGTACTCGGCGTCGGGGGCGGCACGCGAACTGCTGCGCGTCCTGGAGTCCCTCGCGCCCTCGGCGACGGACGGGGCACGACCGCTGGTGGAGGTCCTCGTGGACCGCGCCGACCTCAATCTCCCGGTCGACGAATGGGCCGCCCAGGCGCCGGGGGAGGTCGTGCCGGGTGTGCTCGGGGTCGAGTTCCCGCTGGTGGTGCACTGCCCGGAACTGCTGCGCCGGCACGAGCGGTTCCTCCCGGACTGGCGGGAGCGGTGGCGGCAGCTCGACTCGGGGGAGACGCTGGTCGTCTCGGACCCCGCCCAGGACCCGCACCAGATCTACTACGAGCTCATGGGCCGGCTCGACACCGTCCGCGTCTCCGTCGACGTCCCGCCGGGCCCGCGCGACGCCATCGTTCAGATCTGCCTCGCCGTGGGCATACCGGTGGTGGTGTGGGACCGCGGAACCGGCACGGAGGCATCGTCCCCTTCTTCTCCGTCTTCTTCGTCTTCGTCTTCGTCTTCGTCTTCGTCTTCGGTGTCATCCTCGGCGGCCTCCGCTGCGTCTCCCTCTTCGACTCCCTCCTCGGCGCCGTCCCATGTCGTGCGGCACATGGCGGAGGTCGCCACCCGTGAACTGCCCGACGGGGTCCGTGTCTACCGGGCCAACGCCAGGGGGACGCGCGCTCCCGAGTTCCCCGGCCGCCCGGTCCTCGCCTGGGCGGACGCCGACCGCACGGTGCCCCGGCTGCACCTGACCGAACCCCAGGAGAGCGCATGACCTCCGCAGAGGACCCCGAGGCCCGCGCCGACTGGCGCCTCTTCCGCGGCGACGGCGTCCCGCGGGCCGTCGCCCTGCCCTCGGCCCCGCCATGGCGCCGCTTCAGCCCGACGCCGGCCGTCCGCCCCGAACTGCCCTACCTGATCGAGCAGCAGCACGCCGACGTCGTCAACGCGGCGCTGCATCTGCGCCGCCCGCTGCTGGTCACCGGACCGGCGGGCACCGGCAAGTCCTCGCTGGCCCGTGCCGTGGCACACGAGTTGCGGCTCGGCGAACTGCTGCGCTGGTCCATCAACAGCCGGTCGTCCGTGCGCGAGGCGCTCTACCAGTACGACGCCATCGGACGGCTGCGCGAAACCACCCTCAGCCGGGACCGGGGCGAACGCGAGCCGTCCATCGGGACGTTCATCCGGCTCGGCGCGCTCGGCACCGCGCTGGTGCCCTCCGCCACACCGCGCGCCCTGCTCATCGACGAGATGGACAAGGGTGATGTCGATCTCCCCAACGACCTGCTCACCGTCTTCGAGGAGGGCTACTTCGACATCCCCGAACTGACCCGGCTCCCCGAGGACATGGTCGAGGTGGAGGTGCAGACCGCCGATCACCGAGGCACGGTGACGGTGCGTCAGGGACGGGTCCAGTGCGCCGAGTTCCCGGTGGTCGTCATCACCAGCAACGGTGAGCGCGACTTCCCGCCCGCCTTCCTGCGCCGTTGCGTCCGGCTCGACCTGCCGGTGCCCGACGAGGCACGGCTGCGGGCCATCGTCACCGCCCACCTCGGCGAGGAGGCGCTGCGCGAGGCCGACGACCTGATCGACGCGTTCCTGCGCCGCCGCGCCCCCGGCGAACTCGCCACCGACCAGCTGCTCAACGCGGTGTTCCTGCGCACCGGAGGCGTCGACCTCAACGCCGAGGGCCTCCTGGACGCCGTACTGCACCAGCTCACCGGCGCGATGTGAGACGGCCATGACGAGGCGGCCGTGGTGAGGGGGGTGCGGTGAGCGGGGGTGCGGTGAGCGGGGGCGAGAGCCGGGCCGGCGCCGGATCCGGGGGCGGTGGGGCGCGGCTCGGGGAGGCTTTGCGGGTCTTGCGGGGTGTCGGGCACGACCTGGACGCCGATCAGGTGCTCGACGTGCTGTGGCTGGCCAGGGCGCTGCCCGCCGGAGCGGCCACCGCGCTCAACCCGACTGCCCCCGCCGGGCAACCCGGGGACGCCGGTCCGTCCGCGCCCGAAGCCGACGAGCCCGGTCCGAAGTCGCCGGCGCCGGACCCCGACGACCCGGACCTGCCGGACCTCACCGCCCCCTCCCTGTACGGGTCGGCCCGTTCCACGCCGCCGCCGATGCCGGACATCCGGCTGCGGCAGAGCAGCGAACCGAACCGGGCCATGCCCGTCCGGGTCCCCGAGGACAAGGCGCTCGCGGCCGAACTGGCGCTGGGCCGCGCGCTCCGGCCGCTGCGCCGCCGCCACCCCAGCCCGCACCGCCTGGAGATCGACGAGGAGCGCACCGCCGCCGAACTCGCCGAGACGCGGCTGCCCGACGTGGTGCAACGGCCCGTGCAGGAGCGGTGGCTGCATCTGGTGCTGCTCGTCGACGACGGCCTGTCGATGCTCCTGTGGCACCGCCTCGGCGCCGAGCTGCGCACCCTCCTCGAACGTCTCGGCGCCTTCGCCACCAACCGCGTCCTTGGCCTCGACACCCGCAGCGCGCCAGAACCCCGGCTGCACGCCCGCCCCTTCCGGCACGACAGCACATCCGTGCCGCTCAGCACCGTCAGCGACCCGTCGGGGCACACCCTGGTCCTCGTCGTCAGCGACGGCATGGGCGCCTCCTGGCGCAGCGGCGCCCTGCACCGGCTGCTGTCGCAGTGGGCCTCCCGCGGACCCACCGCCGTGCTCCACACCCTGCCGCCCGACCTGTGGGAGGGCTCCGGCATCCACGCCGAGCGCTGGCAGGCCACGACTCGGCGCATCGGCGGCGCCAACACCTCCTGGGACATCACCGACCCGGTCCTCCCGGCCGACCTCGCCGCCTTCGACGGGGTTCCGGTGCCGGTCCTGGAGCCGACGGCGGCCTCCCTGCGCAACTGGGCCCATCTCCTCGCCTCCCCCGGCACCACGGTCCCGCTGCCCCTGCTGTCCCGGCCCGGGCGGCACGGCGCGAGCGGCCCCGCCGCCGGCCCGGGCGACGCCCAGCACTTCCGGGACGCCGCCACCCCGGAGGCGTACCGGCTCGCGGCGCACCTGGCGGCCGTGTCGCCACTGACCGTGCCGGTCATGCGGCTCGTGCAGACGGCCGTCCCGTGGCGGGCCCGGACCTCCCACCTCGCGGAGGTCTTCCTCGGCGGGCTGATGCGGCCGCACCCCGCGCCGGTGCCGGGGCCACTGCCCGCCAAGCACCAGGTCTTCGACTTCTCCGACACCTCCAGGCTGGTGCTCCTGGACGCGGTTCCGCAGGCCGAACTGCTCAGGACCAGCCGCAGCATCGGGCGGCGCCTGGAGCAACTCGCCGGCCACTCACCGGACTTCCCGGCCTGGCTCGCCCACCCGGACGGTACGGCCCACCTCCCCGGCAGCCACCGCCCGTTCACCAGCGTCGAGCGCCGGCTGCTCACCCGTTTCGGGGTGTCGTTCGAGCGTGAGGCGCTGGGACTGGAGGCGGGGCGCGGCGCGAGCACCGAATCGCCGGACGGCTGGACCTCCCTGCTGGAGGACGACCCCCGGCGCCTCGGACCGTACCGGCTGCTGCGGCGCCGGCGGCTGCGGCGGACCGTGGAGTACGACGCCGTCGACGCGCAGGGCGCCCATGCCCTGGTCCGCACCCCACGCCCCGATCACCCGGCCGGCGACGCCCTGGCGGCCGAGACGGAGGCGCTGCGCCGGCTGGGCGGCCAGTACGCCCCCGCGCTGCTCTCCACCGAGCTCGGGGACCGGCCGCCCTGGCTGGCGGTGGCTCCGATCGGCGAAGGCCCGCAGCAGCCCGGCGCGCCCCGCCTCGCGGAGATCTTCAACGCGGCCCACACGGAGGGCCGCGCCCCCTTCGACAAGATCACCGCGCTGGTCGTGGGCTGGCACCTCGCCAGTGCGCTGGCCCTGTGCCATCTGCACGGGATCGTGCTCGCGGATCTCAACGCGGAGAACATCCACGTGCTGCGCCGGTCGGTCGTCCTCGCGGACCTCTCCGACTGCGCCGTGGACGGCGCTTACGTGGGCACGGGGCCGCCGCCGACCCCCGAGGACAACGTGCGCGCGCTGGGTGAGCTGCTCCAGATCGTCAGCAGCAAGGCCGGCTGGGAGCTGCCCGGCCAGCCGGAGGGCATGCATCTGTGGCAGGGCGACACCTGGCGGGAGCTGCGGCGGCGCGTCCTGCGGTGCCTGGCCGCGGACCCGGCCGAGCGGCCCAGCGCGGCCGAGGTCGCGGACGTGCTGGCCCGGTACATCGCCCAGTCCCGCGTCACCCGCACCGTCCCGCCGGCGTCCGCGGTGAACGCCCTGCCCACGGAGCGCGTCCCGCTCGCCCTGCCGCCGGCCGGCCCGCCGTCCGGGGCCGGTGTGCCGTCAGGGCCCGGTCTGCCCGCGGGCCTGCGCCCGCCCCGTTTCGGCAGCGCCCGCCGCGAGGCGGAGGCCCGGCTGGCCCGGCTGCGGACGCCGCTGCGCCACGGCAGGCGCCTCACGGTGGTCGGCGCCTACCACTACAGCGGGCGGGCCACCACGACGATGGTGCTCGGCTCCCTGCTCGCCGCGGTCCGCGGCGAGCCCGTCCTCGCCCTCGACGGAGCGGCCCACGAGGGGGCCCTGGGACGCTTCCTGACGGACCGTAACCCGGCCACGGTGCGCGATCTCGCGGGGCTTTCCACCGACCCGTCGTACGACGAGGTCCGCGCCCTGACCACCCGGCTGCCGTCCGGACTGGAAGTGGCCGCGCACCCGTCGGGCCACGCCAACCCGAACCTGGTGCACGCCCAGGCCTACGAGCATGTGCTGGCCCGGACGGAGCCGTTCTACTCGTTCGTGCTCACCGACTGGGCGCCGCAGCGGCTCGACGACTCGGCGGACCCCGTGCTGGACCTGACCGACCGGCTGATCCTGTGCTGCGGCACCGCCGACTGGTTCCTCGCCGCGGCCCGGCAGGTCCTGGAGCGGCTGCGCACCGCCCGCCGCTGGCGGCTGGCCGACGAGGCGATCGTCGTCGTCACCGAGGTCGACGGGCCTTCCGCGCGGCGCGTGCCGGCCGCCCTGGCGAGCCGTGTCGGGGTGAGTGTGAACCAGGTGGTCGTAGTGCCCTTCGACCGGGCGCTGAGCTCCTCGTTCTTCCAGGAAAGGGAGTTGAACGGGCTGCGGACACCGACCCTGAACGCCTTCCTGTACCTGGCGGAGCGGGTCGTGCAAACCCGGACGCACTGATCCCCGGGCAGCCGCGGCCGACCCGGGGATCACAGCGTTACGGGAATCAGATGAGGCCGAGGGCGCGGACCGCCTCGCGCTCCTCCGTCAGCTCCTGCACCGACGCGTCGATACGGGCGCGGGAGAACTCGTTGACGTCCAGGCCCTGGACGATCTCGTACTTGCCGTCCTTGGTGGTGACCGGGAAGGAGGAGATCAGGCCCTCCGGGACGCCGTAGGAGCCGTCCGACGGGATGCCCATGGAGGCCCAGTCGCCGTCCGCGGTGCCGTTGACCCAGGTGTACACGTGGTCGATGGCCGCGTTGGCGGCGGAGGCGGCCGAGGACGCGCCGCGCGCCTCGATGATGGCCGCGCCGCGCTTGGCGACGGTCGGGATGAAGTCCTCGGCCAGCCACTTCTCGTCGTTCACGACCTCGGCGGCGTTCTTGCCGGCGATCGTGGCGTGGAAGATGTCCGGGTACTGGGTGGCCGAGTGGTTGCCCCAGATGGTGAGGCGCTTGATGTCGGCGACCGTCGAGCCCGTCTTCTTCGCGAGCTGGGTCAGCGCGCGGTTGTGGTCCAGGCGGGTCATCGCGGTGAAGCGCTCGGCCGGTACGTCCGGCGCGGCGGCCTGCGCGATGAGCGCGTTGGTGTTGGCCGGGTTGCCGACGACGAGGACCTTGATGTCGTCCGCGGCGTGGTCGTTGATGGCCTTGCCCTGCGGCTTGAAGATGCCGCCGTTGGCCTCCAGGAGGTCACCGCGCTCCATGCCCTTGGTGCGGGGGCGGGCGCCGACGAGGAGGGCGACGTTCGCGCCGTCGAAGGCGACGTTCGGGTCGTCCGTGATGTCGATGCCCTGGAGCAGCGGGAAGGCGCAGTCGTCGAGCTCCATCGCGGTGCCCTCGGCGGCCTTCAGCGCGGGGGTGATCTCCAGCAGGCGCAGCTTGACCGGCACGTCCGCGCCGAGCAGCTGGCCGGAGGCGATGCGGAAGAGCAGGGCGTAACCGATCTGGCCGGCCGCGCCGGTGACGGTGACGTTCACGGGAGTGCGGGTCATGGCGTTCTCCGTATGACAGCTGTCGGTGGGGCGTCCCTGCCCCGGGTGGGACGTACAAATGATCGATCTCTTGGTATCAAGAGATCCATCCAGCGGTCAGGCTATCGCGCATCCGGGATCCCGGACGTCCGGGGTTGTGTGGCCCGTCCCACAGAGCGGCTCGGCCGACGACGGACCGGCGGCCGCCGGTCCGGGAGAGGAGGAACCGAGCGGCCGCCGTGGTGGGGGTACCGGGTCGCGCCGGACTCCCGTGGGGGTACGGTTCGCGTGCCCCGCGCGGACGGGGCTATTCCTCTCGCCGCCGTTTTTTCTCCGCGGTCTTCTCCGCGGTCTTCTCCTCAGTCTTCGGCGCGGTCTTCTGCGCGGTCTTCTCTGCCGCTTCTTTCACCGGCCGACGGGGGCTATGGCGTGCACCCCTGCTGCCCGGACGCCAGCACCGCGCACGCCTTCGCGTCCGCCGGGCTCTTCACCGCCACCATCGGCGTGTACGCGATCGTGTCGCCGGCGACCGTGATGCTGCCGGTCTGCCGCACCGACCCGACGGTCACCCGCACCCCGTCCCCCTGCGCGGCCTGCGTGATCCGGCCCCAGGCCGCCTGGCAGGTCCTGCTGTAGCGGACCTCGACCAGGGTCGCCCCGACCGTGGCGGTCTTCGCCGTCTCCACCAGGTCGCCGCTGCACCCCATCCGCTCCGCGTCCCGGCCAGTGCAGCCGGAGCCGCTGCACAACACCCCGGAGGGCAGGACGGGGGCCGAACTGGCCAGCGGGGAAGGCGACTTGACGGTACCCACCGCCTGCTTCGCGCCCCCGCCGTCGGTCAGCAGGAACGCCCCCACGACGACGGTCACCACCCCCACGACCCCGGCCAGGAACATCGCCGTCCGCCGCGGTCCGACACCCGGCGATCCGGAATCGCCGGACCCGCCGTAGTCGCCGGACCCGCCGGGCCCGGCCTGCGAGGGCAAAATCGTCGGCGACACGCCCGCCGGGCCCGCGACCCCCGGAGTCACCGCGACCCGTACGTCACCCTTCCCGCGCGCCTCGGCCGTCCCGGGCGCCTCGGCCTTCTCCCGGCCCCCGCCGTCCTGGCGCACCTCGGGCGGCGGCCCGAACTCCCCCAGGGCGGCGCGCGCCTGGGCGATCCGAAGGGCCTCCATGGTGCGGTCGTGCCGCATCTCCGAGCGGCTCCAGGCCCGTTCGGCCAGCTCCCACATGGTCGTCAGATGGATGGGCGGCGTGCCGGTGACCTCGGCCAGCGCCACGATCGCGCCCTTGGGGGCGAGCAGCCGGCCGTTGAAGTAGCGCTCCCAGGACGTCTTGCTGTAGCCCGTGCGGTCGGCCACCGCCGCGACGCTCAGGCCCGTGCGGTCCACCACCCGCCGCAACTGCTCGGCGAACTCCCGCATGTGCGGGTCGAGTTCGTCCGGCAGAGCTTTCCACCGAGGCATCGGACCCCCTCCCTCCGCCAAGTCCCCCATCGGTAACGTTAGACCCGATGTACAGACGATTCGGGACACATCCCCGAACTGTCAACGTATCGACACGACGAGCACACCTCAGCCGAAGGCGACCGCTCCCCCGACGGCCGTGAGCAACACGGCGAGCAGGAGCAGGACCGCGTAGAGCAGGAGGCGTCCGGCGGGGCGGGGCGCGGGCTCCCGGGCGGGTTCCTCCAGCCGCTCCCACCAGGGGACCGTCGGATCGTCCTCGTACTCCCCGCCCGGATGCGCCGACGCCGGCCGCGGCCAGGCCTCGACCGCCAGTTCCCAGCGCACGACATGGCGCTCGGCCTCCGCGCCGGCCAGCCCCGCGACCGCGCACAGCGCGGCGACGGCCTGCCGGGGCGGCGGCTGGACGGCGTTGAGATACCGCTGCCAGGAGGACTTGCTGTACGCGGTGCGCGCGCCGAGCGCGGCCAGACTCAGGCCGGTACCGTCCTTGAGCTGCCGCAACTGTTCCACGAAGTGCCGTACCTCCGACGGCAGCCCGTCCGGCAGCGGCTGCCAGGCGCCCATTCCGCCCACCTTTCCCTCGATCCGTTGAGGGGACGACGCGGGGCGGCCGGACGGTTCCCGCCGGACCGGCCGGCGGGAACGGGATCAGTTGCTGGTGACCGTGAAGTGCAGGGTGTCCTTCAGGAACGGGATCTGCAGCCACGGGTCGGGCTGTGCCATCAGCGCCAGCAGGACGATCGCGGTGCCCAGCAGCCCGTAGGTCGCGATGTCGGTGAAGCGGGAGCGGACGGCGAGCATGCCGACGCCGGGCAGCAGCCAGCGCAGGACAGCGCCGGTCAGCAGGCCGACGCCGATCAGGATGGTGCCGATCCGGAACACGTCGAGCGCGGTCAGCAGCAGACCGAGCGCCACGACGCCCAGGACGGCGATGATCGGCCACTGCCGAGCGGCCAGCGCGTCGCCGTTCGCGGCCCGGCCGGCGCCCTCGGGGCGCGCGGTGTCGCGGGTGAACTTCGGGAAGCGGCGGGTGGTGCGGCGCGGCACACCGTCGGGGCCGGGGGCGCTGACCGGATCGCGCACCTCGATGTCGTCCCCGTCGTTCACGTCCTTCACGCCGTCACCGCTGTCCCCGCCGTCCGTCGCGCCCATGCCGTCCGCGCCGTCCGTGGCGTCCGTGGCGTTCATGCCGTCCGTCGCGCCCTCGGTGTCCCTGTCCTCGTCCTCGTCCTCGGCCTTGCCGGAGGCGCCCTCAGGCGACACTGCGCTCCGCCGCCTCGACCACGTTGACGAGCAGCTGGGCACGGGTCATCGGGCCGACGCCGCCGGGGTTCGGGGAGATCCAGCCGGCCACCTCGCGGACGTCCGGGTGGACGTCGCCCACGATCTTCCCCTCCGCGTTGCGGGAGACGCCGACGTCGAGGACGGCCGCGCCCGGCTTGACGTCCTCGGCCCGCACCAGGTGGGCGGAGCCCGCGGCGGCGACGATGACGTCGGCCCGCTTCAGGTGCGCCGAGAGGTCCCGGGTGCCGGTGTGGCACTGGGTCACCGTCGCGTTCTCGGTGCGCCGGGTCAGCAGCAACGGCATCGGACGGCCGATGGTGACCCCGCGGCCCACGACCACGACCTCGGCGCCCTTGATCTCGACGCCGTACCGGCGCAGCAGCGTGAGGACGCCGTTGGGGGTGCAGGGCAGCGGCGCGGGCTCGCCCAGGACCAGCCGGCCGAGGTTCATCGGGTGCAGGCCGTCGGCGTCCTTGGCCGGATCCATCAGCTCCAGGATGCGGTTCTCGTCGATGCCCCTGGGCAGCGGCAGCTGCACGATGTAACCGGTGCAGGCGGGGTCGTCGTTCAGCTCGCGGACGACCGCCTCGATCTCCTCCTGAGTGGCCGTGCCGGGCAGCTCGCGCTGGATGGAGGCGATGCCGACCTCGGCGCAGTCGCGGTGCTTGCCGGCGACGTACTTCTGGCTGCCGGGGTCGGTGCCGACGAGGATCGTGCCGAGGCCGGGCGTCACACCCTTCTCCTTCAGCGCCGCCACTCGGGCGGTCAGCTCGGACTTGATCTCGGCTGCGGTGGCCTTGCCATCGAGAATCTGGGCGGTCATGCGCCCATCCTCCCGGATGACGGGCCCCCGGTTCCAATCCGGGTGACGCCGTACGGGGTGCGGGCGGGAGGCCGGGCACCATCCGGACCTGTGCGTTCGTGATCAATGATGTTGCACTTGCACAACACCTGGGGAATGCCGCGGAATGCGGCTGGACAACAAACCGACCATTGCAGAACGATTGCCGTCACAGTGCCGCGGGCAGTACCGGGGGGACGACCGCATCTGTAGACCTTCCTCCGAACCAGGCCGCCCGTCGTCCCCGCACTCGAGTGCACACGGAGGAAGGACCGCCATGAGTTTCGGCGACCCGAACAACCCCTACGGCCCGCCCCAGGGTCCGCCGCAGGGTCCGCCCCAGGGCCCGCCGCCCGGCTATCCGCCGCAGGGCCCGCCGCCCGGCCAGCCCGGCTACGGCTACCCCACCGCTCCCCAGGGCCAGCCCGGTTACGGCTACCCGCAGGCCCCGCCGGTTCCCCACGGATACGGCTACGGCGTCCCGCAGGAGATGCCCGGCCTGGTCAAGACCGCCCGGGTGCTGCTGTTCATCATCGCCGGCTTCCAGATCCTGGTCGGCATCTTCGTCGGCATCGTCGGCGGCCTCATGCAGGACACCTCCAACGGCTTCGGCTCCGGCGACGAGACCGGCACGGCGACCGGCGTGCTGGTCGGGGTCGGTCTGCTGGTGCTGGCGCTGGGCGCCCTGTCGATCTTCCTGGGCGTCAAGTTCAAGTCCGGCCGCGGCGGCATCCGGGTCACGACCATCGTGTACTCGTCGCTGATGATCCTCGGCAGCCTGGTCAACATCGTGAACGGCGCCGGCGGTTCGGGCACCTTCGGGGGCGTCATCTCGCTCGCGTTCGGCGGCATCATCCTCTCCGCGATGATCAGCGGCGGGGCCTGGTTCAGTCGTCCGCGGTACTGACGGCGGCAGCCGGACCAGCAGCACGGCGAGCGACGCAACGGCGTCTTCTCGCCATTCCTCGCCGGGGCCGTGTCGTGTCGTGACACGGCCCCGTCCCGTCACCCACTCTGATGCCGTAAGGGCGGGTGGGGACGGGGTGACACCGTGTACAGCATCATCGTCGTACCTCCGGTACCTCTGGTACAGCGGGAGGACGGACCCGGCGGCCAGGAGCCGGGGCAGCTGCGGCTCGCCCCCGGTGAGCGGCTGACCTTCGGACGGTCGGCGCACGACAACGGCCTGGAGATCCCGCACGAGGGCGTCTCCCGGCGGGCCGGCGAGATCACCGCGCAGGGCGCGTTCTGGATACTGAGCAATTTCAGCCGGGACCAGACGTACGTCGTGGACAACCCGGAGGGCGCCGGCGAGCACATCAAGGTCGCGCCCGGACGGCTGGACGCGCCCGTCCCCTTCGAGTTCGCCCGGATCGTGCTGCCCGCGGCGGGCGACCTGTTGACGTTCGAGGTGTGGGCGCCGCGCCACGACTACCTGGGCGCCGCGTCGGACCTGGACGGCGCGACCACGGCGCCCGCGTTCTCCCTCGACCGCTCAAAGCGCTACTTCGCGGTGCTGGCCGCCCTGTGCGAGCCCCGGCTGCGGGGCGAACCGCACGCCCCGCTGCCCACCGTCGACCAGGTCGTCGCCCGGCTGCGCCCGGACTGGCCCGCCGCCTCCCGCACCTCCGTGCAGTGGAACATCGACTACCTGGCCGTGAAGCTGCGTCTCAAACCCGCCCCCGACACCGCGGACCCGGGCCCGCGGCTCAACGGCAAGAAAGAGTCCCTGGTGTCGCTGGCGCTCCGCTTCGACCTGGTGCGCGAGGACGACCTCGGCGTCCTCGCGGGACGGGCGCCCGCACCCGCCGACCGGGCGGCCGTGCGGTGACCGAGCCGTACGCCGTCCGGGTCCCCAGGGGCTACCGGGTGGGCGGCTGGGAGGTGCAGGAGCCGATCGCGACCGGCGCGTTCGGCAGTGTGTACGCGGCCCGGCGGGACCTCCCCGACAACGACGCCCCCTCGGCCGCCCTCAAGTTCCTGCCCACCGGCACCCACACCCCCCGCCAGCTGGCCCATCTGCGCGAACTGGCCGAGCGTGAGGTGGAGTTGCTGAGCCGTCTCAGCAGCCCGCGCCTCATCCGCCTCTACGAGACCCTCACCGTGGACGACCCGTCCCGCCCCGAACTCGACGGCGCCACCGTGCTGGTGCTGGAGAAGGCCGAGGACTCGCTGTCCGCGCTGCTGAGACGCGACGCCCAACCCGCGGCCGGGCCGGCCCTGCTCGCCCAGGTCTGCGCGGGCCTGGCCCAGCTGCACCGGGCGGGCTGGGTGCACGGCGACCTGAAACCGGCCAACGTCCTGCTGATGAAGGACGGTTCGGCCCGCCTCGCCGACTTCAACATGGCCGCCGAGCTGGAGGGCACGCACGCCTACACCCCGGCCTTCTCCACCCCCGACTACACCCCGCCCGAGCTGCTGTGGGCCGAGATCGGCGAACGGGGCCGCCGGATCCGTCCCTCCGCCGACGTCTGGGCGTTCGGCGTCCTCGCCCACCTGGTCCTCACCGGCTCCTTCCCGCTGCCCGGCGGCACGCCGACGGCCCGCCGCGACGCGGCCGTCGCCTACGCCCGCGGCACCGCCGAACTGCGTCTGTCACCCCAACTCCCGGAGGACTGGCGGGACATCGTCCGCGCCTGCCTGGCCCGCACGCACGCCCACCGGATCGGCACCCAGGCCCTGCTGCGCCGGGTGGAGAAGGCCACCGGAACGGCCCCGGCCGGCGGACGGCTCCGTCTGCTCCCCGGCCGCCCGTTCAGCCCCTCCCGCCCGTTCAGCCCGTCCCGCCCGTCCCGTCGTACGACGATCCTGGCCACCACGTTCGCGGCCGTCGTCCTGGCGGCCCTCGGCTACGGCATCAGCACCTGGACCGGCGACGGAACCTCCGGCGACGACAAGGCGCCCGGCGGGAGCGCGACGGTGACACCCGCCGCGCAGTACGGCGCCGTGGACCTGCGCACCGACAAGGGCGTACCGGCCGCGTACCGGCTGCTGATCGTCGAGACGGCGCACGACTGCGACCAGCCTGCCGTCACCCCCTCCCTCATCGCCGCCATGCTGAAGGTCGAGAGCAACTTCGATCCGAGCCTCTCCGACCCCGCCGAGAACGAGTACGGCATCGCCCGTTGGACCCCGAGCGTGCTGCGCTGGTGGATGAACGCCGACGGCACGCCCGGAGAGGCCGTCCCGTCGCCCCCGTTCCCGCCGGCCGAGTCCATCCCGGCGATGGGCCGCTACCTGTGCTGGATCGCACCGCGCCTGAAAACCGAACTCCCCGGCGACCGGCGCGTCCTGGTCGCCGCCGCCTACCGCACCTCCTGGAACGTGGTGAACAAGGCGGGCGGCGTCCCGCCGGAGACCCGCGACTACGCGACCCAGGTCGCCCACTACCTCAAGGAGTACACGCCCCCGGGCCGCACGTGACCCTGTGAAGTCAGAGGTACCGGCAGGCGTGTCTTCCCGCCACCTTGGTCCTACGTCGGTGCGGGGTCCGGCCCCCTCGGGGGAGGGCCGGACCCCGCACCGACAACCGAACCGGCCACAGGCCGACGGGGGAAGCGGCCACAGGGCCCACGGGGAAAGCGGGGGTAGGACCATGAAGCGGGCGTTCGCCGCGGTGTGCGCGATGGCGGCGGTCACGGCGGTGGCCGGCTGCGCCCAGGACGACGGGTCCGCCGGCGAGGCCCGGCCGCAGCCGCTGACCTGGCAGCAGGAACTCCGCGTGTCCGACGCCCAGCAGCACCTGACCTCCCGGTGCATGAAGCGGCACGGTTTCACGTACCCGGAAGACCGCACCCTGACCCTGCGCGAGAGCATGCCGGTGCGGTTCGTGCAGGACGACGTGGCGTGGGCGCGGACGTACGGCTACGGCGGCCGGATCGACGCCGAGCAGGAGCAGGTGCGGCTGCACAACCCCACCGCCGCCTACCGGCAGGGTCTGTCCGCCGCGCGCCGGGCCGCCTTCGACAAGGCGCTCGACGGCGCCGACGACGTCCAGGTGGTCTCGGCGAAGCTCCCCGGCAGCACCCGCGAGGTCCGCAGCCGGCTCGGCGGCTGCACGGCGGAGGCGGAGAAAGCCCTCTACGGCGACCTGGGCGACTGGTTCCGCGCGTCCAAGACCGCCACCGGCCTGAACGCGCTGTACTCCGGCGACCTCATGCACGACCGGCAGCTGACCGCCGCCGTGGCCGCCTGGTCCACGTGCATGAAGAAGTCCGGCCTGTCCTACCCCGACCCGCAGGCGGCCCGGGACGCGATACGGGCGAACACCGCGCGGCTGGGCCCGGCCGGCGCCGACCAGGCGTTCGCGACCGAGCGGAAGACCGCGGTCGCCGACGCGACCTGCGCCCGCGCGACCTCCCTGAAGTCGGTGGCCGCGGCCCGCGAGACCCACTACGTCGACCGGCTCCCGGACCGGTACGGCGAGGCGCTCGACACCTACCGGCGCCTCCAGCGCCAGGCGTACGACCGCGCGGTGCACATCGTGCCGCAGCGCGCCTGACGCATCGACGCACCAACATCGACGCACCAACCAGGAAACGCACCACAACCGAACGAGGGGAACCGTCATGCGCAAGTTCGCTGTCACGGCGGCCGTCATCGGCCTGACCGCGCTCGGCCTGACCGTGCCCGCGACGACCGCCCAGGCGGCCGGCACGGGGGTCCAGGTCACCGGCTGCAACAACAAGTGGCCGGGCCGCAACGGCCAGGTCTACGCCTGGGACGGCTACGACTGCCAGGGCACGCTGTTGGGCCACACCGCGGGCTCCGACCCCGACTGGAACGCGGCCGGCGGGGGCTTCGAGAACGCCTGGGACAAGGCGTCGTCCGTCATGAACGCCGGTTACACCGGCGGCAAGGACGTCGTGCAGTTCTGGGGCTTGCAGAACTACGAGGTGGCCTACACCTGTCTGTCCCCGAACGAGTACTTCGCGGACGACCTGTCCGACAACTCCTTCAACACAGGCCACCCCATCGTGGACAACAACATCCGCTCGCACCGCTGGGTGACCGCCGGCGAGTGCGCGACCTGGCTGACCTGAGCCGCGGAGAAACGGGAGACGGGCGGTCCGGCCTGCTGCCGGACCGCCCGTCTCGCGTCGTACGCACCGACCCGTGTCGGCTCAGTGGAAGAAGTGGCGCGTCCCCGTGAAGTACATCGTCACGCCGGCCTTCTTCGCGGCCTCGACGACGAGCTCGTCGCGGACCGAACCGCCGGGCTGCACCACGGCCTTGACGCCGGCCTCGACGAGGACCTCCAGCCCGTCCGGGAAGGGGAAGAAGGCGTCGGAGGCGGCGTAGGCGCCCTGGGCGCGCTCCGCGCCCGCCCGCTCGACGGCCAGCTTCGCGGAGTCGACCCGGTTGACCTGCCCCATGCCGACGCCGACCGAGGCGCCGTCCTTGGCGAGGAGGATGGCGTTGGACTTCACGGCCCGGCACGCCTTCCAGGCGAAGGAGAGCTCGGCGAGCTCGGCGTCGGACAGCGCCTCGCCGGTGGCGAGGGTCCAGTTGGCCGGGTCGTCGCCGTCGGCCTGGAGGCGGTCGGCGACCTGGAGCAGCGCGCCGCCGCCGATGGGCTTGAGCTCCACGGCATTGGCGGGCCCGGCGGGCGCCTTCAGCACCCGGATGTTCTTCTTCTTGGTGAGGGCTTCGAGGGCCCCCTCCTCGTAGTCGGGCGCGACGATGACCTCGGTGAAGATCTCCGCGACCTGCTCCGCCATCTCCTTGCTGACCGGCCGGTTCACGGCGATGACGCCGCCGAACGCCGACAGCGGGTCGCACGCGTGCGCCTTGCGGTGCGCCTCGGCCACGTCCGCGCCGACGGCGATCCCGCACGGGTTGGCGTGCTTGATGATCGCGACGGCCGGCTCGGCGTGGTCGTACGCGGCACGGTGCGCGGCGTCCGTGTCCGTGTAGTTGTTGTACGACATCTCCTTGCCGTGCAGCTGCTCGGCCTGCGCGAGACCGGCGCCGCTCGCGTCGACGTAGAGCGCGGCGGGCTGGTGCGGGTTCTCGCCGTAGCGCAGGGTGTTCTGGCGCTCCCAGGTGCCGCCGAGGAAGTCGGGGAACTGCGACTCGTCGACGGGCGCGTAGGAGGAGGCGAACCAGGAGGCGACGGCCACGTCGTAGGCGGCGGTGTGCTGGAAGGCCTCGGCGGCGAGCCGCTTGCGGGCGGCGAGGTCGAAGCCGCCGTCACGAACGGCCGCGAGGACGTCGCCGTACCGTGCCGGGCTGGTGACCACGGCCACCGAGGGGTGGTTCTTGGCGGCGGCGCGCACCATGGACGGCCCACCGATGTCGATCTGCTCGACGCACTCGTCGTCGGAGGCGCCCGAGGCGACGGTCTCGCGGAACGGGTACAGGTTGACGACGACGAGGTCGAACGGCGCGACGCCCAGCTCGTCGAGCTGCTGACGGTGGCTCTCAAGCCGCAGGTCGGCGAGGATGCCGGCGTGGACCTTGGGGTGCAGGGTCTTGACCCGGCCGTCCAGGCACTCGGGGAAGCCGGTGAGCTCCTCGACCTTGGTGACGGGGACGCCGGCGGCGGCGATGCGGGAGGCGGTGGACCCGGTGGAGACGAGCTCGACGCCCGCCTCGTGCAGCCCGCGCGCGAGCTCTTCCAGACCGGTCTTGTCGTAGACGCTGACGAGCGCGCGACGGATGCCCCGCTTGCTGCTCTCGGCCGTGACAGTGCTGTCGGCGGTCACTGGATAACTACCTTTCGTCCCTCAATGCGATAGCCGTTGCGGGCGAGCCGCCCCACGACCTCGACGAGCAGCCTTCGCTCGACTTCCTTGATGCGCTCGTGCAGAGCGCTCTCGTCGTCCTCGTCCCGGACCTCGACCACGCCCTGGGCGATGATCGGTCCGGTGTCGACACCGTCGTCGACGAAGTGGACGGTGCAGCCGGTGACCCGCGCCCCGTACGCGAGCGCGTCCCGCACCCCGTGGGCCCCCGGGAAGCTGGGGAGGAGAGCGGGATGGGTGTTGACGAACCGCCCCCCGAACCGCGCCAGGAACTCCTTGCCCACGATCTTCATGAATCCGGCGGAGACGACGAGGTCGGGCTCGTGGGCGGCCACGGCCTCGGCGAGAGCGGCGTCCCACTCCTCGCGGGTCCCGAAGTCCTTGACCCGGCACACGAAGGTGGGGATCCGGGCCCGCTCGGCACGGGCGAGCCCTTCGATGCCGTCCCGGTCGGCCCCGACGGCCACGATCTCGGCGCCGTAGGCGTCGACGCCGGCGTCCGCGATGGCGTCGAGGAGAGCCTGCAGGTTCGTACCGGATCCGGAGACCAGGACGACGAGGCGCTTGGCCACGGGCTTGGCGGCCACGGTGGGGCCCTTTCTCGGGGAAGCACGTACGGGGTGGCGGGCCTGGACGTGGGCTTGTACTTTCGTACGAATGCATCGCGCCCCCGGATACGGGGAAGCCTACGAAGCAGCCGACCGTCAGCAACGATACCGGCACACCGGGCGGCCCCCACGGGACGGGGGCGTGGCCGGAAGGTAGCGTCTGGGGCGAGCGGGCTCGGGAACGCGGTGGTGGTGCGGTGCGTTCCCGAAGTGACAGCTCACTCCAGACGCCGTATCTCCTAGGGGAAGACGCTCACTTGATGCCGGACCGCAGTCTGCGACTCCTCACGCTCCCCCCGCAGTCACCGCAGGGAGGGGAGCGCGGCGCCGTGCTGCTGCGGGAGCGCCCAGCCTCTCCCCCGGACGCCCCCTCGGGCGACAGCAAGCCTCCCGAGGACGACAACCCGTTCGCTCCGCCGCCCGAGGGCGCCCCGGACCGGCCGTGGCAGCCCCGGCGCCCGGCGGGCGGCGCCCCCGAGGACGGGCGCTCACCCTGGGGCAGCCAGTGGAGCGACCAGCAGCCCGGCCGCTCCCCCGGCGGCTTCGGCGAGCGCCCCGGCGGCGGCAACAGCCCCGAGGGCGGCGGCCCGGGCACGGACCCCGGCAAGCGCTGGGACCCCACGGACCCCGCCCAGCGCCGCGCACGCTACGCCCTGCTGTGCGGCATGTGGGCCTTCTTCTTCGTCCTCTTCGGCTGGCCCTACGTCGCCCTGCTCCTCGGCGCGCTGGCCCTGAACTGGGGAATCAGCGCCCTGCGCAGCAAGCCCCGCACCCCCGACCCCGACACGCCCGAGCCCACGGGCCGCCCCCAGCGGACCGCCGCCATCACCGGCCTGGTCACCGCCTCGCTGGCCCTGGCCCTGGTCGCCGCGAGCTTCACCGCCCAGTTCGTCTACAGCGACTACTACACCTGCACGAACGACGCCCTCACCAACGCGGCGAAGCAGTCCTGCAACGACCTCCTCCCCAAGGAGCTGAAGGACATCCTGGGGGGCAACGCCTGAGGGAGGCCACCCAGGCGCGCTTCAATCAGCCCGTCCGGCACTTGAGGAGAGGCCCGTTCAGGGCCTCTCCTCGCCCTCTTCCCCTGCCTTCCGCACCTCCCGCACCTCCTCCACCTCCCGCAACGCCGCCCAGCCGGCCTCCCGAGCCGCATCCTCGTGCCACGCCGGGTCCGCCGGCTCGACAGCCGCGACCGGCTCGACAGCCGCGACCGGCTCGAACGACTGGACGGGCACGGCAGGCGCCGGCGGGACGGGAGGCGCAGAAGGCACGTAAGGCCGGGCGGGCAAGGGAGGCAGGGCGGGCAGGGGAGGCACAGGAGGCACGTCAGGCACAGTGGGCACGGCAGGCGCAGGAGGCACGGCAGGCACGGAGGTCTCGACGCGCGCGAAGTCGTACAGCTCCGACTTCGCGGCAGCCGCCGCACCAGAACCCTCCGCCTGCCCCGGCCCCCTCTGCCGCCCCCAGAGCTTCGACCCCATCGACACCTTCGGCCCCTCCGACCCCTTCCACACGTTCCGCCCGTTCCGCCCCTTCCTTGCGCCCCACTCGCCCCGCCGGCACCACCCGCGCACTGCCACCGCCACAGGCACCCCCACCCCCACCGTCCACAACACGACCGCGCCCCCCACCTGCCACCACACCGGCCCGAACCGAGCCAACGCGTTCACGCCCAAGGGCCCACCGGCCAACCCCGCCAGCCCTCCCACCAGCACCCCGCACCCCGCACCCGCGAGCACGACAACCCCCGCGGTTCTCCCCCGCGACCACCCGCCGCCGCCCGGCCCCGCCGCCCGGCCCACGAACACCCCCACCGTCGCCCCGGCCGCCACCGGCACCAGCCCCGCCGCCCAGTTCCACCACGTCCCGCCGCCCGCCTCCGGCACCGCAGCCAGCAGCGGAAACGGCGGCAGCAAGGGCGCCGGATCCGAGGACAACGGCGACACCACATGTCCGACCCCCAGGGCGTACCCCGGCCCGAGGCCGTACGCCGCCCCCCACACCGCGGCGTTCGGCATCAGCGCCACGCACAGCAACAGCACCGCGAATCGCCCCGTCCACCCCTCCGTCAGCTGCACAAACGCCTCCCGGGCGGCGCCCGCGTGCCACACGGACGACACCGCCACCAGCAGCGCTCCGCCCCCGACGAGCACCGCGGCTCCCGCCCCCGCCGCCCGCCCGGCGACCCCGGCCCGTTCCCGGCCCTCCGCCCCGAGGAGCAACCGCCGCACCCGGCGCGGCAACACGAGCAGCACGCTCTCCGCCGGCCCGCGCGGACGACCGCAGGCCGACCACACCCCCGCCCCGGCGGCCGCTACGGCGACCATCGGCACGCACACCCCCGTCCACGCCCACGAGGGCCGCAGCGCAGCACCGGCGGCCGCATAGAAGGCGGCGCCCGCCCCCACGGCGAGATACCCGAGCACCACCCCCACCCACGCCGTACGCGCACCCACGAGCACACCGTCCCCGGCCGCACCCCCGCCCTCGGCCTCGCCGCCCCCGTCCACCGCGTCCCGCCCAGCGCGCCGCACCAGCCACACGGGCAGCACGAGCAGCAGCAGCGGCGTGACGCCGACCGGCGCCGCAACCCCGGACAGCGTGTCGACGCGCACCAGTTCCGCACCGTGCGCCAGCAGCCACAGGGCGGCGGCGGCATGCAGCGCACCCTCCGGCCCGCTGTCGGGATACGGCGAGCTGATCCACAGCACCATGACGAGCACGGCGAACGAACCGAGCCCCAGCCCGGCCGCGAGGGCGCCGCCCAGGAGACCGGCGGCCAGTCCGGGGGAGCGGTCGCGCATCCGGTCGAGCAGGGGCGACAAGGGCAGTCGGCGAGGGGTCGTCTGGATCACGACCGTCATGCTGCCAACGACACGCGCTTTCCCGTCGTAACAGGCGAACTACCGTTGTGTCGCTCAATATACGTTTATGTACTTTTTCGCGCTGCCGGCATCGCTGAACAAGGCGGACAAGGTGACGAACACCCAGGAGGCAGCGCCTCGACCCCAGGTGACGGTGTGCCTGACAAAAAACCCCGACGACCGCCCCCAGCCGCTGCCGGCGACGCCGTCCCCCGTCCCCCTGACCCCCGCTCAGGCCTTCGACGCCCTCTACGCGTTCTGCGCCCCCGCGCTCGTCCGGCAGACCTACCTGCTCTGCGGCCGTCGTGAACTCGCGCGCGAATCGGTCGAGCGGGCCTTCCAACTCGCCTGGCAGCGCTGGCCCGAGGTGGCCGTGGACCGCGACCCGGCGGGCTGGGTACGGGCGACGGCATACGAGTACGCCCTCTCCCCCTGGCACCGGTTCCGCCCCCGTTTCCGCCACCCGGAACCACCCCCGCCCGACGCGTCCGACCGCGCACTGATGGACGTCCTGCTCGCCCTCCCGAGGCCGTACCGCCGCACGCTCCTCCTCTACGACGGCATCGGCCTCGACCTCCCGGAGACCGCGGCGGAGACGGAGGCGAGCACGCCCGCCGCCGCGAACCGGCTGCTCCACGCGCGTGCGGCGATCGCGGCGCGACTGCCCGAGCTGGCGGACCCCGCCGCACTGCACCGCAGGCTCGCCGAGGTGGCGTCCGCCGAACGGCTGCGCGCCGCGGGGCCGCCCGCCGTCCGCGCGGGCGGTGAACAGCGGGCCCGCTTCTGGGCCAGATCGGCGATCGCGTTCACGGTCGCGATCATCGGCGCGACCGCACTGACCCTGCGCACGGCTCCCACGCAGTACGAGGCCCCGGTTCCCCCCGGCGAGAAGGTGCAGGGCGTCCCCCCGCGCGCGGCCGCGGGCCCCCTCTCGAACGCACAGCTGAACCTGAGGGCAAAGCTGCGCGCGCACACAGCCCACGGCCCGGAGCGACTGCTCCCGGAGCCGAGGTGAGAGCCCGCTGCGGAAACGGCCGTGGGCCCGCCCCCCAAGGGGACGGGCCCACCGACGTTCAGCTCCCGAACCTCAGCCCGCGGAGAGGATCTCCCGCGCCAGCTTCGCCGTCTCGGTCGGCGTCTTGCCGACCTTGACGCCGGCGGCCTCGAGGGCCTCCTTCTTCGCGGCGGCCGTACCGGAGGAGCCGGAGACGATGGCGCCGGCGTGGCCCATGGTCTTGCCCTCGGGCGCGGTGAAGCCCGCGACGTAGCCGACGACCGGCTTCTTCACGTTGTCCTTGATGAAGGCCGCGGCCCGCTCCTCGGCGTCGCCGCCGATCTCACCGATCATCACGATCAGGTCGGTGTCGGGGTCGGCCTCGAACGCGGCGAGCGCGTCGATGTGCGTGGTGCCGATGACCGGGTCGCCACCGATGCCGACGGCGGAGGAGAAGCCGATGTCACGCAGCTCGTACATCATCTGGTACGTCAGCGTGCCGGACTTCGAGACCAGGCCGATACGGCCCGGCTTGGTGATGTCGCCCGGGATGATGCCGGCGTTCGACTGACCCGGCGTGATGAGACCGGGGCAGTTCGGGCCGATGATCCGGGTCTTGTTGCCCTGGGACACGGCGTACGCGTAGAACGCGGCCGAGTCGTGGACGGCGATGCCCTCGGTGATGACGACGGCCAGGGGGATCTCGGCGTCGATCGCCTCGACCACGGCGGCCTTGGCGAACGCCGGCGGCACGAAGAGGACGGACACGTTGGCGCCCGTCTTCTCGATCGCCTCGGCGACCGTGCCGAAGACCGGGATCTCGGTGCCGTCGATGTCGACGGAGGTGCCCGCCTTGCGCGGGTTCACGCCACCGACGATGTTCGTGCCGTCGGCCAGCATGAGCTTGGTGTGCTTCATGCCCGTGGCACCGGTCATGCCCTGGACGATGACCTTGGAGTCCTTGTTGAGGAAGATAGCCATGGCTGTCTGAGTCCCTCTTCCTTACTTCGCAGCCGCGAGCTCGGCGGCCTTGTCGGCCGCGCCGTCCATGGTGTCCACACGCTGGACCAGCGGGTGGTTGGCGTCGGAGAGGATCTGACGCCCCAGCTCGGCGTTGTTGCCGTCCAGCCGGACGACGAGCGGCTTGGTGACGTCCTCGCCGCGGTCCTCCAGGAGCTTCAGCGCCTGCACGATGCCGTTGGCGACCTCGTCGCACGCGGTGATGCCGCCGAAGACGTTGACGAAGACGGACTTGACGTCCGGGTCGCCGAGGATGATCTCCAGGCCGTTCGCCATGACGGCCGCGGAGGCGCCGCCGCCGATGTCGAGGAAGTTGGCGGGCTTGACGCCACCGTGGTTCTCACCGGCGTACGCGACGACGTCCAGGGTGCTCATGACGAGACCCGCGCCGTTGCCGATGATGCCGACCTCGCCGTCGAGCTTGACGTAGTTGAGGTTCTTCGCCTTGGCGGCGGCCTCGAGCGGGTTGGCCGACGCGTGGTCGACGAACTCCTCGTGTCCCGGCTGACGGAACTCGGCGTTCTCGTCCAGGGAGACCTTGCCGTCCAGGGCGATGACGTCACCGGAGGCGACCTTGGCCAGCGGGTTGACCTCGACGAGGAGCGCGTCCTCTTCGATGAAGGTCTTCCACAGGGTGACCAGGACGTTCGCGACCTTGTCGGCAACCTCGGCCGGGAACTTGGCGGCCGCGACGATCTCGCGGGCCTTCTCCGGGGTCACGCCCTCGTTGGCGTCGATCGGCGTCTTGGCGACGGCCTCGGGGCGGGTGGCCGCCACCTCCTCGATCTCCATGCCGCCCTCGACGGACGCGATGGAGAGGAAGGTGCGGTTGGCACGGTCGAGGAGGAAGGAGACGTAGTACTCCTCCAGGATCTCCGGGGCCGTCTCGGCGATCATCACCTTGTGGACCGTGTGGCCCTTGATGTCCATGCCGAGGATGTCCGTCGCGCGGGCGACGGCCTCGTCCGGGGTGGCGGCGAGCTTCACGCCACCGGCCTTGCCACGGCCGCCGACCTTCACCTGGGCCTTGACGACAGACTTGCCACCGAGGCGCTCGGTGGCTGCGCGGGCCGCCTCAGGCGTGTCGATGACTTCACCGGCCAGCACCGGTACATCGTGCTTGGCGAAGAGGTCCCTCGCCTGGTACTCGAACAGGTCCACGCGCTTCCGTCCCTATCAGTGATCTCGCGGTTCGTTGGATGCGTGGGCGTGCCGCGAAGGGCAACGTGACGTCCGCTAGTCACAGGGGAGGCGCACACGGTGTCCGAGCGCGCGGCATGTCCGTCTCGCAGGTTATCGCTGCTTGCAGGAGGCCCCTAAATCGAGGGTCACACCTGAGCGGTGATACCTGTCACATGATGCCGCGCTCACTGGCACCGCGTGCCGGACGTGAGGACTCGGGGAAGGGCCTCACCGGGTTGGGGTTGGCCCGGTGAGGCCCTCTGAACAGCCCCTCAGGGGCTCAGGGCCGGTGATCCCCACCCCAATGGGGACCACCCCGCCCCGTCCGCGAGGTTTCGGCCGGACGAGCCGACGGCTTTCGGCCGTCCGGGGCCTGTCGCCTCACGAAGTCGATGACAGATCAGGCGAGACCGACCGCGTAACCCGAGGCGACGGATTCGGCGACGCCCTGGACGCCGGTGACGGCGTGCCCGGCCAGCGGACCGCCGGTGGCCCCGACGGTCCCCGACAGGTCCTGCGCGAAGGTCCCGGCATGACCGGCGACGCCGTACGCCAGTGCGGTACCGCTGCCGGCGACGGGCCGGACGGTCGTGTCGACCGTGCCGGTGACGGTGTCCACGACCGGCTGTACGGCACCGGCCACCCCGTGCGCGAACGGCGGGACCTCGCCGACGACTCCCCCGGCGAACGGCCGGACGTCGCCCACGACGCCGGACGCCACCGCGCCCGCGTCCACGACGGCCTGCCCGGCGACCGGCACCACGCCGTCCACGACGGTGCGCGCGACGGGCGGCAGCACGGCCCCCGCGGCGTCGCCGGTGACCTGGCCGACAAGGCCGGTGGCGTAGGGCACGGCCTGCGTGGCGACACCCATGGCGTAGGGGTGCACGTCGGCGACCGTGCCGGTGGCGACGGACGTCACGCCCTCGACCGTGTGGCCCGCGATGGGCACGACCCCGGTCACGGCCCCGTGAGCCACGGGGACCACGCCGTCCACGGCGGCGGCCGCCACCGGCGGAACGACCGCGTCCGTGACGTTCTGCTCCTGCTCCAGTTCCGGGGCGAAGGCGGAGAGAGGGCCGAAGAGGTAGTCGACGGCGCTGTCGTCGTCGTGGACGTTGGGGCGGAGGGCCGGGGCCGGGGCGGCCGGGGCCTGCGCCTTCGCCCGGGCGGCCTGGGCGCCCTGGATGGCCTTGGCGGCGCCACCCTTCACCTTGGCCACCGTCGAGGCGGCGGGCTTGGTGGCGGTGGTGGAGGTGGTGGCGGTGACCGTGTGGGCCGTGTCGCTGACGGTGCCCTTGAGGGAGTCGGTCACGTCGGTCACGTCGGTGGTCGGTACGTCCGGCGTGGACACGGAGGCGGCGGGCAGTTCGTCGGCGCTGGCGACGGCGGACCCGAGGGCCCACGCACCGCCGACACCGGCGGCTATGACGAGGGAGCGGCGGATGTTCTTGTTCATGCGTGCGTCAGATCCTTAGAAGGGTTCCGGGACTTCGGACGGGTGGGCAGACCTGCTCCACCCCCGCGCGGCAGGTCTGGGGCGGGGGAAGACCGCCTGTCCCTAGCCGGGGAAGACCGGAATGTCCCGGAACCTGTCCTGTGTCTCGGCCGCGTCGGAACGCACGGCACTGCCGGGCGCCAGCCGCAGCGGCACCCGCTGATACGGCGTGACGGCATGCGCGTCGCCGTGTCGCGACGCGCCGCCGTCGAGCACCGACCCGCCGCCCAGCACGCCATTGCCGCCACCGGCGGGCCCGTGCCGCACAGGCAGGGGGAGGTGGCCGGTGTGGGCGGGCGCGACGCGACGGCCTACGCCGTCCGAACCGCCAATGACAGCGCCCACCGGCCCGTACGACACCGCGCTCTCGGCCGTCGCCCGGTCACCGGCCGCACGGCCGTCCGACGACGGGCTCACCGCCGAATCGGGCGCGGGCGCCTGCACGACGGGCGCCGGAAGCGTCCGCACCTCAATCGCCGGAAGCCCCGGGAGGGCGGGGATGCCGGGGATGCCTGGGATGCCTGGGATGCCGGGCAGTTCGGAGAGGCCCGGCAGACCGTGGAGGTCGGAGAGGTCCGACACGACGGGCAGCGACGGCAACCTCGGCGGCGCCGAGACAGGCGGCGCCGGCGTCGAGGTCCTCCCCGACTCCGCGCTCACCGCCGCCACGATTTCACCGACGGGCTGTACGACCTTGTCCGGAACCACAGCCGGAACCACAACCGCAGCCGGGGCCGCAGCTGGGGCCGGGGCCGGAACCGCAGCCGAAGTCGGGTTCTCGACCTGGGTCGTCACGGCAGTCGGGGCCGTCACAGCAATCGGGGTCGTCACGGCAATCGGCGTCGGCACGCCCTCCGCCGCCTGCGCCTGTTCCCCGCAGAGGAACCCGAGCGCGAACAACCCGGCCACCAGCAACGCGAGTTGCAGCACACGCCGCCCGACCGCCGTGCGCAGGACGCGCAGAGCGGCAGCGGGAAGAGCGATGGGCCAGATCAAGAGGGAAGGTCCTCGGTGCGGCGACAACGTGCCCTCGATCCTTGCACGCGCGTCCCGAGGTCGCGCAAGCCCCCCTCCTGTATCAGGCGCTGTCCGGGACAGGCGGCGGACGTTTCTCGATCGCCGCTGCCATGACCTCCGGGAACAGATCGGGTGTGCAGGCGAACGCCGGTGCGCCCAACGCCGCGAGCGCCGCCGCGTGTTCGCGGTCGTAGGCCGGCGCGCCCTCGTCGGACAGCGCGAGCAGCGCGACGAACTGCACGCCCGACGCCTTCATCGCGGCGACCCGCTTGAGCATCTCGTCGCGTATCCCGCCCTCGTACAGGTCGCTGATGAGCACCACCACCGTCTCCGCGGGCCGGGTGATCTGCGACTGGCAGTAGGCGAGCGCCCGGTTGATGTCCGTGCCGCCGCCGAGCTGGGTGCCGAACATGACGTCCACGGGGTCGTCGAGCAGGTCGGTGAGATCGGCGACCGCCGTGTCGAAGACGACGAGCCGGGTGCTGATCGACCGCATCGACGCCAGCACCGCCCCGAACACCGACGCGTACACCACCGACGCCGCCATCGACCCCGACTGGTCGATGCAGAGGATCACCTCCTTCTTCACCGACTGCGACGCCCTCCCGTACCCGACGAGCCGCTCGGGCACGACGGTCCCGTACTCGGGCAGGTAGTGCTTGAGGTTGGCGCCGATCGTGCGGTTCCAGTCGATGTCGCGGTGGCGCGGCCGGCTGACCCGCGCGCCCCGGTCCAGGGCGCCGGTGAGGGCGGCCCGGGTGCGGGTGGCGAGCCGCGCCTCCAGTTCCTCGACGACCTTGCGGACAACCGCCCGTGCCGTCTCCCTCGTCGTCTCCGGCATCGCCTTGTTGAGGGAGAGCAACGTGCCGACGAGATGCACGTCGGCCTCCATCGCCTCCAGCATCTCCGGCTCCAGCAGCAGCGCGGACAGCCCGAGCCGGTCGATGGCGTCGCGCTGCATGACCTGCACGACGGAGGAGGGGAAGTACGTCCGGATGTCCCCGAGCCAGCGGGCCACGGACGGCGCGGACGCCCCGAGCCCCGCGGCACGGTCCCGCCCGGTCCGTGCCGCGTCGTCCTTCCCGTAGAGCGCGGCGAGCGCCCCGTCCATCGCGGCGTCGCGCCCCGAGAGGCCGTGTTCGGTTCCGTCCGCCGTGTCGCCACCGAGCACGAGCCGCCAGCGCCTCAGCCGCTCCCCCGTAGGGTCCAGCGCCTCGGTCGTCACCGGTGCGCCCCCGTGCGAGGCCGCTCCCAGAGCGGCATCACCGCGACGGCGACCGCCGGACGGCCATCGGCCTCGACCCCGTTCCTGCTCCTGTTCCCGTTCCTGTTCCTGTTCCTGCCGGCGGCCGTCATGTGAGCGCCCTCTCGCGGTTCCCTCAGTCGGTTCTTCGTCATCCCGCCACCCCCACAAGGTCGTTGTCGACGTCCTCTTCCGCTCCGTCCAGCCCGAGGAGCAGCCGCACGACCGGCAGCACGGCGTCCGCGCGCCCGGCGTCCTGTTCGGCCGCGAAGCCAGGTACCCCGAAGTCGGCCGCCGACGCGTTCCCGCTCTGCCCCGGCCCGCGCCGGACCAGTTCCCCGAGCGTTCTGCGCACCCCCGGCTCGTACGCCGAGAACGTCCGCCGCAGCAGCGGCAGTACGTCCGTGAACGCCTCCGCCGGGACCGCCGTGAGCCAGCCGTCGACGAGCCCGAGGAGCCGTTCGTCGTGCACGAGGAGCAGCCCGCCTCCAAAGGAGCCGCCGCCGACGAAGCCCTCGATCCAGGCGGCCGCGTCCGGCGGCGGCGTGCCCGGCGACAGGGCGAGCCCCATGAGCCGCGCCGCCTCGTCCGGATCCAGCTCCGCCTCGTCCAGGAGGAGCCGCACCGCACGCCCCCGCACGACACCGGCCACGCTGTCCCGCCCCGCCAACACCCGCAGCACACTTCGCCAGCGCGCCCGCAGACCGCCGCCGCTCGGCTCTCGGTCGCCCCGCTCCGGTGCGGCCGTCTCCTGCAGCATCCCCACCGCCCCGTGCACCGCGTCCACATGGCGCCGCATCTCGTCCGCCGCGTCCGCGTCGAGCGAGGCGCACGCCGGGGGGAGGCCGACGAAGACCCGTTCGGCGAGGCCGACGGCCACCTCCGCGAGGGCGCGGGTGTCGGTGCCGCGTACGTCGCCGTAGCGCAGGGAGCGGACGAGGGCGGGCAGGGCCTGGGCGAGGTGGCCGACGTCGGTGTCGAGGGCGGCCCGGTCGGCCAGGACCCGCATCACCGTGGGGAGCGCGTCCGGCAGCCCGGCCAGGAGGCAGCGCTCGGCGAGGGCCGTCGCCTCGGCGAGGCCCCGCGCGCCGACGGCGTCCGCCTCCGCCTTGGCGGTGGCCGCGGCGAGCACGGTCGTCCCCCACACCCCGGCCTCGGCGACCCGCACGGACAGCTCCGGCTCCCACCGCAGCCGCCACGTCTCCCGGAACGTCCCCGTGCTGCCGCGCGAGACGGCCGGCTCGCCCCACTCGACGCGCAGCAGCCGCAGCCGGTGCAGCAGCCTGCTGCGCTCGGCGTCGTTCTCCTTGCGCAGGTCGAGCGCCAACTCCCGTACGGCGGCCTCCGGTTTGAGCCGCAGTCGACGCTGCACCCGGTCGAGGTCGCGCTGCAGGGGCACCGCGGGCGCGCCGGCCGGCACCTCGCCCAGCACGTCCCCGACCACCAGCCGGTCCTGCACCAGCGCCAGCGGGACGTCCGAGCCCTCGCACAGCACCGCGCGCACGGCGTCGGTCGTCTCGCTCAGGCCGGGCAGCGGCCGGCCGCGCAGCGCGGCGAGCGTCCCGGCCAGCCGGACCGCCTCGATGACGTGCGCGGAGGACACGGTCCGGTCCTCTTCGCGCAGCAGGAACGCCACCTTCGTCAGCCAGCGCTCGACCGGCCGGTCGGGCGCGCCGAACAGATGCGCGTACCAGCCCGGCGAGTCGATGCCCGCGCCGTACCCCCCGGCCCGGGCCAGCCTGCGGTGGGTCCACGGCACCCAGGTCAGGTCGGTCTTGACCTTGGGCAGCCCCTTGAGCAGCGCCCGGTCGGCGGCGACGGCGACCTTCCGGCGCAGCGCGGGCACATGCCACGCCCCGCACACCACGGCCACCCCGTCCGCCCCGAACTCCCGTTGTGCCGCCCGCACCTGGACGCGCATGTACGCCTCCCGCACAAGGTCCCGCCGGGTTCCGTGCCCTCCTTCGTCGGTGTCGTGCTTCTCCCGCAGGGCCTCCATGGCCTCCTCGAGTGCGGCGAACGGCGCGTACGGATCCTTGGCCGCGGCGGTCCGATGCTCGACGACGTCCTCCCACCACCGCTCGGGATCGTCGTACCCGCCGATCTCGGCCAGCACCGCCAACGGATCCCCCCGCACCGCACGACTGCCCGACGCCTCTCCCTCCGTCTCCTCCCACGCGAGCGTGTGCGAGGCGGGGAGGTCGATGAAGCGCGCCGGGACCTCGTGGTCCAGGGCCCAGCGCAGTGCGACCCATTCCGGGGAGAACTCGGCGAGCGGCCAGAAGGCCGACCGGCCGGGCTCGTCGACGGCGTGGGCGAGCAGGGCGACCGGCGGTCGCATGTCCTCGTCGGCGGCCAGCGGGATCAGCGCGTCGGCCTCGGGCGGTCCCTCGATGAGCACGGTCCGGGGCCGGGCGGCCTCCAGTGCCGCCCGTACCGCCCGCGCCGACCCCGGCCCGTGGTGACGCACCCCGAGCAGCAGCGGCCGCACCGCCCCGGCGCCCTGGCCATCGCTTCCCACGGCGCCGGTCATCCCGTCCCCCATCACCTGCGGGGCCACTTCGTGTCGTCGTTCACAGCCACCCTCCCCACTCCTCGGTGTCGGTACCGGCCCCAGGTCCGGACCCGGCTCTCCTCGTTCTCGTCGCCGCCGTTCACGCGCTCACCTCCCGGCACGCGCGGTAGAAGTCCGTCCAGCCGGCGCGTTCGCGCACGACCGCCTCCAGGTACTCCTGCCAGACGACCCGGTCGGCGGCCGGGTCGCGGACGACCGCGCCGAGGATGCCCGCGGCGACGTCCCCCGACCGCAGCACGCCGTCCCCGAAGTGGGCGGCGAGTGCGAGGCCCCCGGTGACGACGGAGATGGCCTCGGCGGTGGACAACGTGCCGCTCGGCGACTTCACCTTGGTACGGCCGTCGGAGGTGACGCCGTCCCGCAGTTCGCGGAAGACGGTCACGACGCGGCGGATCTCGTCGATGCCGTCGGGCACGGCCGGCAGGTCGAGGGAGCGGCCGATCTGGTCGACGCGCCGCGCGACGATGTCGACCTCGGCCTCCACGCTCTCCGGCAGCGGCAGCACCACCGTGTTGAAGCGCCGGCGCAGGGCGCTGGACAGCTCGTTGACCCCGCGGTCGCGGTCGTTGGCCGTGGCGATGAGGTTGAACCCGCGGACGGCCTGCACCTCCTGCCCCAGCTCCGGTATCGGGAGCGTCTTTTCGGAGAGAAGGGTGATCAGCGTGTCCTGGACGTCGGCCGGGATACGGGTCAGCTCCTCCACCCGTACCGTCGCCCCCTGCGCCATGCCCCGCATGACGGGGCCGGGCACCAGCGCGTCCCGGCTCGGCCCGTGTGCGAGCAGCTGCGCGTAGTTCCAGCCGTAGCGGATCGCCTCCTCCGGTGTGCCCGCCGTGCCCTGCACCATCAGTGTCGAGTCACCGCTGACCGCCGCGGCCAGGTGCTCGGAGACCCAGGTCTTGGCGGTGCCCGGGACTCCGAGCAGAAGCAGGGCGCGGTCGGTGGCGAGGGTGCTGACGGCGACCTCGACGAGGCGGCGCGGGCCGACGTACTTCGGCGAGATCACCGTGCCGTCCGGCAGGACGCCGCCGAGGAGATAGGTGGCGACGCCCCACGGCGACAGCTTCCAGCGGGCCGGGCGCGGCCGGTCGTCCTGCGCGGCCAGCGCGGCGAGTTCGTCGGCGAAGGCGTCCTCGGCGTGCGGACGCAACGTCTGCACCGGCTCGTTCCCAGTCGGATTCACGGACGTCGGGTCTACGGACACAGACATGGCTGAGGCCCCCTCCAGCTCGGCCGGTTCGGATCTGGTGTCCACCGTGCACCACGCCACTGACAATGCGATCCGACCTGCGGAAACGTCCTCACGACCAGGCCGGCCGAGCCTTCGCGGGGCGCTCGGCGGACCGATTGTCAGTGGTGGGCTCTACCTTCGATGTCATGACTCAGCAGGGGGTGCGCTGGACTGCGGAACAGGTGCTGGCACTGGCGCCTGACTCCGCGTCACGCAAAGCGGGGAGCAAACTCGGCGCGGCCGGCCCGTGGTCCGGTACGGGCAGGTCGCAGGAGGGGGCGGTGGTGTGGGGGCTGTGCGCGGGCAGCGGCGGCACGTCGTACCGGACGGTCGTCGACGTCACGCACCCGGCCGCGGCCGCATCCGGCCCGGCGTACAGGTGCAGTTGCCCGAGCCGCAAGTTCCCGTGCAAGCACGCGCTCGGGCTGTTGCTGCTCTGGTCTGCCGAGGGGGAGGGATCGGTGCCGGTGGGGCGGGCGCCGGACTGGGCCGAGCAGTGGATCGCCGACCGCGGCCGTGCGCGGGAGGGGGAGAAACAGGAGGCGGGCCCGGCGGGTTCCGGGTCCGGCCCCGCCGACCCGGAGGGGGCGCGCCGCCGTGCGGAGCGGCGCGCCGAGCGGATCACCGCGGGGGCGACGGAGCTGGAGGAGCGACTCGCCGACCTCCTGCGCTCCGGCCTGGCCACGGCCGAGCAGGCGGGGTACGGGCTGTGGGAGGAGACGGCGGCCCGCATGGTCGACGCCCAGGTACCCGGACTCGCCTCGTGTGTACGGGAGTTGGGGGCGATCCCGGGGTCCGGTCCCGGCTGGCCGGTGCGGCTGCTGGAGGAGTGCGCGCTGCTCCACCTCCTCGACCAGGGTTGGCTGCACCGCGAGCGGCTGCCGGCCGCCCTGGCGGCCACGGTCCGCACCCGCGTGGGCCTGCCCTCCGCCCCGCAGGGCCCGCCGGTCCGGGACGACTGGCTGGTTCTCGCCCAGTACGACACGCAGGACCCGAAACTGACGACCCGCCGCATCTGGCTCCACGGCACCGCCTCCGGCCGCACCGCGCTCCTCCTCTCCTACGGCGCCGCGGGCCGTTCCCCGGAGCTCACGCTGCCCGTCGGCCTCGCTCTGGACGCCGAGCTGTCCGCACACCCGGGGGCCGGGCAGCAACGGGCCTCGATCGTCGAACAGTTCGCGCCGCCGATACCCACCGGTGCCCGTCCTACGGGCATGACGACGACCGAGGCGACCGCCCGCTACGGCGAGGCCCTGCGCCAGGACCCGTGGCAGGACTCAGTCCCCCTCACCCTGGCCGATGTCGTCCCCACCCCCGACGGCGACTCCTGGCAACTGGCGGACGCCGACGGCGCCACGGCCCTGCCCCTCACCCCGGCGACCTCCCGCGCCGGCCTGTGGCGTCTGGTCGCCCTCTCGGGCGGCGCCCCCGTCAGGGTCTTCGGCGAGTGCGGCCACCGCGGCTTCACCCCGCTGACGGCCTGGCCGACGGGCCCAGGAGAGCCGGTGCGCCTGTGCTGACCGAACCCCGCGCACGACAACCACGGCAACAGAAGGGAGTCTCATGAACGCCACCCCGCCCGCGCCCCGCCCACCGGCCTGGGAGGACCTGGTCACCGCGGCCCTCCTCGGCACCGACCGGCGTACGCCCCCGGGAGCCACGCCCGGCCGGAACGCGCCGGCCGCCCTGCTGGACGCGGCAGCCGCGGAGACCGTACGCCGACGGGCCGGTCTGCGCCCCGGCCGGGCGGCCCCCCTCCCGGAGCCGGCCGCCGAGGACCCGCGCCCGGCGCTGCCGGCCGCGGCGGCCCGCAGACTCGCCCTGCTCCTGGCCGACCGCCCCGGCGCCGGCGGAGGCAGCCGCCGGGGCACGGCCCCGGATCTGATGGAACTGCTGCCCCAATGGCTGACCGCGGTCAACGCGCGCGGATTCGCCGCACCGGCCGAGTCCCTGCCCGCACTGCTCGACGCGGCCCGCGGGCGAACGGACCTGCGGCCCGCGGCGCTGGAGTTCGCCGGCCCGCGCGCGCTGTGGCTGGCCCGGCTCAACCCGGACTGGCGGTTCGCCCTGCGCGGCGCCCCTGGCGCCGGTCCGGCGCTGCCGGGTCCCGACGACACCAAGCGCACCGAAAAGCTGTGGCAGGAGGGCCTGTTCGCGGAACGGGTCACCCTCCTGGCGTCGATCCGTTCCCGCGACCCCGACGCGGCCCGGGAGCTCCTGGCGGCCACCTGGCCGACGGAACGCGCCGAGGACCGGCTGATGTTCCTCGACTCGCTGCGCACCGGCCTCGGCGCGCGGGACGAGCCGTTCCTGGAACAGGCTCTGGCGGACCGCAGCCGCAATGTGCGGGCGACGGCCGCGGAGTTGCTGTCGGCGCTGCCGGGCTCGGCACTCGCCGCGCGGATGGCGGTCCGGGCCGGCGCGTGCGTGGCCGTCGACCACACCCGGGACACGCCCACGCTCCTCGTGGAGGCGCCCCACGAGTGCGATACGGCCATGGAACGCGACGGCGTGTCGGCCAAGGCCCCGTCCGGCCGGGGCGAACGGTCCTGGTGGCTCGGCCAGTTGGTCGAGGCGGCCCCGCTCGCCACCTGGCCGAAGCGCCTGGGCGGCCGTACGCCGGAGCAGATCGTGGCGCTGCCGGTGGCCGACGACTGGCTCGACGACCTGCACGCGGCATGGTGCCGGGCCGCCGTACGACAGCGGGACGCCGACTGGGCGCAAGCGTTGCTCGGCGCGCCGTCGGCGCCCGGCGCGGGCGGCCCGGGCGCGGTCTCCCTCGCCGAGCGGGCGAAGCTGCTGAGCACGCTGCCGGTGGCCGAACGGGCGCAATGGGTGGCCGGTTTCATCGCGGCCCACGGCCTGTCGGAGGCGTTCCAACTGCTCGGGGTGTGCGCCGTCCCATGGGCGGCGCCGCTCGGCCGGGCCGTGGTCGACGCACTCAACATCGCACGGGACGCGGGCAGTTACCCCTGGAGTTTCAGCGGCGTGATGGGCCTGGCCGAACGCTGCCTCGACCCCTCGGAAGCACCCCACCTCGACGCCCTCCTGACCACGCCGGACGACCCGGAGGACGCCTCCCCGGGCGCCGCCGGCTACTGGTCGGAAGCATTCCAGCGACTGGCGAGAACGCTGAGACTGAGAGCGGTGATGAACCAGGAGCTGGGGAGCCCCCGGACGGCGGCCGCTCAAGCCACCGGCACGACAACCGGCTAAGCCCCCGCAGGCTGCCGCACGTTCGCCCGGACCCAGTCCACGATCGACGCGGTGGTCGCGCCCGGCGTGAAGATCTCCGCGACCCCCTTCTCCTTCAACGGCGCGATGTCCGCCTCCGGAATGATCCCTCCGCCGAAGACCAGGATGTCCGCCGCGTCCCGCTCCTTCAGCAGCTCGATCACCGCGGCGAAGAGCGTGTTGTGGGCCCCGGACAGAATGGACAGCCCGATCGCGTCGGCGTCCTCCTGGATCGCGGTGTCCACGATCTGCTCGGGCGTCTGGTGCAGCCCGGTGTAGATGACCTCCATACCGGCGTCGCGCAGCGCCCGCGCGATCACCTTGGCCCCGCGATCGTGACCGTCGAGCCCCGGCTTGGCCACCACCACGCGGATCGGACCGGCTGCCACACCCATCACTGCCTCCATGAAGCGACTACGTCCATCCTCAACGGCACGGACACCCCGTGCCAGACCGCCCGGGGAAGTGAACGAACGTTATCGCCAGCATCCCGCAACCGGCAGTTTCACGGTGCGCACCGAGGGGGAAATCACACGGAGGGACACACTTTCACCGCGCACTTGTTCCCCCGCGCCACGGGGGAACAGTCGCACCGGGAGCCGCGACGAGGTCGCCGTACCGCCGTGCCACGAGCCGCGTGGCGTGGCGGTACGGCGCATCGGAGGGCACGATGGGCACGTAGGGCAGGTAAGGCACGACAGCGGGGAGCCTCGTCGCCACCGGCAGGGATCCTCGTCACGTCATCGGCGTCACGGGTGTCACACCCCCCGCCGTGCACAGGACGCACGGCACACACCCCGCACAGCCGCAGCCGCGCCCGCTCCACACCCTCTCGTGCCCGATCGACCTCCTCCACCGCGACTTCCACGAGGGCACACGGGGGACAGAGAAGTCCTCAGCGTGCCGACAGGAGGTCGGCCATGAAGGTCACCCGGGCACTGCAGCCCTTTCTTCCGCCGTACCGGCATCTACTGCCGGACCTGCCGACCCTTCCGAACTTCCCCAACCTCTCGAGCTTCCCCCACCTCTCGAGCTTCCCCAATCTGCCGAACATCCCGAACATCTCCAGCCTCCCCAGCCTCCCCAGCCTTCCGAGCAGGCTGGCCGGGCTCTCCATGACGCTCCTCAAGGCGACCGCTCTGGACCTCGCGATCCTCGCGGGCCATGTGCTCCTCTACCCCTCCGGCATCGCCCAGGAGCGCCGCGTCGCGGCCCGCCCCGCGCTGCCCAGGGCCACCGGCGCCGCGGACCCCGCCCAGCTGCCCGCCCAGGCCGCCCGGCCCCCGGTCGTCCTGCTGCACGGGTTCATAGACAACCGTTCCGTGTTCGTGCTGCTGCGCCGCAGCCTCGCCCAGCACGGCAGGCACCGGGTGGAGTCGCTCAACTACTCACCGCTGACCTGCGACATCCGCACGGCGGCCGAGCTGCTCGGCCGGCACATAGAGGAGATCTGCGAGCGCACCGGAAGCCGGCAGGTCGACGTGGTCGGACACAGCCTGGGGGGCCTGATAGCCCGGTACTACGTGCAGCGACTGGGCGGTGACGTCCGCGTCCGGACGCTCGTCACGCTGGGCACCCCGCACTCGGGCACCCGGGTGGCGCCGCTGGCGAACGCGCACCCGATCGTGCGCCAGATGCGCCCCGGGTCGGAGGTGATCGAGGAGCTCGCCCGGCCCGCGCCGGGTTGCCGTACGCACTTCGTCAGCTTCTGGAGCGATCTCGACCACCTGATGGACCCACTGGAGAGCGCCTGCGTCGACCACCCCGACCTGCTGGCGCAGAACGTGCGGGTGACCGGCATCGGCCACCTCGCCCTGCCCGTGCACCCGGCCGTCGCGACCGGCATCCGCCAGGCCCTCGACGCGGCCTCCGACGCGGCGCACCCGGGAGCCTCCGCCGACGCCCGCGACGGCGGCCTCACCGTGGCCTGATCGCACCCCCGACAGGCGTTCCATAGGCGTCCGACCCGCGTTCGACACCCCTCCACCATCGAACGCCATTCGAACATAGGGCCAAACCCGCGCCCGCCGTCCCCCGAAACACGGCCGAATGCCCCTTTCCTGCGAGCGCGAAACCTGCAGAAGATTGTCGTGCCCGCGTACCGACGGGTACAGTCGCCGCACTGCTCTGGCAGCCCCTGTTGTCGGCGAAAGAGAAGTTGGTGAACGACCGTCACCCGTCGGGGATGATCACCCCCCCGGCCCCGGCTTCCGACGCCGCTTCGGCGCACTACGCGTCGTACGGCACCCAGGAAGCCCAGTACGACGGCTTCACCACGTACCACGGTCAGGAGACCGGCGCTTTCGACACCGGCGCCCACCCGACCGGGCACTTCCCGGCGGCCGACCCCCTCTTCGGCGAGTTCCCGGGCGACAGCGCGACCGGCGCGTACGACAGCACCCAGTGGAGCACCGGCGGCCACCAGCCGCTGGACACGGGCAGCCACGAGGCTCTCGACACAGGCGGTCACCAGGCCCTGCACTACGACGGGTACGCGGCCCAGCACCACGCCGCCTACGACTCGGGTGTGTACGACGCGACCGCCTGGTCCACCGACCAGCACCACCTGGCCGCCGTCCCGCAGCAGGCGACGGCACCCGATGCCAGCGGGCAGTGGGACGCCGCGGCCTGGCTGCAGCCCGACCAGTGCGCAAGCCCGGCCGACCAGACCCAGCAGTGGGAATGGGGCACGCAGGCCTTCGACACCGGCGCGTACGACGCCACGCAGTGGAACTCCGACGGCGGCGACAACGCCTCCGCCGAGGCCGCCGAGGAGTACGAGCAGCAGGCCGAGGTCCCGTTCGACCAGCAGGCCACCTCCACCTTCCAGCACCTCGAGTCCGACGAACCCGCCCTGGCCGAGGGCGAGTTGACCGGCAGCGACCCGCTTCCCCTCCTCGACGACCAGGAGGAGGCCGCCCCCGCCCCGCTCGGGCGGGCGGCCACCCGCAACGCGAACCGCTCCCGGCGGCGTATGCCCGCGAAGCGCTCCGCCCTGCTGACCGTGGCCGTGCCCTCGGCCTGCGTGATGGGTGTCGCCGGGATCGCCGCGGCCTCGGTCGGCACACTGACCGGCGGCGAGGGCAAGGACACCACGGCGTCCGCGCCGGACGCCCAGCCGGTGAAGCCGTCCGCCGCCAACAACAAGCTGGACGCCCAGCTCGCGACCCTCAGCGCCGGGGCCGACGACTTCGCCGACCGCGCCAGCCGGACACAGGAACGCATCGACCTCAAGGCACAGCAGGAAGCCGAGAAGAAGAAGGCGGCGGCGGAGGCGGCCCGCAAGGAGCGGCTGCGCCCCAAGTACGCCCTGCCGGTCGCCCAGCACGGCCTCAGCGCCTACTTCGGCCAGGCCGGCATCAACTGGATGTCCCAGCACACCGGTATCGACTTCCCCGTCTCCTACGGCACGACGGTGATGGCGGCGACCGACGGCACCGTGCGGACGCAGTGGAACAGCGCCTACGGCAACATGCTGATCCTCACGGCGAAGGACGGCACGGAGACCTGGTACTGCCACCTCTCCAGCTACCGCGTGTCCTCCGGTACGACCGTCCAGGCCGGCGACCCGATCGCCTACTCCGGCAACTCCGGCAACTCCACCGGCCCTCACCTGCACTTCGAGGTCCGGCCCGCGGGCGGCTCGGCCATCGACCCCCTGCCGTGGCTGCGCAGCCACGGGCTCAACCCGACGTAAGCGACCGCAACCGGACAACTCGCTTGCGGTCCCCCGCCGTCGGGCCTTTTCGTGTCGCTTCCGCCCACTTCCGCCCGCGTCCCGTGACGCCCTGCCGCGTCTGCGTCCCGTCGCGCTGGCGTCCTGCCGCGCCTGCGCCCTGTCGTGTCTAGAGCTTCTCCACCGGCGCGTACCGCAGCAGGAGCCGCTTCGGCTTGGTGTCGCCGAAGTCGACCGTGGCCTCCGCGTTCGCGCCCGTGCCCTTCACGCCGACGACCGTGCCCAGTCCGAACTGGTCGTGGGTGACGCGGTCGCCGACGGTCAGCGCGACCACCGGCTTCTCCGCCGTCCGGCGCGTCGCGAAGCCGGACGCGCCCGCGGCCGAGGAACGCGAGCGGGACGAGGACAGCGAGGCCGCCACCCCGGACACCGGGCCGGAGGACACGGGCGCGGTCGCCCCCGTCCGCTTCCAGTCCACGTGCGTCGCCGGGATCTCCTCCAGGAACCGGGACGGCGGGTTGTACGACGGCTGCCCCCAGGCGCTGCGCAGCGACGACCGGGTGAGATAGAGCCGTTCACGCGCGCGCGTGATGCCCACGTACGCGAGCCGGCGCTCCTCCTCCAGCTCCTTGGTCTGGCCGAGGGCACGCATGTGCGGGAAGACGCCGTCCTCCATGCCGGTGAGGAAGACGACCGGGAACTCGAGGCCCTTGGCGGTGTGCAGGGTCATCAGGGTGATGACGCCCGAGCCGTCCTCCTCGTCGGGGATCTGGTCGGAGTCGGCGACCAGGGCGACCCGCTCCAGGAAGTCGGAGAGCCCGGCCGGCGTCGCGACCTCGCCCTCCCCCTCACCGGTCTCCTGCTCGAACTCCAGGGCCACCGCGGCCAGTTCCTGGAGGTTCTCGATACGGGTCTCGTCCTGCGGGTCGGTGGAGGCCTGCAACTCGGCGAGGTAGCCGGTGCGTTCGAGCACCGCCTCCAGGACCGTCGCGGGCCCCGCGCCCGACTCGACGATCGTACGGAGCTCGTCCATCAGCGCGTTGAACCGCTTCACGGCGTTCGTCGACCGCGAGGCCATGCCGTAAGCCTCGTCGACGCGCCGCAGCGCCTGCGGGAAGCTGATCTTCTCGCGCTGGGACAGGGCGTCGATCATCGCCTCGGCACGCTCGCCGATGCCGCGCTTGGGCACGTTGAGGATCCGGCGCAGCGGCACCGAGTCCTCGGGGTTGGCCAGCACGCGCAGGTAGGCCAGGACGTCCCGGACCTCCTTGCGCTCGTAGAAGCGGACGCCGCCGACGACCTTGTAGGGCAGGCCGACTCGGATGAAGATCTCTTCGAAGACACGGGACTGGGCGTTGGTGCGGTAGAAGACGGCGACGTCACCGGCCTTCGCGTCGCCGGCGTCCGTCAGCCGGTCTATCTCGTCGGCGACGAACTGCGCCTCGTCGTGCTCGGTGTCGGCGACGTAGCCGGTGATGCGCGCGCCCGCGCCCGCGTTGGTCCACAGGTTCTTGGGGCGGCGGGCCTCGTTGCGCTCGATGACCGCGTTGGCGGCGGACAGGATCGTCTGCGTGGAGCGGTAGTTCTGCTCCAGCAGGATCGTCGTCGCGTCCGCGTAGTCCTCCTCGAACTGGAGGATGTTGCGGATCGTCGCGCCCCGGAAGGCGTAGATCGACTGGTCGGCGTCACCGACGACGCAGAGCTCGGCGGGCGGCACGTCGTACTCGTTCGGGGGCACGTCGACAGGGTGCTCAGAGGTGCCGACCAGCTCCCTGACCAGGGCGTACTGGGCGTGGTTGGTGTCCTGGTACTCGTCGACGAGGACGTGACGGAAGCGGCGGCGGTAGTGCTCGGCGACGTCCGGGAAGGCACGCAGCAGGTTGACCGTCGTCATGATCAGGTCGTCGAAGTCGAGGGCGTTCGCCTCGCGCAGCCGCGACTGGTACATGGCGTAGGCCTGGGCGAGGGTCTTCTCGAAGCCGTCGGCGGCCTGGGCGGCGAAGTCCTCCTCGTCGATCAGCTCGTTCTTGAGGTTGCTGATCTTGGCACTGAAGGACTTGGGCGGGTAGCGCTTGGGGTCGAGGTCCAGGTCGCGGCAGACCAGGGCCATCAGGCGCTTGGAGTCGGCGGCGTCGTAGATCGAGAACGACGACGTGAAGCCGAGCTTCTTGCTCTCCCGGCGCAGGATGCGCACGCACGCGCTGTGGAACGTCATCACCCACATCGCGTTCGCGCGCGGGCCGACGAGCTGCTCGACGCGCTCCTTCATCTCGCCCGCGGCCTTGTTGGTGAAGGTGATCGCGAGGATCTGCCCCGGGTGCACGTTGCGCTCGGCCAGCAGGTGGGCGATGCGGTGGGTGAGCACGCGCGTCTTGCCGGAGCCGGCGCCGGCCACGATGAGCAGCGGGGTGCCGGCGTGGACGACCGCCGCGCGCTGGTTGTCGTTCAGCCCCTCCAGGAGCGCCGCCGCGTCCAGCGCCGGGCGCGGGGCGCCGCCGCGGTAGTAGGCATCCCGGTCCGGAGGCACGTCGAACTTCCCGCCGAACAGATCGTCCGGAACCGACTCCGGTCCGTGATCGTCCTCGGGCGGCGGCGGGGGCTCCTCCTCGTGGGCACGGGGGCCCTGGAGGTCCGCCAGGAAGCTGTCGTCAAAGAGGCTGCTCATCGCTCTCCGAGTCTAGGGGGCGCCACTGACAACCGGCCGCCCTCCCGGAAACATCTCCCCCACCCACCCTCCGGCAGTCGGCCGTCACGATCCGCGACCGACGTGCTCGAAGCACGAGATCACAGCCCGAGGTCACGGAAATGTATCGGGCATATCACCCATCAACCTTCACACGGGCCACACGAGTTGGCTACCGTGCCGGACAGGCCGTACGAACCCCACCGGCGAACCCCGCCGGGCCGCGCGGCCTCCGCCGAGTCCGACGCGCCCGCTCGCGCCAGCCGGAGCCGGGGACCCACCGAAACCCTGGGGTGAATCGGCCCAACTCCCTCTCGGGGAGGCGGCCGTAGGGCAACCCTTCCGATGATCTACCCGCCCGAACCCGACAGCTAACCCGGTAGGCGGAGCACTGGAAGGAGTCGCCTCCCTTGGCGTCGCAGCACCGCAAGCCGCGCTCCGCGGGCCCGCGCGTGGCCGGCATCCGCACGCCCGCCCTCGCCACCGCCGCCCTGACGTCCGTGGCCCTGCTCTCCCAGACGGCGAACGCCGCCCCGCCGGACGACGGCAAGCCAAGCCTGGAGGAGGTCGAGAAGAAGGTCGACGACCTCTATCGCCAGGCGGAGTCGGCGACCGAGAAGTACAACGCCGCCAAGGAGAAGACGACCAAGCAGCGCAAGCAGGTCGACGGCCTCCTGGACGACGTCGCGCAGCGCACCCAGAAGCTCAACGAGGCGCGGCAGGAGCTGGGTTCCTATGCCGCGGCCCAGTACCGCACCGGCGCCTCCGCGCCCGACACGGCGACCTTCCTGCTCTCGGACACCCCGCAGGACTACTTCGACCAGAAACAGCTGATGAGCCGGCTGACCGACCGCGAGAAGGGTGCGGTCGACGACTTCGTCACCGAGCAGTCGGCGACGATGCAGAAGCGCCGGGAGGCCGCGGAGAGCCTCGCGTCGCTCACCGACACGCAGAGCGACCTGAAAACCGCCAAGGCCACCGTCCAGAAGAAGCTCGGCGACGCCCGCGAACTGCTGTCCCGGCTGACGGCCCAGGAGAAGGCCCGCCTCGCGGCGATCGAGAAGCAGAAGCAGGAGGAGGCCGCGCGCCAGGCGGCGGAACTCGCCCGCCGGCAGGCGGCGGAGCAGGCCGCAGCGCAGCAGGAGAGCGGCACGGGCTCGTCGAGCACGGGGTCCGGTTCCAGCTCCACCTCCACGTCCACCGCGGACTCCACGTACGCCACCAAGGCCGAGAAGGCGCTCGCCTTCGCCCGCGCGCAGATCGGCAAGCCGTACGTCTGGGGCGCCACGGGCCCCGACTCCTACGACTGCTCCGGCCTCACCCAGGCCGCCTGGAAGGCCGCCGGCGTCACCCTCCCGCGCACCACCTACGACCAGGTGAACGCCGGCACCACCGTCTCCCTCGCCGACGCCCGGCCCGGCGACCTGGTCTTCTTCTACGACGACGTCAGCCACGTCGGCGTCTACATAGGCAACGGCATGATGATCCACGCCCCGAAGCCCGGCGCCTACGTCCGCGAGGAGTCGATCTACTACGCCGGCGAGTCGATCATCCACAGCGTGGTACGCCCGGCTTGAGCACAGACGTGCGCGCGTAGGCCAGCCGCTTCCGGTGGGCCACGCGCGCGTGGCCTGCGTGGCGGCCACGCGCGCGTGAGCGTCGCGGCGGGCGCACGCGCGCGTGGGGTTCGTTCGCGAAGGCGGAGGCGGGAGCGGGCAGTGGGCTTCGCCGCCGGCGGGGGTGGGGGCCGGCCGCGCTGAGCGGCCGCGTGACACGACTTGCGCCTGCACGGGCCCTGGACACCCCGCGCTCACAGCCTCCCGGCGCGCCCCTCCCCCGCGCCTGCACCCGCGCGTATTTCTGGTCGCCCGCGCGCGTGCCCCGCTCATGGGGTGTGTCGTGCTCCCTAGCATCAGGCGCATGCCCGGCTCCTCGGCTCGTCCCTCGCCCGCGCCCTCTCCCGGCTCCGCTCTCCGCCTCTGGTGGACGCGGAGGCCGCCGGCGGCCGGGTCCGCGGTGATGGCGACCGGGATCGTGTCGGTCGGCCTGCACCTCACGGGATACGACGTGCTGTCCCGCGTCACTCTGGCGATGGCGGGCGTCGCGTGGGCGGCGCTGGCGGCGGACTTCGTCGTCCGCCTGCTGCGGGCGCCCGAGCGGTGGCTGGCCGAGGCGGGCACGCCAGGGGCGCTGACCGCCGTGGCGGCGACGACCGTGCTCGGCACCGGCCTCTGCGCGCTCGGCCGGCGGACCCCCGCCGAGGCGCTGCTGGCGCTGGCGGCGGTGCTGTGGCCCGTGCTGTTCGTGACCGTCGTACGGCGGTGGAGGCGGGGCATGCCCGGGACGGTGTTCCTGGGCTGCGTGGCCACCCAGGGTCTCGCCGTGCTCGGAGCGGCCCTCGCCGCGGCGGAGTCCGCGGCCTGGCTCGCGCACACCGCGCTCGTGCTGTTCGGGCTCGGGATCGTGCTCTACTGCGTCGCCCTGGCCCTGTTCGACCTGCGCCAGGTGGCCGAGGGCCATGGGGACCAGTGGATCGCGGGCGGCGCCCTCGCCATCTCGGCGCTCGCCGGGGCGAAACTCCTCGCGGCCGACGACGGGGACCTGTACCTGTGGAACGGCGACGACACCGGTGTCCTGCGCACGGTGACCGTCGCACTCCTGGTGCTCGACCTGGCCTGGTGCGCCGTCCTGCTGATCGCCGAGGTCGCATGGCCCCGGCCGCGCTACGACGTGCGCCGCTGGGCGACGGCGTTCCCGCTGGGGATGACAGCGGCGGCGACCCTGTCCGTGGCCGCCGCCGTCGACGTCCCGGCGCTCAAGGGACCGGGGGAGGTGCTGCTGTGGGCGGCGGTGGCGGCGTGGCTGGTCGTCGCCGCTCTGGCACTCGCCGCAGCCCGCGCCTTGGTCAGGTCCAGAGCACCGCGATGAAGACGTTTGCCACGGTCAGCGCTCCGACCAGGCCGAACAGCGGCTTCTCCACCTTCTCGTCGTCCCGCTTCACATAGACGAGGCCGAGGATCACGATCAGCAGGGCCAGCTTCACACCGATCTTGATGTTGTTGATGTGCTGGTCGTCGGCCTGGTTGAGGCCGACCAGGATCACGCCGGTGACCAGCATCGTCGCCGCGCCGTGCAGCATCGCGGGAACGAACCGTGCCGTGCCCTGGCCCATCGCCTTCATCTGTGTGAGGAAGCCGCCCAGGAGCGCGGCGATGCCGATGATGTGCAGGCCGACGAAAAGATGGATGAGTACGTCCATGAAGCCGGATGCTAATCAGCCGCCCTCTCGCCGCCCGACACCGGCCCTCCCTACGGCATGTGCATATATGCGCTCCATAGCACCCGCCGCTCCGAAGATGTCCTGGAATCACCGCTTCGGTCAGCGCTCCGCGCGAACCTGACGTACCCGGTCCGCATTGTCGGTCACATACGGTCACCCGGCAGTCCGCTCACGTCACTTCCGTACTTCGCGTTACCGACCCGACATCAACCGGCCTAGCGTCCTCCCCCAGGTGACCGGCTCCCCACCGCCGCCCGGGCCAGGGGCGGCAGTCGGCCACCACCGCCGAGGAGTCCGGCGGCGTCCCGCTCCCCCGTGCGGGTCGTCGCCGGACGCGTCAGCCGCTCCCCTCGAGGCCGCCCGTCCGCTCCCCCACGGCGGTCACCCGGTAGGCGTGGGAGGACGGACGAGGCGGTCGTACGAAAGGACGTGCAGTCCCAGTGGCAGCGCACCGCAAGCCCCGACAGCGCTCGCTCGGCGGCCAGACGGCCCGTACGGCGTTCACCCTCGCCCTCGCGGGCGCGGCGACGGCGACGGCCTTCGACGGGACCGGACAGGCCGAGCCGAACCTGACATCGGCCCAGGTCAAGGCGAAGGTGGCCAAGCTGTACCAGGAGGCGGAGGAAGCCACCGAGAAGTACAACGGCACGCAGGAGAAGGCGAAATCGGCCGAGCAGCGGCTGGCGACCCTGCGCGACGAGGCGGCGCGCAAGGAGGAGAAGCTCAACTCGGCGCGGGAGGCGCTGGGTTCGATGGCGGCGGCGCAGTACCGCAGCAGCGGACTGGACCCTGCCGTGCAGCTGGCGCTCTCCGACGACCCCGACCGGTATCTGGACGGCGCCGCCTTCGTCGAACGGGCCGGCGACCGCCAGTCCGCCGCCGTCGCCGGGGTCCGTAGACAGCTGCGGGAGATCGAGCAGTTGCGCGGCGCCGCGCGCGTCGAACTGACCTCGCTCAGGGCGCGTCAGGCCGAGCTGAGGACGCAGAGGAAAACGATCACCGGCAAGCTGGACGCGGCACGCCGCCTGCTGTCCCAGCTGACGGCGGCGCAGCGCTCCCGGATCGGTGAGGATGCCGGCGGCACTGCCACGGCCGACCGCGCCTCACGCGCCTCGACGACCGGACGCGCCGGCCTCCAGGCGCCCGGCTCCGCCACCGACACCGCTGACGCCCCCAACTCTCGTGCCGCAGCGGCCGTTTCCTACGCCTACTCCAAGCTCGGCAGCCCCTATGTGTGGGGCGCGACCGGGCCGAACGCCTTCGACTGCTCGGGCCTCGTCCTGGCTTCGTACCGCTCCGCCGGTGTCTCCCTCCCCCGCACGACCTACGCCCAGATCGGTGCCGGGCAGCGGATCTCCCGCTCCGAACTCCTCCCGGGCGACCTGGTGTTCTTCTACTCCGGCATCACACACGTCGGCCTCTACATCGGCAACGGCCAGATGATCCACGCCCCGAACCCTTCGGCCCCGGTGCGCGTCGCGCCGATCGACGAGATGCCGTTCGCGGGCGCTACACGAGTGGTGTGAGGCCCCCGGTCCTCAGCCGTGACCGTCCCCTCGGCGACGCCGCGTCCGTCACACCAGCCGCCGCGCCGTGGCCCACCGGGTCAGTTCGTGACGGTTGGACAGCTGGAGCTTGCGCAGCACCGCCGAGACGTGCGACTCGACCGTCTTGACGGAGATGAACAGCTGCTTGGCGATCTCCTTGTAGGCGTAACCACGGGCGATGAGCCGCAGGACCTCGCGCTCACGCTGGGTGAGACGGTCCATGTCCTCGTCGACCGGCGGCGCGTCCGTCGAGGCGAACGCGTCGAGGACGAACCCGGCGAGCCGCGGCGAGAACACGGCGTCGCCCTCCTGCACCCGGAAGATGGAGTCGACCAGGTCGGTCCCGGTGATCGTCTTGGTGACATAGCCTCGGGCGCCGCCACGGATCACCCCGATCACGTCCTCCGCCGCGTCCGACACCGACAGGGCGAGGAAGCGCACCGGCTGCTCGGCGTCGGCCATCAACGGGGCACAGCGGCGCAGCACTTCCACCCCGCCGCCGCCCGGCAGGTGGACGTCGAGCAGGACCACCTCGGGCCGGGTCGCGGTGATGACGGTGACCGCCTGGTCGACGTCCGCCGCCTCACCGACGACCTCGACGCCGGTCTGCTCGGTCTGGCCGATCTCGGCCTGTACGCCCGTACGGAACATGCGGTGGTCGTCGACCAGGACCACGCGCACGTGGCGCCCGCCCGTGCCGTCGCCGGAGGCCTTCGCCGGCGCGGCCGACTCCGCTGCCCCCGCCGCTCCCGCCGTGCCGTTCGTCTCGGTCGGATCGCTCTCGGTCGGATCGCTCATGACGTCTTCTCCGCCCTCTCCATCTCCAGCTCGACCTCCGTGCCGCCGCCCGGGACCGCCCGCAGCCGCGCCGTGCCGCCGTTGCGCTCCATGCGGCCGATGATCGATTCTCTAACGCCCATGCGGTCGGCGGGTATCGAGTCGAGGTCGAAGCCGGGTCCGCGGTCACGGACGGACACGAAGACCGTCCGGCCCTCGACCTCGGCGTAGACCTGCACGGCGCCGCCCTCGCCACCGTACTTGGCCGCGTTCACCATCGCCTCGCGCGCGGCCTGCATCTGTGCACCGACGCGGTCGTCGAGAGGGCAGTCGCCGACGACCACGACCTCTATGGGGACACCGTGCTTGTCCTCGACCTCCGCTGCGTTGCGCCGCACCGCGTCGGCGACCGTGGTCGGCTCGTCGGCCTCCTCCTTGCCGGTGCCCTCGGGTTTGTAGAGCCAGGTGCGCAGATCGCGCTCCTGGGCGCGGGCGAGCCGGCGCACCTCCCCGGCGTTCTCAGCGTTGCGCTGGATCAGGGTCAGGGTGTGCAGCACCGAGTCGTGGACGTGGGCGGCGACCTCCGCGCGTTCCTGAGCGCGGATGCGCATCAGGCGTTCCTCGGAGAGGTCCTGCGTCATACGGACCAGGTAGGGACCGGCGAGGAGCGTGATGCCGACGATCACGGCGAGCGCCGCCTGCAGAACGGAGCCGAGGTGGGCGGCGGAGCCCTGCAGCACGAACGTGCCGGAGACGCCGGCGGTGACCAGCAGGACACCGGCGCCCGCACGCAGAAGCGTGAGGGTACGGCGTCTGCGACCGACCTCCACCCAGCGCGCCCGGCGCGCGTTGTCCGCCTGACGCCAGACGAGGGCGACGCCCGCGCCGACGAGGACGGCGGGCAGGAGGTAGGCCTTGGCGCCGTTGCCCAGATTCACGTTGCCCACGAAGACCATGGCGACGACGACCATGAGGAGCAGGGCGACGATCTGCCCCTTGTCCGGCTTGCGGGCGACGAGTCTGCGACGGCCGTCGGGCGCCGTCTCGGTGGCGACGAACGCCGGCGGTTTCTGATCGCCGACACCGCCTATCCCGAGCGGCACGAAGAACCAGAAAGCCGCGTAGAGCAGGGCGCCGAGGCCGTCCGCCATGAACAGGCCGACGAAGACGAGCCGCACCCACACCACGGGCAGCCCGAGGTGCCCGGCGAGCCCTCGCGCCACGCCACCCAGCCAGCGTCCGTCACTGCTGCGGTAGAGCTTGCGCGGGGGCCGCGGTTCGACGAGTGGCGCTGCTGCGGCTTCCGGCATGCCAACGATGGTCACACGGGGGCCGGGGCCAGGCATCAGGGTTCGCCCCCGAGACGCCCCTGATCTTCGAGGCCCGCGCAGGTCGAACACCTCCCCTGCCCCGGATCAGGGCCGATATCAGGGTCCGACCAGGGTCATTCCGACTGCCGCGGGGGCGGTCGGCCCGCCACCATGGAGTCATGACAGATCACCAGCACGCCGCGGACGCCGTGCCCGACGGGGGCACCGCGCCCGACGCGGCCGCCCCGTCCCCCGGCGCCCCGGGCGCCGCGGGTGAGAAGCCTCGCGCGCACGGGCGGGCGGGCGCGCACGGAAAGCAGGGAGATCGCGAAGGACACGGCCCGTCCGGGGAAACGGAAGCCAGGACGGAGTCCGGGACAGAGTCCAGGACGTCGGCCGAGGCGGCTGCCGAGGCCGCGACAGCCGCCGGGGCGCGGACCGGTGCGACGGGCGGGGCAGCGGCCGAAGCGGCGGCCGGCGCGGGAGCCGTCGGTGTTCCGCCCAGATTCCGTCGGGACCGGGAGCACAAGGTCCTCGCCGGGGTGTGCGCGGGCCTCGGGCGGCACTGCGACATGGACCCGGTGATCTTCCGCATCACACTCGCCGTGCTCTCCGCGACCGGCGGCATCGGCCTCATCTTCTACGGCTTCGCCTGGCTCTTCGTCCCCTACTCCGACGACGGGCAGAACGAGGTGCGCAAGCTCCTGACCGGCCGCGTCGACGGCCAAGCCCTCGCGGCCGTGCTGTTCGCGCTGGTCGGCTGCGGGGTGTTCCTGTCGATGCTGAACAACGGCAGTGTGCTGACCTTCGCCGTCGTCGTCTCCCTGCTCCTCGCGGGTGCCGGGTACTGGTCGCGGAACCGGGAGTCCTCCGACACCGACCCGCTCTCCGCCCAGGCCGTCGCCGACGCACCGCCGGAGGCCCAGGCGCCACCGGCCCCCACCGGCTACCCGTCCTGGTGGCGCGACCCCATAGTCAAGGACGGCACGCACGACGGCGGCACGGGCTATCTGTGGGGCCCGTGGGACGCCCGCGGCCGGGACATCACGACCGCCATCAACGTCGACCTGATCGGCCACACGCGCCGCCCCGAGGGCATACCCACCCGGCGCGAGCCGTACCCCGGGCCACGCGGGCCGCGCTGGATCGGCGGCTGGCTCTTCCTGCTGGCCGTGCTCGCGGGCGGCCTCGTCACCCGGCTCACCTGGGACGATCACCCGCTCGGCACCAGCCTTCAGGCCGGCCTGGCGGCGGCGCTCATCGTGCTCGGCGTGGGCATCGCGGTCAGCTCGTTCCTGGGGCGGACGGGGGCGGGATCGGTGTTCCTGGCGATCGTCACGGCGGGCCTGCTGGCCGGCACGGCCGTCATACCGAAGGACATCAGCACGCGCTGGACCGACATGACGTGGCAGCCGACGGCGGTGGCGGACGTCAGGACGGCCTACGACCTCGGCTCCGGTGAAGGCACGCTTGACCTGTCCCGGCTGGAACTGGTCAAGGGGCAGACGGTGAGCACCAACGCCGAGGTGGGCGCGGGCCGGCTGCGGGTGATCGTGCCGCGGGACGTGACCGTGAAGGTGAGGATCGACGTGGGGCTGGGAGACATCCAGCTTCCGGGTGACGACGAGAAGGACGTGGACGTGCAGCCGGGCAAGCACAAGGAGGTGATCCTGTCGCCGCTCTCGGGCAAGGCGGACGCCGGGACGATCGACCTCGACCTCCAGGTCGGAGTCGGACAGGCGGAGGTGGCCCGTGCTGCGTCATGAGTTCCGGCCCGGCAGGCTGGTCGCCGGCGCCTTCTTCGCCCTCGCGGGCGTCATCTACGCGGGTGACGCGGGCGGCCTCTGGGAAACGCCGTGGTTCGTGGTGATTCCCGTCGTCGTGGCAGGCCTGTGTCTGGCGGGCGCGACGGGCGCCGTGGCCCGGACCATACGCAGACGACGCGGCCCGTCCCGCCACGCCGCCGCAACCGGGACCGGGACCGGCGCCGGCGCCGACACGGACACAGCCCCCTGACCACCGGCTCACAGAGCCACCGAGTCACAGGACCCCCAGGCCCCCAAGCCCCCAAGCCCTCGCAGGCCCGCCGGGCCGGAGGGCCGCCGGGCCGCCACGCTGCTGGCTGCTGGCGCGGCCTCCCGTGCCTCACCGGCGCGGGGCCGCACATCCGCCGGGACCCCGCCCCCGCGGCCTTACAGGCACAGGACCGCAGGACCGCCAAGCCGTAGTGCCTTACGGGCAGGCGTAAGGCCACCTGTGCCCTGCGGGCGTATGCCCGGCCGCCGGGATACCCGACTGCACGGCCATACGGTCACAGGGCCGCTGGGCCAGGCGGGTCGCGTGTCGGGAAGGCCGGTGGGGGTCGACCGCGGGCGCTGGTTCGGCCCGTTGGAGCGGTCAACCCGCCCGGTCGACCCGTCGGCCGGTCGGAGCAGTCGGCCGGTCGGAGCAGTCGGCCGGTCGGAGCAGTCGGCCGGTCGGAGCAGTCGGCCGGTCGGAGCAGTCGGCCGGTCGGAGCAGTCGGCCGCTCGGCCCTGACGGCCGGGGTGGGTCTAGGCCAGGCCTCCCGTTCGCTGTCGTCGTCGGCTGCGCCAGACCGCGTCGAGGGAGAAGACCGTGGAGCCGGCGAGGACGAGGGGCAGCCAGGCCATGAGGTAGGCGAGGTCGTTGCCGTAGTAGTACGGGTCCGAGGCCCAGCTAATCGTCAGCCACAGACTGAGCGAGATCAGCGCGCCGCCGAGCGCGGCGATTCGAGTGAGGAGGCCCAGCAGGGTGCCGATACCGACGGCGAGTTCGCCGAAGGCCATGGCGTAGCCGAAGCCGACGGGGCTCTTCAGGGCCATGTCGACCAGGGCCGGGATGGCCGAGGAGTCACGGACGGCGCGCATGGTGTCGCCGATCGAGCCGGCGCCGCTGGCCTTCAGGAAGGCGCTGTCGGTGAGTTTGTCGAGGCCCGCGTAGATGAAGGTGACGCCGAGGAAGATGCGCAGAGGAAGGAGGGCGTACCGGGTGGCGGTGTCACGCCAACTGCGGCCGCCGCCGTCTAGGTAAGGGGGATAGGTGTCCGTCCGCATGCCGTGAGTCATCGCCCGTAGCCGCCTCTCGCCCGGAAGTGGTGGGACCCCTCAACAGACCTTACGTACGAAATGGGGGGTGCGCTCAACTGCTTGCACGGGTTTCTCCGCCCACCAACTGTCAGCACGGGTGCTCCACCCCGCCGGTTCACCCCCACTGTTCACTCCCCCCGGTTCTCTCCCCCTCCGTCCTCGCCCCCGCCCGTTCAGTCCGTCACGTCGATCGCGTAGCGGTTCGTCTCCGTTCCCGCGGCTGTGACGACCTGGACCTCGACTCGGCCCGGTTCCACGTCCGCCGGGACGGGGACGGTGAGGACGGCGTCGGTCGGGTTGCTGAAGCCGCCCGTGACCGGGACGAGGGGGACGTGGACGTGGACCGGGCCGATGCGGACGACCATGCGGGAGAGGCGGTCCGCGGTCTGGGCGCCGGGCGGCACGAAGCCGGCGCCGCGGATCTCGATGTCGTCTCCGGTGCGGATCGGGGCGTCGAGGTCGCCGGCCTCGCGGGAGCGGACGACGGAGAGGATCACGGGACGGCCGCCCTCGGCGTACTTGCCGGCGAGGTAGGTCGCGGCCGAGACCAGGACGACGACGGCCAGGCCCCAGGGCAGGTCGGGGAGCTGGTCGGGGCGGCGGGCCAGCCGGACCGCGGCGAAGACGAGGGCGACGGCGCCGATCACGACGTACTGGATGTCGGCGAAGGTGCCGCGGCCGGCGTCGTCGGTCAGCAGGTCGGCGGCGCGCGGGCGGTGGGCGCGGACCTTCTGGAGCCGCTGGGCGAGGACGCGCAGGCCGACCACCCGGCGCACCAGCACGGCGATCCCGCAGGCGACGGCGAGGACGGTCACCACACCGGCGCCGCGGGCGAGGTCGAGGCCGGCGATCAGCGCGTCGCGTTCGGCGTGGTCGGAGGCGGCCGCGAGCCGTCCGACCAGGACCAGCACGGCGTAGGCGACGAGCAGGACCCAGGCGGCGGCGACCGCACGGGAGGTGGAGAGGCGGTTGTCCTCGCCGATCACCGGGGCGAGCGCCCCGCCTCGGGCCCGGTGGAACCAGGAGGCGGCGGTCAGCACGCCGGCGACGACGAGCGCGGCGAGGAGTCCGGCGGTGCGGGCGGCGGTCCAGCCCGCACCGATGGCGGTCAGGGACTGGACCAGCAGCAGCGCGACGACCATCACCCATACGGTGACCGCCGTGCGGAACCACAGCCGGGCCAGCCAGGCCTCGCCCTCGGCCCGCCCGCGGTCGGCGACGAGTTCCGCGGACTGGGTGAGCTCCTCGGAGACCCACTGCCGGGAGGCGGAAGCGGAGTGGGCGACGGCGGCCGGCAGGCCCTGTCCGGCCGCGAACTCGTCCCGTTTCACCAGGAACGCGGCCACCGCGCGCCGGTGCCCTTCGCGCGCCCCGTGCGGGCAGTCCCCGCAGGTGCAGCCGCCCTCGTGCGCGCCCGCTCCCTGGCCAGGGACCATGCCCTGTCTCGCCTCCTGCACCGCCACGTCCGACGCCCGCCTTCCCCGCGACCCGATCGGATGGCGGCCCTGGAGAACCCGCTGCGGACCCCGCCCGCCACCCTGTGAACAACTCCCCTGTGATGACAGCGAATTGTGCCCTACGGCACACCCTGTCGTTTCCGGTAGGTGTGATCGGCGCGGGTGAAGCGGGGCGGGCCGTGTTGACCCGGCTGCGAGAATTTCCGTATGGCCGAGATCATCCAGCGTGACGGGACCTGGGCCTTCGACGGCACGACGGTCAGGATCACGCCGGGGCTGCATCGCTCCGTGCCGCTGTTCCGGCAGACGTACGGGGAGATCGCCGTGCCTCTGGAGGCGGTCGCCGGGATCGTCTACGAGCCCGAACGCAGGCGCGGCCGGCTGCGGATGCGGCTGCGCGAGGGGGCGGATCCGCTGTTGCAGGCGACGGGCGGTCGGTTGCCCGACGCGGCCGATCCCTATCGGCTCACCGTGGACATGGACCGTTCCGGGGTCGCCGAGTACCTCGCCGAGGAGATCCGGCACGCGCTGCTGCTCGAGCAGATCCCCCATGAGGCGACCAGGGCGTATCTGCTGCCGGGTCCGCCGGTTCCGGTCTCCGTGCGGTCGTCCGACGGGACGGTCTCCTTCGACGGCATCCAGGTGCGCGTCGACTGGGCGGACACCTCGGACCGGGTGAAGCGGGCGACCGGCCCGCGCGTGATCGACGTCGGGGATCTGGTGCAGGTCGAGTGGCTGCCCAACGCCGGTTACGAGGACGGTTTCCTGCGCTTCGTGACCCGCGAGACGGTGTTCTCGAAACTGCCGGCCGAGAAGGACCCGTATGCCTTGGACCTGTGGGGCAATGTGAGCCGCGACCTGCTCACGGCACTGGTGGCGACCGCGGTCACCGCCCGTCTCCCGCACCCCTCGGCCCGCGCGCACGCCGAACTCGGCCACGAGGACGCGGGCGAGGGTGAGGGTGAGAGCGCGGGCGCGGGCGGCGACCGGTTCCGCAGGGCGGCCGCGGCCCTCGCGCCCCGGGCCGACCACCATGACGTACTGCTGCGGCGGCTGCGCGAACTGGGCGAGCTGCACCGGGACGGGGTGCTGACGGACGAGGAGTTCGCGAGGACGAAGGCGGTCGTCCTGCGGGGTTTCTGAGACCGGACGCCCCTTGAACCCCCGTTGAATCCACCGTACTCAGCTCACTCGGCTCGCTCGGCTCGCTCGGCTCGCTCAGCTCAAAAGGTCCGGTTCGCTGCGGCTGATGTCCTGCCAGAGCGGCTGGTAGTTGATCCAGGCCACCAGGTCGCCGCCGAGTTGTTCCCGGGTCGCCACCGCCGCCCGGTGGTCGATCAGGACGGGCCGGCCCGCCGCCCGCGCGGTCAGCTGGACCTGGCTGGAGCGTTCCATAGACAGGAACCACCAGGCGGCCGCGTCGACGGAGTCGCCGACCGTCAGCAGGCCGTGGTTGCGCAGCACAAGTGCCTTGTGGGAGCCGAGCGCGGCCGCGATGCGCCGCCCCTCACCCGCGTCGACGGCCACCCCGGTATAGGCGTCGTAGAGGGCGTGGTCCTCGTAGAACGCGCAGCTCTCCTGGGTGATGGGATCGAGCAGTTCGCCGAGTGCGGCCAGGGCGCGACCGTGCACCGAGTGGCAGTGGGCGACGGCGACGGCGTCGGGGCGGGCGGCGTGGACCTGCGCGTGCACGGTGAAGGCGGCCTGGTTGACGTGGTAGCGGCCTTCGACGACCTGCCCGTCGGCGTTGGCCAGCACCAGGTCGCTGACGGTGACGTGCTTGAACGGCATCCCGAACGGGTTGACCCAGAAGCAGTCGCTGAACTCGGGGTCGCGGGCGGTGATGTGCCCGGAGACGCCGTCCTCGAAGCCGAGCCGTCCGAAGATCCGCACCGCCCCTGCCAGCCGTTCCTTGCGGTGCCTGCGCTCGTCCTCCGTCGAGTCGTGCATCGGCGGCATCGCGAACTGCAGCCGGTCGGTGGGCAGCGGGGCAGGCGGTGTGGGCCCGTGCATCGGTCCTCCAGCACTGGGTTGCTTTACGACGCGGAAGTTACCGTCGGTCAGTTCAAAAGGGCAGAGCCGTTATGCAAAGATGACGATTTTCGTCACCTTCGGAGCACGTCTTGAGCATGGCCGACCGCCACATCACCTCCCTCATGCGTCAGATCTCGACGCGCAACGCCATCGAGCTGGTCCATCCCTTCGCCGAGTTGCAGACGTTCGGTGCGCTGGTCTACATCGCCGAGTGCTACGGCTTCCGGTACGAGAGCGTGCGTCTTGTCGGCAAGCAGCGCGTCATACACGTCCAGCTGGTGCGCGACCCCAGCCCGTGGGCGCGGCAGCGGGCGGCGGCGAACTCGGCGGCCTTCCCCGACCCGGGCCCCGGCCGGCCCGTTCCCGGCATGTACCTGGGCTCGCTCACCCCGGTCCCCGAGGCCCAGCCGGACGTCGACCTGATCACGGCGCTCATCCGCCACGACGCCCTCGGCGCGGCCGCCAACCGCAGGCAGTTGCAGTTCATCGGCTGGGGCTCGGCGGTGCTGTTCCTGCTGCTGGCCGTGCTGACCGGTGTGTACGCCGTGCTGCTCCCGCTCGCCGTGCTGATGCCGGCGTTCATGCTGGGCGCGCTGCGGGTGAACACGAGCCGGCGCGCGAAGCTGGCCAAGCAGCTCACGGCGGCCGGGTGCACGTCGGTGCGGGATGCGGCGGGGTCGGAGCGGTATGTGCGGCCGGTGCCGCAGGGATTCTGACCCGACGTCCGGGCCCGACATCTTGACCCGACGTCCTGGCCCGACATCTTGACCCGACGTCCTGGCCCGACATCTTGACCCGACGTCCTGGCCCGACATCTTGGTCCGACGTCCTGGCCCGACATCTTGGTCCGACATTCTGACCCGACATCTTGGTCCGACATTCTGACCCGACGTCCTGGCCATACCGGACAGCAGATGTCGGGTATCGGCGTCAGACTCGCCGTATGACAGCGAACTGGGCGGCCTTCGCCGCCGCCGAACCCGCACTCGCGAAGGTCGCCGAGGACCGCTTCGGGGCCTTCACGCACCACGTCCTCGCGACCCTCCGCAAGGACGGCTCCCCGCGCACCACCGGTATCGAGGTCCGTTTCCTCGGCGGTGAGTTGTGGCTCGGCATGATGCCGGGCTCGCTCAAGGCCCTCGATCTGCGCCGGGACCCTCGCTTCGCCCTCCAGGCCAACCCGGGCGAGGGCACCGGGATGGGCGGGGGCGACGTACGGATCGTCGGCCGGGGCGTGGAGGTGGTGGACGGGGCGGCGAAGGCGGCGTACGTGAAAGAGGTGGAACCGCCGGAGCCGTTCCACCTCTTCCGCACCGAGCTGACGGAGGTCGTGCGGACCTACGTCGAGGACGACACGTATCTGGTCGCCCAGGTCTGGAAGCCCGGAGAGCCGGTGCGCACCCTCAAGCGGACCTGAACCCCGTGGAGGGGGTCACTGGGTCACTCCCACTCGATGGTGCCCGGCGGCTTCGAGGTCACGTCGACGACGACACGGTTGACGTCACGCACCTCGTTGGTGATCCGGGTGGAGATCTTCGCCAGGACGTCGTACGGCAGGCGCGACCAGTCGGCGGTCATCGCGTCCTCGGAGGAGACCGGGCGCAGGACGATCGGGTGGCCGTAGGTGCGGCCGTCGCCCTGGACGCCGACGCTGCGGACGTCGGCGAGGAGGACCACCGGGCACTGCCAGATCTCCCGGTCGAGACCGGCGGCCGTCAGTTCCTCGCGGGCGATGGCGTCGGCGTCGCGCAGCAGGTCCAGGCGGTCCTTGGTGACCTCGCCGACGATCCGGATGCCGAGGCCGGGACCCGGGAACGGCTGACGCTGGACGATCTCCTCCGGCAGGCCGAGTTCCTGGCCGACCATCCGAACCTCGTCCTTGAACAGCTTGCGCAGCGGCTCGATCAGCTGGAACTCGAGGTCCTCCGGCAGGCCGCCCACGTTGTGGTGCGACTTGATGTTCGCGGTGCCGGTGCCGCCGCCGGACTCGACGACGTCCGGGTACAGCGTGCCCTGGACGAGGAACTCCACGGCCGGGCCCTCGTCGGCGATGATCTCCGCCTGGGCCTGCTCGAAGACGCGGATGAACTCGCGGCCGATGATCTTCCGCTTCTCCTCGGGGTCGCTGACCCCCTTGAGAGCGGTGAGGAAACGCTCCTCCGCGTCGACGACCTTCAGCTGGACGCCGGTCGCGGCCACGAAGTCCTTCTCGACCTGCTCGGTCTCGCCCTTGCGCATCAGACCGTGGTCGACGTAGACGCAGGTCAGCTGGGAGCCGATGGCCTTCTGGACGAGGGCGGCGGCGACCGCGGAGTCCACGCCGCCGGAGAGACCGCAGATGGCGCGCCTGTCGCCGACCTGCTCGCGGATGGCCGCGACCTGCTCCTCGATGACATTGCCCGTGGTCCAGGACGGGGTGAGCCCGGCGCCTCGGTAGAGGAAGTGCTCCAGCACCTGCTGGCCGTGCGTGGAGTGCATGACCTCGGGGTGGTACTGGACGCCGTACAGCTTCTTCTCGTCGTTCTCGAAGGCGGCGACCGGGACGACGTCCGTGGACGCCGAGACGGAGAAGCCCTCGGGGGCGGCGGAGCAGGCGTCGCCGTGCGACATCCACACGGCCTGCTCGGCCGGGGTGCCCTCGAAGAGGGTCGAGGACGAACGGGAGACGTGCAGGTCGGTGCGGCCGTACTCACGGGCGCCGGTGTTGTCGACGGTGCCGCCGAGGCTCTGCGCCATCAGCTGGAAGCCGTAGCACATGCCGAAGACGGGGACGCCGGCCTCGAAGAGGGCGCGGTCGACGGTCGGGGCGCCCTCCTCGTACACGGACGAGGGGCCGCCGGAGAGGATGATCGCCGCCGGGTTCTTGGCGAGCATCTCCTCGACCGGCGTGGTGCTCGGCACGATCTCGCTGTAGACCCGCGCCTCGCGGACTCGACGGGCGATGAGCTGGGCGTACTGCGCGCCGAAGTCGACGACCAGGACGGTGTCGGGGGCGGCGGCAGCGGGAGTCGCTGATGACACGGGGGCCTTCCGGCGGTGGGGCGGGGTCTCTGTGCTGGCCAATTCTACCGAGGTGGGCGCAGGTCCGGCCCCGTGCCCGCACAGCCGCTTCGTCTCAGGATGCGAACCGCCTTGGAACTCGCCCGACGACGCTGCATACTGGCCGCATGCTTACGCACACGACCTTCGTCTTTACCTATGGCAACCGGCCCACCGGCTGCCATGGTCGTGCTGCTTGAGCAACTGACAAGCGACTTCCCAGGCGCCCCGGGCCGACAAGGTCCGGGGCGCCTGGTGTTTTCCGGATCCTGTCGCTCCGGGGTGTCCCACCGAACCGACGAGGAGCCCCCATGACCGCCACCGACGTGACCGGCGCCCGTACCCCCGAGGCCGCCGACGTGATCACCGGCGCACGCGAGCGCATCGACGCCCTGGACGACCGGATCATCGGGCTCATCCAGGAACGGATGGCGGTGTCCGCCGTCGTCCAGGAGGCGCGGATCACGTCCGGCGGGCGGCGGGTGAACCTCTCCCGCGAGATGGAGATCCTCAGCCACTACAGCGAGGCACTGGGCAAGCCGGGTACGTCCCTCGCCATGACGCTCCTGGAGCTGTGCCGGGGTCGCATCTGAGTTCGGGCGGCCTCTCACCCGTACGGCGCGTGACTGCCCCACGGACGGAGTCGTTGGTCCCGGTGTCCGCTCCAGCCAGGGGCGGCCCGTAAGAACCACGCGTGGCTCGCTGGAGCGATGAGACGTGCGGATCGTGCCGTGCGTCGTGGGACCTCGCTCCGGAAAGGTGACCGGACGGCAGGGGACAGCCGCCCGGTCGCCCAAGAGAACGGCCGGCCTCGGGGACGCCCGGGGCCGACCGGCGGAAAAATGCAAAAATGCACAAGGGCTGGGTCAAACGGTTGCGGGGGCCGCGCTCATCCAGCACGATGCGTAGAAAGCTCCATTTCGACCCTGCAAGGATTTCGGCCCTGCGAGGCCGTGCACTCCCCTCGGCCTTGCACGGCACTCGACAAGCCAGCGGCGCAACCCCCCGGCGCCGCTCCCAGGCACCGGCGCTGCCCTGACGCCGGTGCTGACGATGACGAAGGGCCTCGCGGATTCCGTCCCGCGGGGCCCTTCGCCATGTCCGGGCGAGCGGTCGGGCGAAAGGACGGGAAGCGGACCGGGGCCTCTTCCCGGCACGGGTCCCGGGAAGAGGTCCCGGCAAAGGTCATGGATTTCTCAAAACTTTCGCCGATCTTTCACTCTATGCGCACATCGAGCCTCTTAAAGATCACATCGAGCCAAACAGCGCTTGGTCAACTTTTGGCCAGCGCTTGATCCCGTTAGATCGCCCCATCCGCCCCGCGCTCACCGGAACCTCCGATGAATCGCACAGGTGGCGGACAGGCAGGGGGGATCGCAGGTGGCGATCAAACGGAGGACGATCTTCGTGATAGGGGTGGCGACCGCCGCCCTGGCCGCGGGCACCACCATGGTCCAGGCCGCGCTGACCGACAACATGTACCCGACCAGTAATTACTTCCACACCTGTTTCGACGGGGACATGGGCGACGGGTTCTGCCAGACGGACAACAAGACCCTCACCCTCTACAGGGAGGGCAGTCTCTCCTCGGCCGAGAAGAACACCATCGCTCGTGCGGCGAAGGACTACTTCGGGCCGACCGACCTCGTCGTGAAGATCCAGTCCTCGGGCGTCTACCGGGGCGGCGCGGAGACCGACGTCATCTACAAGGCGAAGACCCTCTCCCGCGGGAAGATCGGCATCACCTGGTGTGACGACGCCGTCACCGCGAAGACGTGCGACCAGCACTACATCGTCTTCAACAAGGACCACACCGGAATCGGCTCGGTCAACAAGTCGGACGCCTGCCACGAGACCGGGCACGCCGTCGGCCTGACCCACGGCCCCGACGCCAGCCCCCGGCTCGGTCTGTACGACGACCGCCTCGGCTGCATGTCGTACAACGACGTCTACAAGCTCGGCGCCAACAACAAAGAGAACATCAACGCGACCTACTGAGGTCCGGCCGGATCTGGCGAGAACAGTTCACATCTGACGAGCTGACCAGGGGGAATCTCGTGGCAATGAGCACCAGAAGAAAAGTGACGGGAACCGTGCTGGGCGCCGCCGTGGCCGGTGTCCTGATCGGTTCGGCCGCGCTCGTCCCGTTCACGGGCGACGCGCACGCCGATGCGGCGGGCCGGGGCGGCGACGTCGTCCTCGGCGCGTCGAAGGACGCCATCCCCTCCCGCACCGCGAGCGACTGGGTCTCGTACGGCGACCAGGCGGCGGTCGTCCATGTGGCCGCCGAGCACGAAGGGGTCGCCGACAGCGAGGAGACCGCGGCCGGCGAGGGGTACCTGTCCCGGACGATCGACCTCCAGGTCAAGGAGCGCGTGTGGTCGCGGTCCGGCGCCACCGCCCTGCCCGACAGCCTGTCGATCATCGCCGACGGCTGGGAGTTCAAGGAGGGCGACAGCAAGCTCCGGGTGAGCTCGCAGGACGCCTCCCGCATGGAGGTCGGGCACGACTACCTGGTCTCGTTCGCCCACTTCTCCGACGGGGAGTGGTCGACGCTGGGGACCGGCGCCATCCTGCCCTACGACGGGAACGAGGTGGGCCAGGGCGAGTACGAGGGCACGACGGTCACCGCCTCGGCGTACCGCTCGACGATGGCGTCCCGGCTGGTCAGCGGGGTGGCCGAGCCCCTCACCTACCAGGCGGCCGGCAAGACCGCGGCCGGTGTGAAGACGCTGCTGACCAGCGCGACCCCCGACGCCACCGCCGCACAGAACTACGCCCTCGACGCGGTGGCCCGGGCCCGGCTGGTCGCCAAGGCCGCGGCGGCCGCGGCGGCGGCCACGGACACCTTCTGCCGGGTCGCGGCGCCGCTCGCGACCGACGCCGGCAGCAAGTACTCGCCGGGTGAGCTCTCGGACATCGTGGGCGACCTGGCCGGGATGACGGAGACGCCGGCGGACGCCACGATCCTGCGGGCCTACGCGGCACAGCTGCGCTCCGGCGACACGTCCACCTGGACCGCCAGCACCATCCGCAGGACGGCGGCCACCCGGATCGGGCGCGCCTGCACCATCGACGTCGGCGACCTCCTGCCGAACGACACGGGCGACACGGAGTGACCGGCGCGCAGTGACAGATGCGCTGTGACTGATGCGAGTCGTGGCCCGAGCGTTCGGGCCACGACTCGGCCGGGGGCTTCCTCCCCGAACGAACACAGGCCTCGCGGCGTCACAGTGGCGACCTGCTGTACCGACCAAGGGGAGTCCCGTGGCCATGACCACGCGAACGAAGATCACGGGGGTCGTGCTGGGCGCGGCCGTCGCCGGCGCGCTCGTGCTCGTCCCGCTGACGGACGACGGCCCCGGCCCCGACACCGGCCACGACAGCGCCGCCGCAGGCGGGAACGTCGTGCTCGGCGAGTCGGAGAAGGAGGCCGTGCCCTCGTTCACCGCGACCGACTGGGTGTCGCACGGCGACCAGGTCGCGGTCGTCCGGGTCACGGCCGAGCACGAGCGGCCCGAGACCTCGAGCGCGGACTCAAGTGCGGACTCGGGGGACGGTTCGGACGGTTCGGGTGACGGCTCGGATGAGGATTACCTGTCGCGGACGGTCGACCTCCGGGTCGAACAGCGGCTCTGGACCCGCGCCGGCGCGCCGGCGCTGCCGGCCGCCGTGTCGGTCACCGCCGACGGGTGGCAGCTGAAGGACGGTGCGAAGAGGGAGGTGGGGTCGCGGGACTCCTCGCGGCTGGAGGTCGGCCACGACTACGTGGTCGCGTTCGGACACTTCTCCGACGGAGTGTGGGCCCCGCTCGGTTCGGGCGCCGTCCTGCCCTGCGACGGCGGTCGGATCGGCGAGGGCGAGTTCCAGGGGGAGACCGTCACCGCCGACGCCTACCGCTCGGCGCTGCGGCAGCGGCTGATCCCCGGCGACGAGGAACCGGTGGCATACCGGGCCGCGGGGAAACCGGCCGCCGGCGTCCAGGGGATCCTGCGGGGCGCAAAGCCGACCGGTGGCTGAATCCGGCCCGTCGCCCGACCCGTCACCCGATCCCCGGAAGATGTGATGCGCACCACATAAAGATCCTGTGAGCTCAGGGCAACTGTTCACAGGCTTCACCTGTCACACCTACTGCAACAAGGCCCACTCCCACACCCCCATGCGGAAGGCCTCCCCCCAAGCCAGATCGACCCGAGGTCTTCATGAAGCTTCGTCGCACGATGGTGACCATGGCCGCGACCGCCGTCATCGCGCCACTCACCCTGCTGTCCGCGCCCGCCGCCTTCGCGGAGGAGAACGGCACGTCCTCCCCGAGCCCGACCGCGACGGAGAGCATCACCTCCACGCCGTCCACGGCCGACGCGGACGCCCCGGGCGCGACCGGCTCCCCGACCGACACCACGTCGCCGTCCTCGTCGTCCTCGTCGGACGGCGGCGCGAAGGCGTCCGGTACGCCGTCGGGCACCACGTCGCCGTCCGCGACCGGCTCGGGCACGGCCGGCGCGAGCGCTTCGGCAAGCGCGGGCGCGGGCGGGTTCGACCCGTACACGGACTGCAAGAGCGTCGACCTGGACAAGAACCTCTCGGCGACGATCAGCGGCCTGCCGAGCAAGATCGTCGCCGGTTCCGGCTGGCACGACTTCACGTACGAGGTGGAGAACAACTCCGCCGTCGACTTCAAGAACGTGTACATGGCCACGTTCCTGGAGTACGGCGACGACAAGGACGCCTGGCTGTCCGAGGGACTCGCCGTCGTCCAGGTCAAGGAGGACGGCAAGTGGACCAACGCCTACCAGGACTCCTACGAGGACGAGGACGGCAAGACCGTCAACGTCACCGGTTCCTTCGTGGGTCTGCTGGACGAGCTGGAGAAGGACTCCTCCGCCACCATCGACCTGCGGGTGAAGGTCGGTGCGAAGGCGCCGGCGGGCTCCTCGCTCGCGATGAGCGAAGCCGTCTACGTGGGCGACAAGGCCGACTGCCACTACAACGGTGACGAGTACGACGTCGAGATCCTCGCCGCCGGCGGCGACGCGGGCGGCGCCGGTGACGCCAAGCCGAACGGCGACAAGCCCACCAGCGGCACCGGCGCCCGGCCCCAGGGCAGCGCCAAGCCGATCAGCGGCAGCCTCGCCTCCACCGGCTCCAGCTCCGCGCTGCCGATGATCGGCCTGATCGGCGGGGTCACCGTGATCGCCGGCGCGGGCGCGGTGTTCGCCGCTCGCCGCCGCAAGGTGGGCTCGCACGCGTAACACGTCTTGACGGTCCGAGGACCGAAGGACCGAAGGACCAGCGAAGGGACCTGCGCTCGGAGGGGGGCGCAGGTCCCTTCGCCCATGTCCTGGGCGGTCGCCCTACTGCTTGGGCGGGACGGCCGGCATGCCCAGGAAGGGCAGGCGCAGCGCGCCGAACGCCTCCGCCGGGACCGCGGGGCTCTTCGGCTCCACCGGCTTCAGCCGCTCGTACGCCGTTCCCTGTGCCGGGCGTGGGTCCGTCTCGCCCTTGTTGGGCCAGTACGACATCGCCCGCTCGGCCTGCGCGGTGATGGTGAGGGACGGGTTCACGCCCAGGTTGGCGGAGACCGCGGCGCCGTCGACGACGGAGATGCCGGGGTGGCCGTAGAGGCGGTGGTAGGGGTCGATGACGCCGGTCTCGCGGGAGTCGCCGATGGGGCAGCCGCCGAGGAAGTGGGCGGTGAGAGGGGTGCCCATCAGCTCGCCGACGTTGGAGCCGGCGAAGCCGTTGATGTCGGCGGCGATCGCGGAGGCCGCCTCGGAAGCGGCCCTGATCTGCTTGGGGTTGGGGGCGCCATGCCCTTGACGTGCCGTCAGCAGGCCCTTGCCGACGCCGTCCGGTTTCAGGTAGGTCGTCAGCGAGTTGTCCAGGGACTGCATGACCAGGCCGATGATGGTCCGCTCCGACCAGCGGCGGTTGGACAGCGAGCGCAGGACGAGCAAGGGGTGGCGGGCGGCGTTCGCCAGCCAGCCGGCGACCCTCGACGAGCCGTCCGCGTAGGGCACTTGGAGGATCGACAGGCCGCCCATCGAGTTGGAGCCCTTGCCGTAGCGGACGGGTTCGATATGGGTGTCGGCGTCGGGGTGGATCGAGGAGGTGATGGCGACGCCGCGGGTGAAGTCCGCCTTCGGCGCGCCGGTCGCCTTGCGGTAGCGGCGGTCGTCGGTCTGCGCGCCGACCAGGGCCTCGGAGTTGGTGCGGGTCAGTTCGCCCAGCCGGTCGGAGAGGTACGGGAGTTGGCCGCCCGCCTTCATGCGGTGCAGGAGGGTCTGGGTGCCGTAGGTGCCGGCGGCGAGGACGACCCGGCGGGCCTTGAAGATCCGGCCCTTCGCCTTGCGGCGGTCGTCGGTGGGGAGGGTGGCGACGGCGTAGCCGCCCTGTGAGTCGTCCGTGACGGACACGACCGTCGTCATCGGGTGCACGACCGCGCCCGCCTGTTCGGCGAGGTGGAGGTAGTTCTCGTTGAGGGTGTTCTTCGCGCCGTGCCGGCAGCCGGTCATGCACTCGCCGCACTCGGTGCAGGCGTTGCGGTCGGGGCCGACGCCGCCGAAGTAGGGGTCGGGCACCTGCTGCCCCGGCCTCGCCTTAGCGCCTGTGCCGTCCGCGTCCTCGCCGTCGCCGAAGAACACGCCGACCGGCGCCATGTGGAAGGTGTCGCCGACGCCCATCCGCTCCGCGGCCGCCTTCAGGTGCACGTCGGAGGGGGTCGTGGTCGGGTTGAGGCGTACGCCGAGCATGCGGCGCGCCTGGTCGTAGTACGGCTTCAGCTCCTCCTGCCAGTCGGTGATGTCACGCCACTGGGGGTCGTCGAAGAAGGGCTTGGGCGGTATGTAGAGGGTGTTGGCGTAGTTCAGGGAGCCGCCGCCCACGCCCGCTCCGGCCAGGACCATGACGTTGCCCAGCAGGTGGATGCGCTGGATGCCGTACAGGCCGAGTCCGGGGGCCCAGAGGTAGTTCTTCAGGTCCCAGGAGTTCTTCGGGAGCGCCTCACGGGTGAAGCGGCGGCCGGCTTCCAGGACGCCGACGCGGTAGCCCTTCTCCGTCAGGCGCAGAGCGGTGACGGAGCCGCCGAAGCCGGATCCGACGACGATGACGTCGTAGTCATGGTCATGGCCGTCGGCGCGGGAGTGGGCGGGGGCGTGGGCGTGGGCGTCCTGGGGCACGTGCTCTCCTCGTCGAGAACGGGTGGGTCTAGGGCGAAACACGACCTAGCGCAGCCGGAGTGCCTTCATCACCTTCAGGCTCCGGCTCATGAACTCCGCGTACTTCGCGTCGTCCATGCCCAGCGCCGGGGCCAGCGGCAGCAGACGCTGCTGGGCGACCGTCTGGGCCTCCGTGTACTTGAGGATGCCCTCGGAGCCGTGGCGGCGGCCGAGGCCGGACTCCTTCATGCCGCCCATGGGGGACTGGACGCTGCCGTAGGCGGCGGCATAGCCCTCGTTGACGTTCACGGTGCCGGCCCGCACGCGGGAGGCGACCTCGCGGCCGCGGCGGCCGTCCTTCGTCCACACCGACGAGTTCAGGCCGTACGGCGTGGCGTTGGCCTGCTCGACCGCCTCGTCGTCGGTCTTGAAGCGGTAGATCGAGACGACCGGGCCGAAGGTCTCCTCCGTGCACACCGACATCGGCTCGGTCACACCGTCGAGGATGGTCGGCTCGAAGAAGTACGGGCCGATGTCCGGGCGGGCGACACCGCCGGCGACGACCTTGGCGCCCTTGGCGACGGCCTCGTCCACGTGCCGGGTCACCGTCTGAAGCTGGCGCTCGCCGACCAGGGAGCCCATGTCGGCGCCGTAGGCGAGGGAGGTGCCGAGGCGCATGGCCCTGGTGCGGGCGGCGAAGCGCTCGACGAAGGCGTCCGCGATCGACTCGTGGACGTACAACCGCTCGATGGAGATGCAGAGTTGACCGGCGGAGGAGAAGCAGGCGCGGACGGCGCCGGCCGCGGCCTTCTCGATGTCGGCGTCGTCGAGGACCAGCATGGCGTTCTTGCCGCCGAGTTCGAGGGAGACGCCGACGAGACGGGCGGCGGCGCCCTGGGCGACCTCGCGGCCGGTGCGGGTGGAGCCGGTGAAGGACACGTAGTCGGCGTGCTTGACGACCTCCGGGCCGACGACCGGGCCCTCGCCGAGGACGACCTGGAAGACGTCGGCGGGCAGGCCGGCCTCGACGAGCAGGTCGCGGGCCCACAGGGCGGTCAGGCAGGTCTCGGTGTCGGGCTTCATGACGACCGCGTTGCCCGCGACGAACGCGGGGAGCGCATCGCCGACCGACAGCTCCAGCGGGTAGTTCCAGGGGGCGATCTGGCCGACGACGCCGCGCGGGTGGCGCAGCTCGGTGACCTTCGTCAGGGTCGGCATGGCGCCGGCGTGCCGCTTGGGGCGCAGGTAGTAAGGGGCCTTGCGGCCGTAGTGCCGTGCGGCGACGGCGACGGCCTGCACCTCCTCGTGGGCGTGCAGGCGCGCCTTGCCGGTCTCCAGCTGGATCAGGTCGAGCACCTCGGCCTGACGGGCCAGTATCAGATCGTGGAAACGGAGCAGGACGGCGGCGCGCTCCCGCACGGGCGTGCGCGCCCAGACCGCCTGCGCCCTGCGGGCCGCCTCGTAGGCCCGCTCCACGTCCGCCGGGGTGGACTCGGGCAGGTCGGCCAGCTTCTCGCCGGTGAACGGCGTGTGGTTGGCCGTACGGCCGGAGCCGGTCACGCCCTTGGTGAGCTGGGCGACCAGCTCCGGCGTGACCACGTCGGCGGCGGTGCGGACACCGGTGGGGGTGGGGGCGATCGGGTTGGTGCCGGTCTTGGCCGACGTCTTGTCCGGCGTCGTTTCCGGTGTTGTCTCCGGCGTCGTTTCCGGGGCCTGCGAGTCCGTCATGAGGCGCAGGGTATGACGTGGGGAAGACTTTGGGTACCCGCCGGTAATACGGTTTCACCGACCGCACACACGACGCCAGCGTTCACTGGCAACAAACCTGCTGATCAGGGCGTCGGGGGAGGTTGTTCACCGATCTCCAGACGGTCGCGGGCCTGCTTGAACACGGCGGTGCCCTGCTTCTCGTCCGGGGTGCCCTTGGGCATGTCGACGCGCAGTTCGTACAGGCGGGCGTCGGCGGTGCGGACGAAGAGCTCCATGACGCGGGTCGGCGTGTCGTCACGTCCGTAGGTGGTGTCGGCGAGCGCGGCGTCGTAGCCGCGGAAGCTGGTGCGGGTGGTCTGGGTGCGCGCGTCGGGGGCGTGGCCCTGCCAGGTCTCGTCCGCCTGGGCCGCCAGCGCCATCGGCGCGGCGGGCGCCCGATCCCACTGCGTGAGGCGTACGTCGACGGAGCCCGCCGAGTAGACCACCTGGCGGGGCTGCCGACCGGCGGCGCCCTGCCGGGCGGACTCCCGGTACGCACCCGGGAGGGAGAGCACGGCGTCCATCGCGTCCTCCCGGTGGGCGATCCAACGCGCCATCGCGGGGGCAGGCTCCGACGGAGCCGCCGGCGCCGAACTGGCGTAGGTCACCGTCCGCTCCCCGCCCGCCCCGCTCCCGCCCTCCCCCGGGAGCAGGGAGGTTCCCAGCCAGGCCCCGCCGACGAGGACCCCGGTGAGCAGCGCGAGGGCGAGGGGGCGGCGGTGGAGGGGACGCCGGGGCCGGGAGGTCGGAGTGGGGCGCGGCCCCGCGGCCTGCGGCGTCCCGACCCGAAGCGTCACGACGTCGTCCCCGAGCTCGCGCAGGCTCCCCGCGTCCTGAGGCTCGGCGTCCTTCCCGGCCGTCTGCGCCGCGGGGAAGGACGCGGATCCGCCCTCGGCCGCCCGCTCCAGCGCGCCGGCGGTCTCCTCGGCGGTGGGGCGGTCGTTCGGGTCGCGGGCCAGGAGGGCGGTGAGGAGAGGTGCGAGGGGGCCGGCCCGTTTCGGCTCGGGTGGGTCCGTGGTGAGGATCGCGGCGAGGGTGGACTCCGGGGTCGGGCGGCGGAACGGCGAGTGGCCCTCGACGGCCGTGTAGAGGAGGACGCCCAGCGACCACAGGTCGGAGGCCGGTCCCGCGCCGCGTCCGGACATCCGCTCGGGCGCCACGAACTCCAGCGAGCCGACGAACTCTCCGCCGGCGGTGAGGGACTCCTCGCCCTGGACGTGCGCGATGCCGAAGTCGGTGAGGACGACCCGGCCGTGGGGGTGCCCCTGGTCCGGCGCGGTCGAGAGCGGAGCGGGCCCGAGCAGGACGTTGGCGGGCTTCACGTCCCGGTGGACGATGCCGACGGCGTGCGCGGCACGCAGGGCGCCCAGGACGGCGAGGCCGACACGGGCCGCTTCGGCGGGCTGAAGCGGGCCGCGCCTCAGCACCTCGTGCAGGGACTCGCCGCGGATCAGCTCCATGACGATCCAGGGCAGTCCCCCATCGGGGCCGGCTCCGTCCTCCTCGACCACCACGTCGTGAATGGTGACGGCGCAGGGATGGTCGACGCGGGCGGCGGCCCGGGCCTCGCGGTAGAGGCGGTGGGCGGCCCGACGGTGGGACTCGTCCTCGGGGTCGCCGGCCAACCGGGGCTGTTTGACGGCGACTTCGCGCTCCACGAGCTCGTCGCGGGCCCGCCAGACGGTGCCCATGCCTCCGGAGCCGATGCGTTCGAGCAGCCGGTAACGCCCGCCCACTATCCGTCCCTTGGCGCCGCCGGGATCACCGTCGTTGCTCATGCCTCCATGACTACCACGATCCCCCTCACCCCCACCGCCCCACAGCCAACCCTCCCGTCCCCGACCGTCGCACCTCCACCACACCCGACCCGGCGAAGTGCGCCGGTATCACCAACTCGCCCTCGTCCGCCGCCCGTTCGAGGATCCGGGCGCGACTGGCAGCGGCCTGGCCGGGGTCGAGGCAGAAGCAGCTGCTGCACTCCGGCCGCAGCACCTGCACCGGGTTGTGCAGCAGGTCTCCGACGAACACGGCCCGTTCGCCGCGCGAGGCGACCCGCAGGACGGCCGAGCCCGGGGTGTGGCCGGGAGCCGACTCCAGGGTGAGGTGCTCGTCGACGCGGTGCTCCCCGTCCCACAGCACGGACTGCCCGGCCCGGTGCACGGGCGCGACGCTGTCCTCGTAGACCAGCCGGTCGTCCTCCCCTGCGCCACCGCCGTGGCCGCCGGTCGGACCGAAGTACGTGTCGTCGGCGGCCGGGAGGAGGTAACTGGCCCGGGGGAAGGTCGGCACCCACTCCCCCGCCACGTCCTGGGTGTTCCAGCCGACGTGGTCGGCGTGGATGTGGGTGTTGACCACCACGTCGACGTCCTCCGGGCGCACCCCGGCCCGCGCGAGCCGCCCCGGCAGGTCGCCCTGCCGCCGGTGGAAGTGCGGAAGGCCGGGTCGTTCCCGCCCGTTGCCCACCCCGGTGTCGACGAGGACCGTCCGGCCCGCGCTGCGCACGACCCAGGTCTGCAGCGCCGACACCACCCGGTCGCTGCCGGGGTCCCAGTGGTCGGGCGCGAGCAGTCCCCGGTGCTCCTGCCACACCTCGGGACCGCAGTCGGGGACCAGGTCGGGGGCGGGCACGAAGAGGGACTGCCACTCGACGATACGGAGGATCTCGACGTCCCCGACCGTGAAGCTCTGTATGTGTTCTTCCGTCGCTTCGGTAGTCATGGTGGGGAGCCTAGGGAACCACCGCTGAGCGTTTCGATGCTCGAACCGCTCAACCGGATACGCGTACGCCTCGGTTCAGGTCGCCGGTTCGGCCGCCGTATCGTTCCCCCATGGACGTGGTCAGCGACGCGATCTCCTCCGTGCGCACCGGGCAGCCGCACTCCAACCGCCTGAGCGTCGGCGGAAGGTGGTGCACCCGGATCGCCTCCTACGAGGGCGCCGGGTTCCATGTCGTCCTCGCGGGGAGCTGTTGGCTGCTGCCGGAGGGCGGGGCGGGGGTTCCCCTCGGCGTCGGGGACGTCGTCCTGCTGCCGCACGGCGTCGGACATGTGCTGGCCGACGGTCCGGTGGACGCGGCGACGGCGGCCCGTGCGATGCCGTTCGAGGAGGAGGGACGCGTGCGGCGCCCCACGGCGGGCGGGACGGAGTTGCTCTGCGGCAAGTACCGGCTGGACCGCAGCCGCGCACACCCGCTGCTGGCGGAGCTGCCCCAGGTGGTGCACCTGCCGAACCGGGCCGACCGGCCGGCCGAACTCCGGTCCGCCGTGGACCTGTTGGCCGGCGAGCTCGACGGCCGACGGCCGGGCTCCTCCCTGGCGCTGCCCAGCCTTCTCGACCTGCTGCTCGTCTACATGGTCCGGGCGTGGGTGGCGCAGGCCGCGACGGGCGCCTGGCCGGCCGTCCTGAGCGACCCGGTGACGACGGCCGCGCTGCGCGCCCTGCACGCCGACCCGGCCGCGCCCTGGACCAACGACAGCCTGGCGGCACGTGTCGGGGTCTCCCGGGCGACGCTGGCGCGCCGCTTCACCTCGCTGGTCGGCCGCCCGCCGATGGCGTACCTCACGTGGTGGCGGCTGACCCTGGCCGCGGCCCGGCTGCGCGACACGGACGCGCCGCTGGCGGCGGTGGCCCGCGAGACGGGGTACGGCAGCCCGTACGCCCTCTCCCACGCCTTCAGCCGCGAGTTCGGAACGACACCGGGCAGGTACCGAACACACGGGACCGCCACCCCCGTCCAGGCCCTGCACTGCCCCTGACCTGCGGGCCACCTCGCGGCCGTGGCTACCGTGTCACGAACGTGTCGACGGCGACGTCGAAGTACTCCCGCGCCTCCCGCACCTTCCCGACCGGAGCCGACACCCACACGTCGTACAGGCGCCCGCTCTCCTCCCAGCACAGGTCGTACGTGTGCCGGGGGCCCTCCGCCGCGCTGAAGCCGTCCCAGGTGAACTCCCAGAGGGCGGCGGGGCGTCCGCCGTGCGTGGTCTGGGTGACCCGGCCGTCGTGGTAGCCGGGGTTGGTGTCCGCGCCCTTGGCCGCCGCCCGCTCCATCACGCTCATCGGGCCGCCCGGTTGCGGATCGGCGATCTTGACGCCGAGGCGGAAGACCTGCCCCGGGGACATGTAGAAGACCCGCTCGCCCTGCGGCACCCGCGTGAAGCCGTCCGGCACGGCGAGCGCGAACCCGCCGGGGTCGTCGGCCACGCGGTAGCCGGACGGCGCGGACGGCGTGCGGGTCCCCCCGACGGGCTGCACGGGAACCGCCGTGGGGGAAGGTGTGAAGGCTGCGGAAGAAGAGGGGCGGGGGGTGGGTGTGGGCGCAGGGCTCGTCGTACCGCCGGTCGAACCGCTCGCCGAACCGCTCGCTGTACCGCTCGTCGACGCACGGGTCCCCGGAGCCGAACTCGTGGGCGTGCGCCCTCCGTCGCCGTCCTCCCCGTTCATCAGCAGCGCCGCCGCCGACACGCCCGCCCCCGCCATCGCGGCGACCAGCAGCGCGGCCACCAGCACGCCGCGCGTCGAGCGCTCCCGGGCGGGCGGGGCCGGCTGTGGCAGGGGGAGGTCGGCCTGGGTCGGCGTGTAGCCGGACGACACCGGCTGCGGCGTCCGCCCGGTCTCCAGGTAGGCGCGCAGCAGCCGCTCCGCCTCCGCCCCGCCCAGCCGCCGGTCCGGGTCGCGCTCCAACAGCCCCCGTACGACGGGCAGGAGCGGCCCGGCCTGCTCGGGCGTACGGATCTCGGCGAAGACGACGGCATGCAGGATGCCGCCCAACGAGTCGCGCCGGAACGGGGATTCGCCGCTGAGCGCCGTGCACAGCAGCGCGCCCAGCGACCACAGGTCGGACTCCGCGCCGGTCCGCGCCCCGGACATCCGCTCCGGCGCGGTGTACTCGGGCGAACCGACGAACGAGCCGGTCTCGGTGAGCGTGGTGGCGCCCGCGACCTGCGCGATGCCGAAGTCGGTGAGGACGACGCGGTCGCTGTCGCGTTCCAGCAGGACGTTCGCGGGCTTGATGTCCCGGTGCAGGACCCCGGCCGCGTGCGCGGCGCGCAGGGCGCCCAGCAGGGCGACGCCGATGCGGGCCGCCTCGTCCGGCGCGAGCGGGCCGTGCGCGGCGATCCGGTCGGCGAGCGAACCGCCGTCGATCAACTCCATGACGATGTACGGGCGTTCGCCGTCCTCGACGACGTCGTGCACGACGATGATGTGCGGGTGGCTCAGCTGGGCGACCGCGCGGGCCTCGCGCAGTGTCCGGTCGCGGCGGCCCCGCGCCTCCTCGTCCGACAGCGTGTCGTCCTGGGTCAGCTCCTTGACGGCGACACGCCGTCCCAGCAGCTGGTCGGTGGCCCGCCACACGACCCCCATGCCGCCGCGCCCGAGCCTCGCCTCCAGCCGGTAACGGCCCGCGATGACCCGTACGTCGTTGCCGCCCCCCTCGGTCCCCATGCGCCCATCATGCCCCACCGGACGTCATGCCTCCGGGGTGCCGTCCGGCCAACTGAGGGGAGCTATGAGGCGGGTTCGCGCCAGCTCTGCAGCACGGACCTGAACTGCTTGGCCGTCGTGGCCCAGTCCGCCGCGGGCGAGGACATGTAGATCGCGTACTCGGTGCCGTTGCGGGCGACGTACGTCTCCTCGATCGCGCGGCGCGGCCCGGGGAACTCCGTGTCCTTGGCCTGCGCGGTCCAGGTGTACTCCCACTCGGAGCCGTCGCGGTCGCGGTAGACGTTCTTCTCCAGGGTGACCCGGTTGTAGGCGACCAGCCGCTTGAGCTGCTGTTCCAGGTCGATCTGGTGCGCGTACGGGTCGCTGAAGTCGGGGGACTTGTCGAGGGCGATGCGCACGAAGTGCTTGCCGCCGTCGGGCGTGTAGTCGATCTGCTGGAGGTCGCCGTCGTCCTGGTACACCGTCCGCTCCCAGCCGTCGGGCAGCGAGAGCCCGAAGCCGAGCGGGTCCTCGACCGGCTTCCAGGAGTCGGGCACGGCGCCCGGGGCGCCGGTGCCCGTCGGGCTCGGCGATGGAGACGACGACGCCTGCCCCGCCGAACCACTGGCCTCCGGCTGCCCCTTGTCCCACGCCTGCAGCGCCACCGCCGTACCTCCGCCGACCAGCGCGGCGACGACGATCACAAGCGCGAGCGTGCGCAGCCGGCGGCGGCGGGGCGGCTGGGCGGCCGACGTGGACGAGTCCGGGCCGATGTGCGTCGGCCCCACCGCCGTCGGGCTGTAGCCGGGAACCGGCGTCGACGCCTCCGGCGCCACGGGAACGTACGCCGTAGCAGCGGTACCGGAGACGCCGCCCGCACCAGAGGTACCACCTGTACCGGGGATACCGCCCGTGCCGGGGATACCGCCCGTGCCCGAAGTGCCGCCCGTGCCCGAAGTACCGCCCGTGCCGGACGTCGGGCCGGACATGGAGTGCGAGGTGGGGTGACCCCCCGTGGCCCGGTCGGGGCCGCCGAACTGCGTCGGCACGTACGCCTGTGCCCCGTTCGGGCGCCGTCCCTCGGCCACCTCGGCGAGAAGGTGCTCGGCCTCGGTGGTGTCGGGGCGGGTGGCCGGGTCCTTGCGCAGCAGGGCGGTGATGACGGGGCCGAGCGGGCCGGCGTACTGCGGGTCGGCGGCCTCCTCCTCGACGACGGCCTGCAGCGTGGTCAGCGGCGAGGTGCGCCGGAACGGCGACCGCCCCTCCACCGCCGTGTACAGCGTCGCACCCAGCGCCCACAGGTCGGAGGACGGACCGGGGTCGTGGCCGCGCACCCGCTCGGGGGCGAGGTAGTCGACCGAGCCGACGACCTCACCGGTGCGCGTGATGGTCGTGTCGCCCTCGATCTGCGCGATGCCGAAGTCGGTGAGCAGGACACGGCCGTCGTGCCCGAGGAGAACGTTGCCGGGCTTGACGTCACGGTGCAGGACGCCCGCGGAGTGCGCGGCACGCAGGGCACGCAGCACCCACAGGCCGATCCGGGCCGCCTCGGCGGACTCGACGCGCCCGTCCTCCTTGACGGCGTCGGCCAGCGAACGGCCCTCGACCAGCTCCATCACGATCCACGGCCGGCCGTCGTGTTCGAGCACGTCGTGCACGGTGACCACGGCGGAGTGGTTGATCCGCGCCGCCGCGCGCGCCTCCGCCCTGGTCCGCGCCAGCAGGACGGCCCGGTCGCCCTCCGAGACGTAGAGCGCGGCCGTCAGTTCCTTGATGGCGACGGCCCGGTGCAGCAGCTCGTCGTGGGCACGCCACACCCGGCCCATGCCGCCGCTGCCGATGGAATCGGCGAGCCGGTAGCGGCCCGCGAGAAGCAGGCCCTGCATCTGATTCACGTTGCCCCGCAATGCTCTTGACAGGCTCAGCGTAAAGACCGGGCCGCATTCGTGGAACCAGCGGGGTCCCAAGGAGACACCACTGTGACGGTTGTCGCTTCCACGGCCACGCGGGAACCGGGGCGGACCGGGCGTCCCTCAGCCGGTGTACTGGTACGTGGCCGACGCCTGCTCGTACAGCCGCGTGACCTCGTCGCGTTCCGCCTCGGGGCCTCTGACCTGCACGATGTGGTACCGCCCTGAGATGAGAACGGCGAGGTTGCGCACGTAGAGCGCGCGCCCGCCGCCGTCGGTCCAGGTGAACTGTCCCTCGGCCATGGTCCGCGCGCCCACCGTCGTCGTACGCAGCCCGGAGGCCGTCGCCCAGCTGGAGTCGCGGTACGGCTGGAGCTCGCTCTCCTTCTCCCGCTGATAGACCATCGGGTCGCTGCCGTTCGACGACGCGCTGTCGCGTCCCGGTACGACGATCAGCTCGAAGTCCCCGTGCGAGTAGACGACCTGCCCGCGTCCGTTCTTCGGCGTACGGTCCCAGCCGTTGGCCACGGCCACCTGGAAGCCGGCGTCGTCCTTACGGACGGTGAACCCGTCGGCGACGTTCGCGCCGGCGCCGCCCGTGCCGCCGGTCTGCGTCCGGGTGGCTTCCGAGGACGCGGAGGCCCCGGCGCCCGGCGAGGTCTGGTCGGGCCGGGGCTCGCTGCTCGCGTCGGGCGCCTGGCCCGCCGACGTCGGCGTGGACCCGGTCCGTTGGGAGCCGTCGGTACCGGCCGCGCCGTCCTCGCCGGCCTTGGGCATGAACAGCACGGCGTAGGCGATCGCCGCGGCCAGCACCAGCAGGATCAGCACCAGCAGCGTGCGGCCCAGACTGCGCGGCGAGCGGTCCGTGTCCGGGCGGCCCCGCTTGTGCCGCCCGTGCGTCGCGGGCAGTCCGGCGCGCCGTCTGCGCACCAGCTCGCCCTTGCGGCGGACGATCGGCAGCCGGCGCGGATCGGCGGGCGGCGCGGCGACGACGTGGGTGCCCGCCTCCGGCTCCGGCGCGGAACGGACCAGCGAGCGCAGCCAGCCCCGCAGCTCCTCGAAGTCGAGGCGCTCGGTGGGGTCCTGGCGCAGCAGCGACTCCACGACCGGCCTCAGCGGTCCGCACTCCTCGGCGAAGGCGGGCGGCTCGGCGCACACCAGCTGCACCAGCTCGGCCGTCGACTCCTCCGGGTACGGCGCATGCCCCTGTACGGCCCGGAAGAGCAGCGCGCCGAGCGCCCACAGGTCGGTCGCGGGACCGATCGGCGCGGCCAGCTGCCAGTTCTCGTGCACGGGTCCGGCCTGCTCGGGCGCCCACCGCTCGGTGACCGGCCCGACGACGGCCATCCGCGCCTGCCGTGCCCGCTCGGCGGCCAGCGCGGTGGCGGGTCCGCGCCGGGGAACGCTCCCGGGGGCCTCGGCCGCGAGCTCGTCCCAACGGGTCCCGGTCGGCGCCTCACCGGACGGCTCCTGCACGGGAGGGTGGGAAGCGTGCGGGAGGGAGGGGTGCGGGAGCGGAGCGTACGGCGACGCGCCGGGCACGGGGGCGCCCTGAACACCGTAGGGGTCGGCGACCTGCCCGGGAGGCCCGCCGTCCACGCCCCCGGGGGCGTTGTCCGCCGAGGTCCGGGCGCCGGGCAGGGCCGCCCGCCCGTTCTGCTGCGCCTCCTGGGCCTCCTGCACCCGGGCCGCGGCCCGCGCGCCCGCCCGGTAGGCGGCGATCGCCCCGGCACGCGCGGCACGGATGTCTCCGCCGGTGTCCAAGGGCGCCCTGCGGGCCACCGCCCCGCCTCCACCGGACGCCTCGCCCGCCGGCACCGGCAGCACACCGGTCTCCCGCGCCTCTATGGCAGCCCGCCGAGCAGCCTCAGGATCCACCGCCTCGGCCCCCGACCCCACCCCCGGCCCCAACCCACCCCCACCAGCACCAGCACCACCAACCCCAGCCCCAGCCCCAGCCCCAGCCCCAGCCCCACCAAACCCACCAGCCTCAGAGGGCCCAGCAGACCCGCCAGACCCACCGGTTCCACCGGTCCAACCAGTCCCGCCGAGCCCAACAGCAACCCCACCGACACCACCTGCACGAGCAGGCCCAAGGGCAGCCCCCCTGACGCCACCTGCCCCAGCAGCACCACCGGGCACGCCTGGCCCACCGGCACCTCTGGATGCACCGGGACCGCTGAAACCACTGGAACCACCGGCACCGCCGGGCTGAAGCGGCACCGCGGCCCGAGGCCCGCTGCCTCCACCTGCCCCGCCGCTCCCGCCGCTCCCGGCGTTACCGCCGGAGGCATCCTCGTCCGTCGGCACCGGGTCGTACCCGCACAGCGCCTCTTCGGCCGCGCCGACCGCGAGGCCGGTCAGCATGACCCGCCCGTCGTCGCAGACGAGGACCGTGCGCGCGGTGATGTTCCGGTGCACCCAGCCATGTGCGTGCAGCACCCGCAGCGCCGTGAGCACGTCGGAGGCGACCTCGGCCGCCCGGTACGGCGTCAGCGGCTGCTCGGCGAGCAGCGCCGCCAGCGGTCGGGCGGCGACAAGTTCACTCACTATCCACAGCGAACCGCCCTCGGCGAACACGTCGAAGACCTGGTCCAGCCGCGGATGGTCGGGAATGCTCGCCGCGGCCTGCGCCGCCTCCATCGCCCGCCGTACGACGGGGTCGGCGGGCCGTCTGGTCCCGGCGCCCGCACCCGCACCCACTCCGGCGCCCGCACTCGCGCCCACACCCCGTGCCCCTGGCCGCCGTGCGCCGCGCTCGCGGGCCGTGAACCCGTCGGGCAGCCCCTCCGCGTCGAGCACCTCCGCCTCGACGACCTCCGGCAACGGCACCTGGCGGACCAGGACTTCCTGCCCGCTGTAGGTGTCGAAGGCCCGGGTCTCGGTGAGTTCGTACTCGTCGGAGGGCGGCAGCGGCAGGCGGTAGCGGTCGACGAGTACTCGACCCGCATAGTCGTCCACGTTGCCTCCCCCGGCCGCCCGGTCGGTCAATTCCGTTCGCCTTGCGTGCCGTTACAGCCTTATCCGGCCGTGTTGCTGGATGCGTACGGTCCGCAAGCACTCACGATACGTGCCGGAGGCAACCCGCAGAGAGGGGATGCCAGATCTCGCGCCCCCAACACGGTTGCCGACGGCCGCTACTTCTTCGGCGTGAAGGTGTCCGTCAGCGTCGTCCAGGTGGTCGCCCGCAGGTCGGTGCCCCACGCGGCGGACTTCGCCGTGTACATCAGCGCGTACCCCTGGCTGGCGCTCACGACGAACCCGCGGTCGATCGTGCGGTACGCCGTCCCGCCCTTCGTGTAGGTGAACTCCCAGTCGGCCGTGTTCCAGCTCCGGTAGTTCACCTTGTCTATTCGGATCTTCTTGTACTGAGAGCGCTCCATGGAGCGCTCCTGGTTCTTCCAGTCGGCGACGGGGTCGTCCTTGGGCGTGGTCGTCCAGGCGACGAGCAGTGTCTGTCCGTCGGGCCCGGTGAAACGGTCCCCCGCGGCGTCCGAGGACTTGTACTTCCACCCTGTGGGCAGCCCGATCGAATAGCCCTGATCGCCCTGGTGCGTCGTCGCCGCCTTGCTGGTCTCGGTGGCGGTGACGCCGGACCCGGCGCCGCCGGCCGCAGCAGTGTTGCTGGGCGTGGCACCGGACGAGGAGCCGGACGGCGTCGACGACCCGTCCGCACGCGTCCCGCCGCCCTCGTCCTCCTTGGTGCCGGCGCTCGCGCTGCCGCCGGCCACCGTCCGGGAAGCGCCGCCGTTCTTCGAGCCGCCCGCGGTGTCGTCGTCACCGCCGAGCGTGAGGGCCAGCACGGTGCCGAGCACCGCGAGCACCACGACCACGGCGATGATCACGAGCGTCCGCTTCGGCACCACGTCGGTCAGCGGCGCCCTGGGCACGGGCCGCGGCGGCAGGTCCGGCGGCGTCATCACGGGCCATCCCGAACTCCGCCCGCCCGCTTCCCCGCTCCCCCGCGAACCGGAACCAGAGGCCGAAGCGGAAGCGGAAGCGGAAGCCGAGCCGGAAGGAGAGCCGGAACGCGCCGCAGGAACCGACGGAGACGACGACGGCGAAGCCGATGCCGCTCCGGCCGCCGGCCTGGACGCGGACGCCGGTGCCGACGCCGAGGCCGTCCTGGCCTGGGACGCCGGTGAGGCAGGCGCGGCGGTGGACGGGGCAGCGGCAGACCGTGCGGCCCTGGTACCCCGTGCCGCCCCGCCGTTGGGCGCCTCGCCCGCACTCTCGGAACCGGAAGCACCCGGCCCGTTCGCCGACTTGGCGCGGGACGCGGCCGCCGAGGTGGCCGCGCCCGCCGCCACGGCGGCCTTCCGCACGGACCGGAACGCCCCGCGCAGCTTCTCGCCCGCCTCCGCGCCCGACGAACTCCCCTTGCCTCCCGGGGCGTCCGGCTGTGCCGGCAGCGGCACGACCTTCGTCGCGTCGGCCGGCTCCGCGTGACGCGGCTCGGGTGCGTGAAGCACCGCGTTGAACATCGCCCGCGCACCGGCGTCGTCGAGCCGCCGCGCGGGATCCTTGGTGAGCAGCCCGTAGATGACGTCCTTCAGCGGGCCCGCGTTCTTCGGCTCCTCCAACTGCTCGGTCATCACCGCGGTGAGCGTCGCGATCGCGGAGCCCTTGTCGTACGGGGGCGCGCCTTCGACCGCCGCGTACAGCAGACCGCCGAGCGACCACAGGTCGGCCGCCGGTCCCGGCTTGTGCCCGCGGGCCCGCTCCGGGGAGATGTAGGAGGGCGCGCCGACGAGCATGCCGGTGGAGGTGATCGACGGGTCGCCCTCGACCTGGGCGATGCCGAAGTCGGTGAGCACGACCCGGCCGTCCTCGGCGATCAGCACGTTCGACGGCTTCACGTCACGGTGCAGGATGCCTTCGCGGTGCGCCGACCGCAGCACGTCGAGGATCGCCAGCCCGACCTCGGCCGCGCGCTTCGGCTCCAGCACGCCGTCCTCGCGGATGACCTCGGCGAGCGACTTGCCCTCGACGAGCTCCATCACGATCCACGGCCGGTCGTCCTCCTCGACCACGTCGAAGACCGTCACCGCGCTGTTGTTGCGGATCCGCGCGATGGCCTTGGCCTCGCGCAGCGTCCGCGTGATCAGCCGCCGCTTCTCGTCCTCGTCGATGTTCCCCGGGAACCGCAGCTCCTTGACGGCGACCGTGCGCCCGAGGGTCTCGTCCTCGGCACGCCACACCGTCCCCATGCCGCCGCGGCCGAGTACGTCTCCAAGCCGGTACCGCCCGGCGAGGAGACGTGCGCTCTTGTCCTGACGGGATGACCCCGCCCGCTCCGCCTCCGACATGCGTCCCCTCATGCAACCCGCCCTGACAGAGCCTCCATTGTCCCTCACCCGACAAGTGCCCGACGCCCAGGGTGCCCCTCATCGCATCCCGCCCGCCTCCCAGAAGTGGACCATTCCGGCCAGAAGGCCGAGTTCTGCCCTCGTACCCCGTAGAACGAGCCGGTTCCGAACAGAGATCCCGGTTCCCTGCGCTCGTTCGAGTGAACCGGCCGCATGCCGGCCCAAGTCGGCAGAGGCAGGGGGGAGTCGGGGCGGGCCGGAGCAGATCAGAAGGGCACGATGTCCGGTGCGCCCAGGCGGGCCGCGTCCGCCGTCAGATCGTCGGGCTGGCGTTGCGACTCCCGCTCGGCCTCCACCCGCTTCTCGTAGTGCTGGACCTCGCGTTCGATGTGGTCCTTGTCCCAGCCGAGGACCGGCGCAATCAGTTCGGCGGCCTCCCGGGCGCTGCGCGTGCCGCGGTCGAACGTCTCGATGGAGATGCGCGTACGGCGCGTCAGCACGTCGTCCAGATGGCGTGCTCCCTCGTGGGAGGCGGCGTAGACGATCTCGGCGCGCAGATAGTCGTCGGCGGCCTGGAGCGGCTCGCCGAGCGAGGGGTCGGCCGCAATGAGATCCAGCACCTCCTCCGCCAGCGAGCCGTAACGGTTCAGCAGGTGCTCCACCCGCACCACGTGCAGGCCCGTCCGCGCGGCGGTCCGCGCCCTCGCGTTCCACAGCGCCCGGTAGCCCTCCGCGCCCAGCAGCGGCACGTCCTCGGTGACGCATTCGGCGACGCGCATGTCGAGCCCGTGCACGGCCTCGTCGACCGCGTCCTTCGCCATCACCCGGTACGTCGTGTACTTGCCGCCCGCCACGACCACCAGCCCCGGCACCGGATGCGCGACGGTGTGCTCCCGCGACAGCTTGCTGGTGGCGTCGGACTCGCCGGCCAGCAGCGGCCGCAGGCCCGCGTACACGCCCTCGACGTCGTCCCTGGTCAGCGGCACCGCGAGCACCGAGTTCACATGCTCGAGGAGGTAGTCGATGTCGGCGCTGGACGCGGCTGGGTGGGCCTTGTCGAGGTCCCAGTCGGTGTCGGTGGTGCCGATGATCCAGTGCCGGCCCCAGGGGATGACGAACAGCACGGACTTCTCGGTGCGCAGGATCAGGCCGGTGGAGGAGCTGATGCGGTCCCGCGGCACGACGAGGTGGATGCCCTTGGAGGCGCGGACGTGGAACTGGCCCCGCTCCCCCACCATGGCCTGCGTGTCGTCGGTCCACACGCCCGTGGCGTTGACGATCTGCCGGGCGCGGACCTCGTACTCCCCGCCCGCCTCGACGTCCTGGACGCGCGCGCCCACGACCCGTTCGCCCTCGCGCAGAAAGCCCGTCACCCGCGCGCGGTTGGCGGCCTTCGCCCCGTAGGCCGCCGCGGTGCGCACCAGGGTGGCGACGAAGCGGGCGTCGTCCATCTGGGCGTCGTAGTACTGCAACGCGCCGATCAGGGCGTCCTTCTTCAAGGCGGGAGCGACACGCAGAGCGTGACGGCGGGTCAGGTGGCGGTGCGTCGGCAGGCCCCGGCCGTGCCCGCGGGCCATGGACATCGCGTCGTAGAGCGCGACGCCCGAACCGGCGTACAGCCGCTCCCAGCCCTTGTGCTGAAGCGGATACAGGAAGGGCACCGGCTTCACGAGGTGCGGAGCGAGCCGCTCCAGCAGCAGCCCGCGTTCCTTGAGCGCTTCGCGCACGAGGGCGAAGTCGAGCATCTCCAGGTAGCGCAGGCCGCCGTGGATCAGCTTGCTGGACCTGCTCGACGTGCCCGACGCCCAGTCGCGTGCCTCGACCAGCCCCGTGGACAGGCCGCGCGTCACGGCGTCCAGGGCGGTACCCGCGCCGACCACGCCCGCTCCCACCACCAGCACGTCCAGCTCGCGCTCGGCCATGGCCGCCAGTGACTCGGCTCGCTGCGCCGGCCCCAGTGTCGCTGTCCTCACCGCTGCCTCCCGCTGTCGGTCGCGCCGGCCGCACCCGTCAGGGCGAAGCCCGGTCCATAACCCCCATGCCCAAATTCTGACGGTGTTGCCCGACTTCAGCCACCACGCACCCCCAGCCTGTGGACAACTCTCGCGGAACCGGAGCGGACCTCCCGGGAAACGGGCGGGCCGCACACGGCCGCGCACGGCGGGTCAACACGGCAGATCAACACAGCCGATCAATCCCGCATAACGGTCATATTTACTCCTAGTCTGACATTGCGCTCGTCCATCCTGTCCACCGGGCTTGCGCACCTGTCCCACCTCGGTTATTGGGAAGGACGGCATACGCCATGCCCGCAGATCTCGCCGTCATCGGACTCGGCCCGCTCGGCCTGCCCCTGGCCCAGGCCGCCGTGGCCGCCGGCGTCCCCACCGTCGGCTACCGCACCGGCCCCGAGGCCGGCTCCCTCAGCCCCGCCGAACTGCGCCGGATGCTCTCGGGGGGCTTCCGGCCGGCCACCAACCCCGCCGAACTGGGCCGCGTGCGCACCGCCGTCATCTGCGCCCCGACCTCGCGCGACGCGGACGGCGCACTCGACCTGAGCCAGGTGGAGGCGGCCGCCCGCACCCTCGCCGGGCACCTGCGCCCGCACACCACCGTGATCCTGGAGTCGCCCGTGTACGCCGGTGCGACGGAGGAATTCCTGCGACCGCTGCTGGAGGAGATGTCAGGCCTGCGCGCGGGCCGCGATTTCCACCTCGCCTACTCCCCCAGCCGGGTCGACCCGGGCAGCCGCGCCTTCACCCCGGCCAACACCCCGAAGGTCATCGGCGGACTCACCCCCGCCTGCACCGAGTCCGCGGCGACCTTCTACAGCCGCCTCACCGACAAGGTGGTACGCGCGCGTGGCCTGCGGGAAGCCGAGACCGTGCAGCTCCTGGAGACCAACTTCCGGCACGTCAACATCGCCCTCGTCAACGAGATGGCCGTCCTCTGCCACGACTTGGGCGTGGACCTGTGGGACGTCGTCCGCTGCGCGGAGACCAAGCCGTTCGGCTTCGAATCCTTCCGCCCCGGACCCGGCGTCGGCGGCCACTCCGTCCCCCTGGAGCGCGCCGGCCACCCCGGCAGCCCCCTGCGCATGGTGGAACTCGCCCAGCAGGTCAACAGCCGCATGCCCCGCTACGTCGTCCAGCGCGCCGCCGCCCTCCTCAACGAGTACGGCAAGTCGGCGCGGGGCGCGCGCGTGCTGCTCCTCGGCGTCACCTACAAGCCCGACCTCGCCGACCAGCAGGGCACACCCGCGCGCGAGATCGCGATCCGCCTGATGGAGCTGGGCGCGGCCGTCAGCTACCACGACCCGCACGTCCCGTCCTGGAGCGTCCTGGACCGCCCGGTCCCGCGGGCCGACTCCCTCTACGAGGCCGCCGCCGAAGCAGACCTGACGATCCTCCTCCAACAGCACCGCACGTACGACCTACAGGGCCTGTCGGTGAAGGCGCAACTGCTGCTGGACACGCGGGGTGCCACGCCCACGGGGGCGGCGCACCGGTTGTGAAGCGGGGCGCACACGGCCGACCCGGGCTCCGGGGGCTGGTGGCGTGCGGCAGGGCTCACCGGTAACGTACAAAACAGGTGGAGCCCACCGCAGCCGGAAACTGCGGCAGGCTCCTGGATGGATCACGGAGTGTCCGCCCCTAATGTGGTTGGGGGCGGCCGCTCACCGTCCGAAACAGGTGGAGCCCACCGCAGCGGTCACTGCGGCAGGCTCCTGATGGATCACGGAGTGTCCGCCCCTAAGGGTTGTCCCGTAATTGGTCTTTGCCGGGCAGGATGGCCTGCGTTTCTCTGCTATCCGGCGAGGGTGAGGTTGTGCAGGCGGGCGATGCC
>NZ_JBVIJX010000023.1:0-145973 GCF_055581185.1 Streptomyces sp. NPDC031474
CCTGGTCACCGCCGCCCACGCCTTCCTCACCGAACAGCGCCTGGCCCCAAAAGCCGATACAGCGGACTCACCCTCTACCAGATCCTCGACACCATTCAGGACCTGCTGAACTGCTGGACCGGCACCTGCACCACCTGCCACCAGCCCCTGCCCAGAACAACCCCCACCAGCGAAAACCCAAGAGCCAGAACAACCTAACGGAGTCCTACTAGCCGGGCTTCAAGGGGAGAACCCGCCGAGGTGTGGGGCTGGGCGGACCTCGGCACCTTGATCATCCGCGTGAAGGCGCGTGGAGGCGCGTGGTTATGAGGGCGCGGCGGATAGACCGGGTGGGCAGGGCCCTCGTCCAGCGCCACGAACACGCCGTACCGCTTGAGGAACGCCCAGAGTTCCGGGTGCTCGGTGGCCGCCATCGACAGGCGTGCCCGACCAGCATCCAGATCCACCGCGATCACCTCGGCGAAGCGCCGACGCCAGGAACCGTCCTCCCAGGCCCCGGCAGCGGCGTTCTCGGCGCATCCAGCACTTCACGCCGCTGCCGCCCGCTCAGGGTCCCGAGAGAAACAAGCGCTGCGGCCACCTCGTCCTCCGTGGCGTCAGCCACAGCCTCAGCGATCCGCCGCAGCGCCTCACTCACCTCAGTGCCCGTGCCCGTGCCCGTGTCCGCTGGTCGCAGCGTCCTTCTTGACCGTCAGCGGCAGCAGCTTCTTGCCCGTGGGGCCGATTTGGATCGTCGTGTCCATGGCAGGGCATACACCAACAGCTCTAAATCCAGTACGGTGCCGCCATGGCTACCAGAAGCAGGAAGCGCACGCCAACTCACTTACAGCTGTTCGACGTTGAAACGGAGTGGACCAAGGCGGACTTGGCAGTCCTCAAGGACCTGAAGAAGGCCGAGGCTCTGTTGCCCGACGACGCCCCCAGGGCGTTGCTTTCCATTCGCCTGTCGGTCCTCACCGACGAGACGACGTCCCCCGTCCGCCAGGAGCTGGATCTCCGCAAGCTGGCCCTGGAGCGAGGCCGGCGGGTCATCGGAGTCGCCAGCGACTTGAACGTCTCGGCCACCAAGGTCCCACCCTGGAAGCGCAAGGAACTGGGCGACTGGCTCAACAATCGCGCACCGGAGTTCGACGAAATCCTGTTCTGGAAGCTGGACCGCTTCGTACGACGCCTCACGGACCTCAGCACCATGATCGATTGGTGCCTGAAGTACGGAAAGAACCTGGTGTCGAAGAACGACGCGATCGACTTGACCACGACGACCGGGAAGATCATGGTCACGATCGTCGGAGGCATCGCCGAGATCGAGGCAGCCAACACGAGCACGCGCGTCACCAGCCTCTGGGACTACGCCAGGACGCAGACGGATTGGGTCGTCGGGAAGCCGACGTACGGCTACGAGACTGAGGAGAACGAGGACGGCAGGGTCGTGCTCGCCGTCAATGAGGACGCGTACAGGGCACTGCACTGGTGTCGCCGCGCCGCCCTGAGGCCGAAGCCGGCTTCCGCGAGTCGCATGGCCCGGGTGCTCATCCGCGCCGGAATCTGCGGACCGGGTCTGACGACGTCGACGATGCTCCGTCGGCTCAGGAACCCCGGGCTGATGGGGTACCGCGTGGAGGAGAACAAAGTCGGAGGCGTACGCCGCTCGAAGATCGTTCTGGGCAACGATGGGAAGCCCATCCGGGTAGCAGACCCGATCTTCACGGAAGAGGAGTTCGAGAGCCTGCAAGCAGCTCTGGACCGGCGAGGAAAGAACCAGCCCACCCGCACCCCCGGTGGAGCGACCCGGTTCCTGGGGGTACTGCTCTGCGATGACTGCGGCAGCAACATGACCGTCCAGAAGACCACACACAAGGGCAGGCACTACGAGTACCTGCGATGCGGCAAGTGCAAGAGCGGGGGTCACGGTGCACCGAACCCCCAGCACATCTACAGCAAGTTCGTCGAAGACGTCTTGAAGGTGCTCGGCAACGACCCCGTCATGGTGCGCGAGTACCGCCAGGGCGCCGAGGCCCGCAAGGAACAGAAGCGCCTCGAAGAGTCCGTCAGCTACTACATGACCGGCCTCGAACCCGAAGGCCGCTTCACGAAGACCCGTTTCACGAAGGAGCAGGCCGAGAAGACCTTGGATGACCTCATCCAGCAGTTGGAGGCCATCGACCCCGAGTCGACCCAGGACCGTTGGGTTGCCGTGCACAACGGCAAGTCGTTCCGGGAGCGTTGGGAGGAAGGCGGCATGGAGGCCATGGGTGCCGACCTTCTCCGGGTGGGCGTGAAGTGCAGGATCAATCGCACCAAGGTGAAGGGGGTGCGTGCCCCGCACGTCCACATGAAGCTCATGATCCCCAGGGACGTGCGGGACCGTCTGATACTCAAGGAAGACGACTTCGCCGAAGCCTTCTAGGTCGCGGAAGCCAGGGCGGACAACCACCGCGCAGCCGGACAGAGGGCAAAACGCGGTCCAGTCAAGACTGGACCGCATATATCAATACACAACAACCGAAATATCTAAATATAGCCATGCGGCAAATATATTAAGCCTCGCACCACTCCTGGTTGATCAGGCCAGGAGGCGATACCTATCGAATCACTAAAGACTAATCATTCGCGTTAACGTCATATGAAGAGCACAGGAAGTCATCCATTACAGAAATTTCACGAATCACGTCATACGAACAGGGGCCGCCATGGTCGTAGATATTCTCCATGGCCGTCAGGGCGGTACCGCCGTACCCAATGAGGCCTAGCACCAACACCAAGCTCCTGAGTGCACCTTCGAGCCCATACCTTCGCGGGGGCCTACTTCGATTGCCTAGACTGACCCCGTCCGCAAAATCATTACACGCTGTTGAATTTTCATCGAGGTGGTCGCCATTGCGGCTCAACCTGAAGAGCCGCATCACAAACCTTTTGCTTTCCACTCAGAACTCCTTTCACCGATGGGATGTGCAGCGAATGCCGCACAGGGAGGTTCACCCGTAGATGAACCCTCTGCGTGACACTCACCTCCCGGTGAAGGGAGTGGGCAAGCGACCCAGGAGGACGCTCGCTCACCCACATTATCTGGCTTCACGCCGTGCGCACACCCCTCGAAAGGGTGATCACCAGTGGCGCAGGAGGTGTAGGTGGTGTCTACGGGCCGCTCGTAGACACTGAAGTCGCGGCCGGCTGACCTGAGACCTGCGCCATGCGGGCCTCACCCTGCCGCGCAGGGCGTGCTCCCCGATGAGAACCACGACGCCGGGTCAAACGGTTCTTCCGTCCCGTCGTCGTCCACGATCACAATCTCGCTTTCGATCATGGCGACTGGGTTGCAATCACTGTCCCCCGGCGAGGGCAAAGGGCTGACGCGATGAGAGCCGCGCTTGGGAAGAGTCGTCGTCAGAGCCATCCCCCCTCTCGTCCTGCCTCCACAGCAAGCCGCCGTGTCTCCGCAAGGTCTTCGGCGACTCCGGCAGCGATGAGGGCCGCGCCGGGAGTGTGGCCGGAGCCGACATAGCGCCAGTACCGCTCGGTGACCGCGTCGGGGATGCCGTCGTGCCCCATGTGTTGGGAGCGCTCGGCTCGAAGTGCTGCGTAGGTAGTGGAGTAGGCGCGGGATTTGGTGAGGATGTGACCCCGGTAGCCGAGCGTGTGAGTCCAGGGGCGGAGGCGGAGCGGTTCGAATTCCGGGAGGCCGCCAAGACGCCAGCAGGCGCGCATCAGGGTGCGGACGTGTGTGCTGACGCATGCCGCGCCGATGTCGTCCCAGGAGGTGAGTGCGTGGTCGAGGCCGACGCCGGTCTCGCTGGCTCCCTTGGTGACGTACTTCGCGACGTACGCGGCTACAGCATCGTCGCCCAGGCCGTCGCCGTCCGTGCGTAGAGGCCGTGCATCGGTCTGTTCACCCCAGCGCAGGATCAGCTCCCCCGCGGCAGGGCTGTGGGGCGTGCGGACTTGGACGCGTGGGGCGGACGCTCGAACAGCGTCGATGAGCAGCCCTGCGGTGGCCCAGGCGGGGGGTTCGTCGCTGGATCCATCCGAGCCGTCGAGGCGGACGACAGCGTGAACGTGGACGGCCGCCCGTTTCTGGTATTCGGCGACACGGGCGAAGGAGAGCCGGGCGTGTTCGGCGAAGCGGGACTGTACGAGGCCGACGGAGGAGGCCAGACGCCGCCGTACGTCGATGACGAAGCGGTCCCACAGCTTGGAGGCGTGCGCGTGCCAGAGAACGTGCGCCGTGTAGTCGTAGCAGTCGGGGCAGAGCGGTTGACCGACGATCGGTCCGTCCGGGGCGTGGAGGGAACCGCAGCCGAGGGGACGGCCATGCTCGCAGGTGCCGCCATCGCGGCGGGGTCGGCACCGTGCGCCGGAGCGATGGACGAGGCCGAAGGAGGGGGCGGTCAGGGTGACGAAGAGCCGGGGGCGATGGCGGACCGTCGCGGGGATGTTCTTGCCGCCGAGGAGGCCGGCGCGCACCAGGTGGTAGGTGTCTCCGGCGTGGAGGCGGGAGCAGGCCGGGCAGATGGTGGCGCGTCGGTTGCGGCAGCGGACGAGGAGCCGTTCGCCGGGCTCGTTGCGGGTGTCGTAGTGATGGAGGATCTCGCCGGTCGTGCCGTCCACGGTGGTGGTGGAGCCGGAGAGGTGGATGGGGTGGGAGCAGCCGCCGGTTGCGGTGATCTGTTCCAGCCAGCGGGGGAACTTGGGGTCTTGGGCGAGGCGGATCGCGTCGCGGTCGGTATCGGGAAGCTGACACAGGCGCGCCGCACGGTCGAGGACGGCGCGCCGGTCAGCCGGGGTGTGCTCCGGGGTGATGGTGGTGACCTTCCGGGGTGGGCCGCCGTAGCGGCACGGATGGGGGTGGGTGGCGCGTGGTCGGTCATGGGGATCGCTCCCTTGCAGGTCGGTCGGGTGTGGCGGGGGTTCAGCGGATGGTGCCGGTACCGCGGCAGACGCGGCAGCGCCGGATCCGTCCGGTCCAGGTCTTGCGGGCTCCGTCGCCCTTGCAGTGGGGGCACCTCACGCGAGGCATAGGCATGGTTCAGGTCCCTTCTGCTCAGGTGTGGGAGAAGCCGCTGATGAACCACGTCACGAGGCCGTGGATGGTGAAGACCACGGGGGTCTGGCCGAGGTAGACGCCGAAGAGGCCGACGCAGACCGCTTCCCAGGCGCGGACGTCGCGGGAGCGGACGAGGAGGACGGTGATGATCCCGAAGATCACCGCGAACGTGAACGCCGTACCTTCGCTGATCACTTGGTGTCTCCTTCCAGCGCGACCAGCGCGCGGGTGACGAGGGGCAGTTCCGGGGTCATCGCGGCGTATTTGCGGGCCGTGGCCACGGCCTCATCCGTCGGGGTGAGGTGGGAGCGGGCGCGGCTCCAGCCGCCGTCCGGTCCGGTGCACACGGCCACCCCGCGTTCTTCCGCAGTGATCGCTTGGGCGACGGCTACGGCGTCCTTGTTGAGGTCGCCGAGGGTCATTTCCGCCGTGCCGGGGTCGTTGACCCGGTGGCAGATGCGGCCGCCGAGCTGGGCGCGCAGCGAGGTGACGCCGGGACCGAGGTCGGATCCGACGCGTTGGCCGGCCACGACCAGGTGGATGCCGAGCGCGGCACCGAGCTGGGCCAGCCGCAGCAGGAGCGTGGAGCACTGTTCGGCCTCCGCCCTGCTCTCGCGGGTGCCGTCGGACAGGTACAGCTCTGCGATCTCGTCGACCAGGACCACGACCGGCACCGGGCGGAGCTTGTCCGGGAGCTCCCAGATGGAGCGGACCCCGGCCGACCGGCACGCGCTCATGCGGTCCTGCATGTCGACGACGAGAGCGGAGAGGACCGCGACCGCTTCCCGCCGTGAGGTGGCCAGCGCGCTCAGCCGTCCGGCGAACAGGCCGAGCTCCATGCCGCCCTTGCAGTCGACGCCGACCAGGGCGACGCGTTGTGTGGCGAGTTGGGTGATGAGCCGGGCCAGCAGGGTCGACTTGCCGGACCGGGTGGCCCCGGTGATCAGCCAGTGCGGCACCAGACGCAGGTTCATCACCCACGCTCCGCCGGTCTCCAGAGCGCCGATGAGGGCACAGAGGAGTTCGGCCGGTGCCGTGGCTAAGCCCGGCCGCTGAAGCGGATCACTCGCCATTGCGGTCAGCAGCACGAGCCCGCGTTCGGGCGAGGTGACCCGCACCGCGTGCACCTTCCAGGCGTGCACGAACGCGTCCGCCGCCTTCAGATACGTCCCAGGGGTCTGGCCTGCGTGCAGCCGCACGGTCATGGTCAACCCCATGGGGGTGGCGCGGGGGAAGGAGCAGCGCGGAGCCACCGGCCGCACCGGGTCACCCTTGACCAGCAGGTGACCGACGAGGGTCCGGGCCGGAAGCCGGGACACGGCGAGGTCGTTGAGGACGGCGACCCGCCGCCAGGTGACCACCACCCGCCAGGCGGTCACCGGGTAGCCGACGACGTACCAGTGCCAGACCGGACGGTGCCGGCGCACCAGGTCGCCGACGACAAGCATCCAGGCGAGCACGGCCAGGGCGAAGGCGAGCACGACGGGTCCCATCACGCGCCACCGCCCTTGCCCTGCGCCGCCGGGGTGGCGTGCACGGGCGTGATGGCGTCGGCGCGGAAGCTGACGCCGTGCCGGTCCCCCATCGACCACATGAACGCCACCAGCCCGGTGACCTTCACGATCTGGCCCTCATCGATGCCCTTCGGTTCGCCGCTGACGGCGATCTCGATGACGGAGATCCGCCGCCGGTCCTGCCGCACCGTGACCGCCACGGTGTAAACGGGGTTGCCGTCCCGGTCCTTCTTCACCTCCTGTGTCTCGGAGTTGCTGATCTTCACTTCCGGCGCGATGGCGCACCGCAGTACGCCCAGTCGCGTCGTGTCCACGGGAATGGACTGCATTTCTTCGGCCTCCCTGGCCAGTCACGACGCCAGACCGATCCTGACGTCACTTGTCCTTACGAGTGATGAGTGTGGAGTCCTGTACGGCGAGTGCGCAACTACTTATGCTGACGAGTGATGTCGCGCGTGCGACGTGACGATGTGCCTACGACCTCAAGCCGAAGGTGTCGAGATGACGGAGATCCAACGCCCCGGAGCGCTCTACCAGCAGGTGGCCGCCGCGATCCGCGAAGCGATCCTCTCGGGCGAGTACGAACCCGGCGCCCCGCTCCCCTCCGAAGCGCAGCTCATGGACCGCTACAAGGTGTCCCGGCCGACCGTCCGCAACGCCGTCGCCGCCCTGCGCGCGGAAGGGCTCATCGACGTCCACCACGGCAAGGGCAGCTTCGTACGCTCCGACGGAAACCCCGTCGTCAGCATCCCCAGCCACGTGGGCCGTACATCCGGCGGACGCTTCGTGCTCCACGGCATCGCAGCGTGGGACCAGGCAGAGGAGCCGAGCACCTACCGCACCCACACCACCGAAGCCACGGCCCACCTGCTGGAACTGCAGGCGGAGGAAGCGCTCTTCGGCTGCGACCGGCTGCTGACCGACCCGGCCACCGGCACCCGCGCGATGCACCGCACGCTCATCCCGTTCGTCACCGCCGACGCCGTACCGGATCTCGCCGAGGCGCCGGACGCCGAACCCGCGACCGTGTACGCGATGCTGACGAAGGCCGGACACAAACTCTGGTGGTCCGAGACCGTACGAGCCCGCATGCCGCTCCCCGACGAGCGCACCGCGCTGCGCCTGCCCGACGCGACCCCGGTCCTGCACATCTCCCGCGTCACCTGCGGCACCGACGACCAGGCCCTGATCCTCGAAGAACTCCGCATCGGTGCCGACCGCGCCGAACTCGCCTACCGGCTCACCGCCGACAAAGAGCCCACCCGACGCCGCCAGGCATGATCGCCAAAGGGCATCGGTCGAAACAGTCTTCACTTCCTCAAGGGCGCGCCTGCGGCGCGCCGGGACGCCCGGCCGCCCCGGCCGGGCGTGCGGCGTGGCCGCCGGTCCCGTCCGAGCGCCGGACGCCCCACACCACAGCCGGCCAGACGGGCTGAAGCGTCGACCGGCCGTCGAGGGCCGAGGCGCGGGTGGCTGGGGGTCGCCGGCCTCCGAGACTTTAGGCAGCCACCATGGGGCGAGCCTCGAAGAACAGGGGGCCAATCGGGCACAACACCGGGCAGGTCCAGTACCTGCCCGATTCGCCGGGCGAGCGTAAGGCCCCCTGTTCACTCGCCCCATGGCAGCTCCCGCCCAAAGTCTCTCCGGCCGACGACGTGCCCACGCGCACCGCTCACCAGCAGAAACCCCGGTCACCGTGCACCACCATCACCATCGGCGAGCGCCACCAGGAGGCCGGCGAGCCGATCCACGGCGTAGGGCCAGCCCGCCAGGCGTACGACCCCACACCCGTCCTCGTTCGTCGAGGCGACCGCCCGTATCTCCGACAACTCGAAGCCGGCACCGAGCAGGGCACGGTTCAGCCCGTCGGCGGATTCGCGCGCCACACGCCAGCCCGCCATGTAGTCGACACCGCGCACCCACAGACCGGACTCCACGCCCGTGATGTCGTCCAGACCATCACTGATCCAGTCTTCATCCGAACCAGTCACTTGGCTCACCTCAACCTAATGGGTCGTCAACTCCCTTGATTCCAGGGTCAGAAGCGACGCAGCACAGCGACCCCGGTACCATTTGGCACCGGGGAACGCTGTGTCCCCAGCCGGGCCACCCTTTTGCTTTCCAGGGCTGATGGGGTGGCCCGGTCTCGGTATGAGGTTGTGAAGCGCGGCCCCTCACCCAGAGGGCAAAGGGGAGAGCGCCCCGGGAAGGGACCGCGCCTCTTGGCCGGAGTGGTCGGTCTCCAGCCGTTGACCGGGCCGCCGCCCGCTCCCGATCGCGAGAGAGTGAGCGTGGGCGACGGCCCGGAGTTCAGTCGTGTGGTCGGTCCGTGACACTGTCGCGGTCGAAGCGGCACCAGATCGTCTTGCCGCCCGGGTCTTCCTGCCTCCACCAGACCGCCGCCGCCAGCCGCTGAACGATGAGCAGGCCACGGCCGCTGTCAGGCAGGACCGCTTCCGACAGCTCCCCCGCCAGGCCAGGCGAGAACGCGTCACCAAGGGGAAGCAGCGGGGGTGACGAGTCCTCGTCTCCGACGCCGATGAACAGCCATTTCGGCCAGACCTTGAAGGTCAAGTCGATGCGCCGGGCCCCGCCCGGACGCGCAAGCCCATGGTCCGGCAGAACGTGATTAACCACATTGCCGACCAGTTCGGAGACGACCAACCGGGCGTCGTCCACAACTTCTCCCGCGCCCGCGTCGCGGAGGAACACCGCCGTCATGTCCCGCGCAACGCGTGCCGTGTCGGGAGACTCGGCGAACAGCGTAAGCGTCAGGAAGTGCCCGGCGTTCGACGGATCCGGCGCCGCGAACCAGTGGTCGAACGCGTCCAGCTCGCGGGCCACTTGCTCGGTTTTCCTCGCGTTCATCCCGTCCCTCTCCGGGCCGACTACGGCCCTTACAGCACCGCTTGCATCACGCAAACCAGTACACGGGGACACGGACCTGACCGGGAGCGTTCATCAGGGGGTTCACATGAACACCGGCAAAGCCAAAAGGGGTTCACCGATGAACCCCCAGGGCGATACTGCTGTGACAGGATGAACACTCGCAGTCATTCTCGGGTTGGCAGGGGAGCATGAGCCGGGAGCCGAACGCGCATTTAGCCGCCGTTATGGACGAAGCGCAGGTCTCGAACAAGGGCCTGGCACGACGGATGAAGGACACAGCCGCCCAACGCGGAATCAATCTCGGAACCACGCATGTATCCGTCCAACGGTGGCGAGACGGCGCGGGAATCCAACCGCAGACGGCAGCGATCATGGCCGATGTGTTGAGCGCCAAACTGGGACGCCGCATCAACCCTGGTGACCTCGGCTTCTTCGACCACACTCGACCCGCAGCTCCACAACCGATCGGCTATCCGAGCACCGTCCCCGATGTCCTGTCGCTACTCGACGATCTCGCCCAGGAACGCGCCGACGCGCCCGCTCCCACTGACCTGACCGTCTCAGACGCCGACCTCAGCTCAGCAGTACTGGCATGGATGATCGCGCGCCCCGACGGCATCCAGGCCGACAGACCCGCTCACCAACGAGTCGGCATGCGCGACGTACGCGCAATCAGGGACGCAGCCGCCACATTCATGCAGCTCGACTTCAAGTACGGCGGGGGTCACGGCCATAAGGCGCTGCGCCACTACTTTCGGCATGAAGTACTCCCCCTCCTCGACGCGAGTTACAGCGAGAAGGTAGGAACCGCGCTCTACGGAGCCGCCGCCGAAGTCTCCCAGTTACTCGCGTGGACCGCGTACGACGCCGGCAGCCACCGACTGGCCCACCGCTACCTCACATCCACTCTGCGCTTGTCCCAGGTCATCGACGACCGCATGTTCGGCGCGCGGATCCTGGGCAACCTCAGCCACCAAGCCAACTACCTCGGCAACCACGCCCAAGCCATCCAACTTGCCCGCGCCGCCGTCGAGGGCGCCAAGGGCCGGGCCACCCCGCGAGCCATGTCGAACTACTCGGCGATGGAGGCCCGTGCCCTCTCCAACGCAGGCGACCGCATCGCAGCCGGCCGAGCCATGAACGAGGCGGAACGCCACTTCGAGCGGGCCGACACAGGCGAGGATCCTGCCTGGCTCAGCTACTTCGACTCCGCGGAACTCATGGGCGAACTCTGCCACTGCTATCGCGACCTCAAGATGCGCCGCCAGGCCCTCGAACAGGCCCAGCGAGCAGTGGACAGCACCGACCCGAAGTACGCCCGCACCCTCGGGTTCTGCCGCATGGTGCTGGCTCAGAGCCAGCTACTGAACGGGGAGCTGGAGGCCGCCGTGACCACCGCGAGCCTGGCAGTCGACGGCGGCGAATCCCTTCAGTCCTCCCGCTTCCAGCGTTACGTGAACGACTTCCAGCAGGAGGTCAGCGTGCACGCGGCGAATCCGACGGTATCCGCCTTCAACGAGAAGGTGACCGATGCACTCGCCCGCCTGGACGACGACGAGTAACGGCTACCAGGGCCGCCAGTCCCGGGGTGCCTGATCATCCCGTAGGGCGGCGATACGCCGCCGGTACTCAGCCGCAGTCTCCTCGTTCTCCCGGACGTTCTGCATAAGCCACGTAGTCATGCCGAACTCTTGGAATCCCCGCAGGGTCTCGTATCCGTGCCAGTCGTACAGGTCTCGCCTGTATGCCGCGACGAAATCGGCGTACTGCGCGTCTGTCTGCCAGCCGAGACTGTGATGCTCCACCGCCGTCACCATGAGATCCCACTCAGGATGGTCGAAGCAGAACGCCTCGAAGTCGATCAGGACCACGCGCCCCTGATCATCGACCATGAGGTTCTGAACATGCGCATCCCCGTGCACCGGTCCCTTGGGCGACTCGAACCGCAGCTCCGCGTACTTGTCTCGCAGCTCACGCCACCGCTTCCGCAGGAAGGACTTGTCGTCCTCCGGGATCTCCGCCTTGTTGACCCGCAGTTCCTGCTTGTCGAAGGGATCGAAGGACGGCAGCACGAGGCCGGCAGGAACGGTCAGCGAGTGCAGCTCCCGCAGGATGGCGCCCAGCTCCCGGTACGTAGCCTTGCGGTCACCCTCAACGATCAGATGCCAGAACGTCACCGGGTGCCCGTCGACCAAGAGCGGTTGTTCCACGTCCTCAACGATGCGAGCAGCCGAGAACCCCTCCGCCGCCAACCACCGGGCCACAGCCACCTCTTTACGAGCTGTGGTCACCCATTCCTTGCCCCGCGCGATACGCACGACCACCGGCATCGATGCCAGCCGGAACAATGCGTTCTCCCCGAAGCGGAGCAGCTCAGCGCCCTTGTCATCGAGCCCCGCCGCCCCGCACGCGGCACGTAACACCCGCGCAGCCCCAGCCGACGTGAACCCCTCATCCGATCGAGCAGCGTCAACCGCCATGCCCGTACCAGCTCCCCTAGTCGCACGCGATCAACCAGCGCACGCCCACGGGTGACCAACCCGACGCACGCCGGACACGACGAAGACGGTACCTGCAACCACCCTCTCGACTCGACGGCGACCGTTACAGGAGGAGCCGTAGCCAGCGGAGAGATTTCCCTGACCGTGACATCCCGTCAGTCATGTCGATAACATCATGCCCTGGTAGTTCCGATGTCACGGCGGGGCGGGGTGCTGCAATGCGTAATGAAATCAGTGACGGCATCTTCTTTAACGCAGTAATTCAAGGTCAAAATGTCACAATGCAGCTTCCGCCGGCCATCCCGCTAGCCCTCTCCGGGATTCCCCGCCGTTCGTCGACATTCGTTGGACGCTCCCGCGAGCTTGAGCAAATGGCTGCCAGCCTTTCACCCAAACCTTCTCAAGGTGCAACCGTTCTCACCGTAACGGGTATGCCTGGAGTTGGAAAGACGGAACTTGTGCTGCAATTGGCGGACAAAGCGGCAAAAGAAAATGATTGGTTCCCGGGTGGTGTTCTTTTCATCGATCTGGCTGGCTACAGCAAGGAGCGCAAGGTCCTTCCCGGGGACGCGCTTGCAAGCCTCTTACGATCTCTGGGGGTCCCTTCTGAGGTGATTCCAGAAGAAACTCAGGACCGGGCACGCATTTATCGTTCCGTTTTGCAGTCATACGCTCAGCAAGAACGGCGTGTGCTTGTCATCATTGACAACGCAAAATCGGCTGAGCATGCCTCCCTCTTGCTACCCGCAGACGATGTAAATGCAGCTTTGGTCACGTCGCGGATTAATCTCGACATAGACGCCCCAATGTATACCTTGCAAGTTTTGACCCCTGAGTCTGCTGTAGATGTTATTCGTTCAGTATTGCGAACATACAGAGGCGCAGGGGACGTTCGCACAGACCAAGAAATCGGAGCAACACTTAGAGTGGCACAGCTGTGTGGATTCCTGCCACTGGCTCTTCAAATTGCGGCCGCTCTACTCGCAGATTCACCTAATCGCCCGGTGGAAGATTTGGCCGATGAACTGGCCGATGCACACGCAAGGCTGGACACCTTGGCGCGCGAAAAGCGCGCCGTCCGGGCAGTATTTGACCTCTCATACGAAGCTCTACCGGAAGAGCATGCCCGCCTCTTCCGGTTGCTTCCTATAAATGGTGGACCAGACGTTTCAACGGAAGCTGCCGCACAGCTCGCAAACAGCGAACAACGCGCAACAGGTCGCGCGCTTGAATTGCTTGCCCGGGCACATCTCATTGAAAGCAGTAGAGTATGGGGACGATGGCGCATGCATGACTTGCTGCGTCTGTATGCTGACGAGCGCGGAGCTGCAAAAGAGTATGAAGGTGAACGGTCTGCTTCCATACAGCGTCTAGTAAACTTTTACGCTGACGCTTCCGAGGCTGCGGATTTGATTCTCCGAGGACGCGCATCGGAGGCCGAGCACCAGCACTTCAAAAGAAGGCTAGGAGATCCCCTAAAGTGGTTCGAGGATGAGGAGTCCAACCTCATATCGTCAACTCAACTTGCAGCAGGTTCCAGCCTGTCCGAAGCCGCGTACAATATTGCGATAAATTTGGGCCTCTATCTGGACATCCGTAGACGAGTAGGCGACAGTCTCAGCGTAGCGCGCACTGCGCTAAGGGCAGCACGTCAAGCAAAAAATAAAGATTGGCAAGCAGGATCTCTAAATCATATCGGACTTTCTCTGAGCAGCGTAGGTAGATTCAGCGAGGCTATAGATGTCCTCAGAGAAGGGATTAAGCTAGCCCGGGAGGCAGGTAGCCGCGAAATCGAGTGTGACTGTCTGCTCGCTCTAGGAGCGGCGCAACAGAAGCTGAGAAAGCCCGAATCTGCCGTCGATGCACTGCGTCGCGCGTTGGCGATTGGGGAGGATCTAAAGAATCCAATCATAATCGGAACCGCCTTGACGAATCTAGGAAATGTTTACAGAGAGTCGGGGAGGTCTTCCGAGGCTGCTTACGCGTACAGCCTTTCCATTGAGTACCACCGTGCGAGCGGGGATCGCCGAAAAGAGGCCTCGGGTCACTCTGGTCTGGCTGCTACCCTTTCGCAATCAGGGCAGTTCCACGACGCATTCCCGCACTTCGGTGAAGCAATTAGGATTTATGATGAATTGGGGGATCGGCACGGCTTGGCAATCGCTCGCATGAACCTTGGAAATGCCCATATGCGCATGGGGAATTACCGCAAGGCGAAGAAATTTCTAGAGCAAGCTAGAGCGAACTATCAGGAGAGTAGTGATGGACCTGGGGAAGGTATGACGCTACTCAACATGGCACATTTGGAGCGTGCGGCAGGAAACTATACACTGGCTCAAGCTTATGCCGCAGAGGGGCAGAGGCTACTCAAGGCTAGATAATCGCATGCCCAATAGGGCATTTCGGGTGCGTCACAGACTGCACTGCTTACGCTCCCGAATATGCACTGCGAAATACCTCCCTTGGTTTACAATCGCGAGATTTTCTCATCGCCTTATTTGCTTCCAGCGAAGTACGGGCGGGAAAGGTGGCACAGGATGGATCTGATTTCAGCGGCACTATTGACAGCACTCGCGGGGGGCGCCGGTGGCGAAGCTGGCAGGCAGGCCTGGTCAGGGCTGGCGGCTCTGGTGCGACGCCCGTTCCAACGCAGCGCGAACGAATCCGCAGCAGATTCGCCGGTGAGTTCCGGGGAAGTGGAGCTGACCAGGCTGGCCAATGCGCCGGCGAATGCGGTCTACGCTCAGACGTTGAGCACGGCTCTAGCGGTTCGAGCGGCATTGGATGCTGACTTTTCTTCCAGGCTTCAGCAGTGGCACGAGCAGGCGAAACTGGCGCGTACCGGTGACGGTAAGACGAGCAACAGCATCAGCGGCGGGACGTTCAACGGGCCAGTCCTCCAGGGACGAGACTTCTCGGGTTTGTCTTTCACGCCTTCCTCGCCTCAGGTGCCCGCCGATCAGGAACCGGATCATCCTTCTACGCAAGGTCAGTAGCCAAGGCGATTTCGGTCAAGCTCGGAGGTTGCGCATCCGGAGACGGCCGTTGCGCGGCGAGACCGCGCTGATTCGCACCAAGTAGCGTCGGTAACGTGGAGTTCCATCTCAATCGTGTGCCGGAGGGACTGACGAAGCGGGCCCGATACTTTGTCGTCGCTCACGGCATCAGAGTCGACGTGCCGCCGGTGAGCCGGCATAGGGAGCAGTGGCTTGCCGGAGTCGCTCCCCTGCGGGGAAACCGCCAGGAGCGGCCACAGACGGCCGTCTCACGGGCTCAAGCCCTTCAGATCCACTCCACCTCGGACTGGAGGCCCGCTCGGCTCCCAGGCCCCGGCAGGGGCGTTCTCGGGGTGTCCTGAGCAACCCGCCGCGCCTTCAGGACCCCAAGCGAGCCGAGCGCTGCGGCTACCTCATCCTCTGTGACATCCGCCACAGCCTCAGCGATCCGCCGCAGCGCCTCACTCACCTCAGTGCCCGTGCCCGTGACTGTGTCCGCTGGTCGCAGCGTCCTTCTTGACCGTCAGCGGCAGCAGCTTCTTGCCGCTGTTGCTCAGTTGTGGCCACGTGTCGTACTGGGGGCAACCGGACACTGCAAAGGGAGCAACCTGCTACGAGAACACCCCAGATCAGCCACACCGTCTCGGGCGAATCAAGTGGCCTGCGCGGTGGGCACCCGTAGTCCGGGGCATCGAGAGAGCAGTGTCATGGCTGACCGGCGGCACGCCCGTCCAGCACATCAGGATGGTGCGCCCCACACTGTGATGCTGCCCGTGTAACTGCCGCTGGTCTCGTCGAACGCCCCGACGGTGACCGCGACAATGCGGCCCTTCGCGGACTTGACGCAGTAACGGCCGCCAGGACTGACTGGCAGAGTCTCGGCGCCTTGGGTGGCGATCAAGTCCGAGCACTGCTGCGGAGTAGGTTTCGCCGCTTCACTCCACTGGGCGACGGTCGGCTTCGTCGTGAACCATCCGCCGCCGAGTCCGTAAATCTCATCTTCGCGTTTGTCGCCGGTCGTGTTGTAGTGGATCCAGAAGCTGGCTCCGGTGTTGCTCGACAGCACGGACGGCGGAGACGAGTCAAGGTCGACATAGGTCAGCCTGATCTTCCCGGAATACAGCGTCTCACCTGCTTGGGGGCTCGGCGACTGCATGGAGCCCGATGCGGACTCCGACGGCGCCTTAGCCGAGGGGCTTGCAGCATTCATACCGGGCTGAGCGGTGATAGAGGGAGCCGTCGAGTGCTGCTCTGCTGCGCCGCCAGTTTTCGAGTCCGCCGAGAACTTGACGACCAACCCAATACCGAGCGCAACTGCCGCAACGCTGGTCACGACGACCGCTATCCGTCCCGCTGAATGGTGGTGGTGGGTCTCGATGTGCTGGTCACGGCCTGCCTGATAGACGCGCCCCTGCCCGGATGCCCGCACGCGGCTGTGAGCGGAGCGTCCAGGACGGGTCTTGTTACCGTTCGACTGCGGACCGTTGTTCATCGCTCGGTGATGTGCTGATCGCGGCCCGCCTGGTACACGCGGGCGTTGCCAGTCGCGCGGGCACTCATCCGGACTTCTCCAACATCAGCGTTACGCGCTGCCGGAACCGCACCTACTTCCTCCAGAAGTTCGCGAAGCGTCGCGGCTACGCTCGGGTTTTCCACAAGGAGCCGGCGAACGCGCCCTTGCCATTCCGTACGCAGTTCTGCCTCAGACAGTTCGTCACCATTGGCTCGGGCAGCAAGCAGGTCCTCCCGTCCGGCTTCGAGTTCGGCTCCCACGGAGTCGGCTCGCTCCGGATGAACGTGACGCCACAGCGCAACCATCCCGTCCCGCGTCCGGTTCCAGGTGTCCGTTGCCATGGCACCAACGATCGCTGCTCCAGCCGTACGCGCCAGTTCGACAGCCGTCTCCGGATTCACTATGCCCCCTCGCATCGAAACCCTGCCACGGTCACACTGATGATGCCGCTGACCAGAGATGGTAAGGCCTAGCCCGGCCTAGCCCCTTTCCAGCGGCGGCAGTTGACACGCTCGACTTGGTGCCCCAGGGGTGGTCAGCCCTGCGGCCAACTCCTCCTCTATGGCGTCAGCCACAGCCTTCAGTGATCGCCGCACTCACCCCGGTTCCCCGTTTCAGCTCGGCAGGGCACTCACCAAAGCCTGCTCAGTCCGGCCGTGGCCCAAGCGTCAGCCTGCGTCGCTCACGGTCCACACCTGTGACAGTCACCGAGACGTCGTCGCCGATCTGTACTACGTCCTCCGGAGCCGCCCCAGGAGCCACATCGAGCTCGTGCAGCGGGACCAGGCCCTCAACGCCGTCCGCGACTTGAACGAAGACGCCGAACGGGACCAGCCTGGTGACGCGCCCACGCAGTCTCTGGGCCACCGAGACGCCGTCGGCGAAGGCCAGGAATGGGTCTGGCTGCGTAGCCCGCAAGGACAGCCGGGCCTCTCCGTTCCACATGTCGAACTGCAAGAACTCGCACGACACTCGCTGTCCGACCTCAACGACGTCGGACGCCGCCTCGAAACGACGCCAGGACAGCTCGGGATACGTGATGAAGCCGACGCCGGGATACACCGGGTGGGCAGGGCCCTCGTCCAGCGCCACGAACACGCCGAACCGCTCGACCGCCGCCACCGTGCCGGCCAGGATCTCACCACGCCGCAGCCGCTTGAGGAACGCCCAGAGTTCCGGGTCCTCGGTGGCCGCCATCGACAGCCTTACCCGACCCGCGTCCAGATCCACGGCCGTCACCTCGGCAGTGATCCGCTGCCCGACCTCGGCGATCTCAGCGAAACGCCGACGCCAGGAGCCGTCCAACGCCCCCACCCACCCGAGCGGCCGGACGGTGAAACCGTCCAGGATCAGGGACACCTCGGACCGGGTGACGGCCGCGACCGTGCCGGAGCAGAGATCACCGACTTGCATCTCTGCCAGAAACCTCATGACGGTCTGATCGACCGACGCATCCCCCATACCGCCCAGGCTCTCACGAGAGCCCGCTAAACCCACTCCACCTCGGAATGGATGCCTGCGCGGCTCCCAGGCCCCGGCAGAGGCGTTCTCGGGACGTCCTGAGCAGCCTGCCGCGTCTTGCGAACCCCGAGCGAGCCGAGCGCTGCGGCCACCTCATCCTCCGTGGCGTCAGCCACAGCCTCAGCGATCCGCCGCAGCGCTTCACTCACCTCAGTGCCCGTGCCCGTGACTGTGTCCGCTGGTCGCAGCGTCCTTCTTGACCGTCAGCGGCAGCAGCTTCTTGCCGCTGTTGCTCAGTTGTGGCCATGTGTCGTACTGGGGACAGACCCCGCAGTCGAAGCAAGGCGTCCAGCGGCAGTCCTCGACCTCTGTTTCGTCGAGGGCGTCCTGCCAGTCCTCCCAGAGCCAGTCCTTGTCGAGGCCCGAGTCCAGGTGGTCCCAGGGCAGGACCTCCTCGTAGGTCTTCTCGCGCGTGGTGTACCAGTCGACGTCCACGCCGAAGGCGGGCAGTGTCTTGTCGGCGCACGCCATCCAGCGGTCGTAGGAGAAGTGCTCGCGCCAGCCGTCGAAGCGGCCGCCGTCCTCGTAGACGGCCCGGATGACCGCGCCGATACGGCGGTCGCCGCGCGAGAGCAGGCCTTCGACGATGCCCGGCTTGCCGTCGTGGTAGCGGAACCCGATCGAGCGGCCGTACTTCTTGTCGCCGCGGATCTTGTCGCGGAGCTTCTCCAGGCGCGCGTCCGTCTCCTCGGCGGAGAGCTGCGGGGCCCACTGGAAGGGGGTGTGGGGCTTCGGGACGAAGCCGCCGATCGACACCGTGCAGCGGATGTCGTTCTGGCCGGAGACCTTGCGGCCCTCGGCGATCACGTTCATCGCCATGTCGGCGATCTGCAGGACGTCCTCGTCGGTCTCCGTCGGCAGACCGCACATGAAGTACAGCTTCACCTGCCGCCAGCCGTTGCCGTAGGCGGTGGAGACCGTCCGGATCAGGTCCTCTTCCGAGACCATCTTGTTGATGACCTTGCGCATGCGCTCCGAGCCGCCCTCGGGGGCGAAGGTCAGGCCGGAGCGGCGGCCGTTGCGGGTCAGCTCGTTCGCCAGGTCGACGTTGAAGGCGTCCACGCGGGTCGACGGGAGGGACAGGCCGATCTTGTCCTCCTCGTACCGGTCCGCCAGGCCCTTGGCGATGTCGCCGATCTCGCTGTGGTCCGCGCTCGACAGGGAGAGGAGGCCGACCTCCTCGAAGCCCGTCGCCTTCAGGCCCTTCTCCACCATGTCGCCGATGCCGGTGATGGAGCGTTCGCGTACCGGGCGCGTGATCATGCCGGCCTGACAGAAGCGGCAGCCGCGCGTGCAGCCGCGGAAGATCTCCACCGACATGCGCTCGTGGACCGTCTCGGCGAGCGGGACCAGCGGCTGCTTGGGGTACGGCCACTCGTCCAGGTCCATGACGGTGTGCTTCGACACACGCCACGGCACGCCGGACTTGTTGGGTACGACCCGCGCGATCCGGCCGTCCGGCAGGTACTCGACGTCGTAGAACGCCGGGATGTACACCGAGCCCGTCTTCGCGAGGCGGAAGAGGACCTCCTCGCGGCCGCCCGGCCGGCCCTCCGCCTTCCACTCGCGGATGATCTTCGTCATGTCGAGGACGGCCTGCTCGCCGTCGCCGATGATCGCCGCGTCGATGAAATCGGCGATCGGCTCGGGGTTGAACGCGGCGTGGCCGCCCGCGAGGACGATCGGGTCGTCGACCGTGCGGTCCTTGGACTCCAGCGGAATGCCGGCGAGGTCCAGGGCGGTCAGCATGTTCGTGTAGCCCAGCTCCGTCGAGAACGACAGGCCGAACACGTCGAACGCCTTCACCGGGCGGTGGCCGTCCACCGTGAACTGCGGGACGGCGTGCTCCCGCATCAGCGCCTCCAGGTCCGGCCACACGCTGTACGTGCGCTCGGCGAGGACGCCCTCCTGCTCGTTCAGGACCTCGTAGAGGATCATGACGCCCTGGTTGGGCAGACCGACCTCGTAGGCGTCCGGGTACATGAGCGCCCAGTGGACGTCGCAGGACTCCCAGGGCTTGACCGTGGAGTTGAGCTCGCCGCCCACGTACTGGATCGGCTTCTGCACATGCGGGAGCAAGGCTTCGAGCTGCGGGAAGACCGACTCGACAGACATCGCGGGGTTACCTTCGTGAGCTGACAGGGACAGGGGTGACCATCAAGCCTAACCCGCCCGGAGGACTCCCCCGCCCGCGAGGATTCGGGCCCTGAACCTGCCCTAAACCCGCATCGAGCCGCTGGTCTTCTTCCACTTCTTGGGCAGCGCCTCCTCCACCCGCTCCGCGCGCCGCTCCTCACGGGCGTACAGCACGCCGTAGGTGAAGGCGCTCTCCCCCGCCGCGTGCGCCACCGCGGACAGCTCCCGCAGGGTCGTGCGGGCCATGACGCTGTCCTGGTGGTCGCCGAGCAGGCTCTGGAGCGACTTCATGGACTTGACGAGGGCCTTGGCCGGCTTGCCGAGGGCCGGGTGGGCCGTCTCGGCCGCGTACCGCGTCCGCTTGGCCTTCTTGCGGGCCTCGTGCAGTCCGAGGTCGCGGTCGGTGCCGGGCGGCTGCTCCATGCCGTCCTCGATCAGCGCGGAGACCTTCCCGAAGTCCTTGCGCACGGCTTTGGCGAGCACCTTGTCCGGCTTCTTGGCGGCTGCCTTGAGGGTCGGCGGGTCGGCGACCACGGCGTCCAGGCTGTCGAGGAGCGTCAGATAGCGTCGCGAGTCGAGTACGCCGAGCAGTCGGCGGCGGGAGCCGTGCTCGCCGGCCTTGGCCCAGGTGCGCAGCCGGTCGTGGATCGGGCCGGAGACGAGAGCGGAGGGCAGTTCGTCGAGGGCCGCGCCCAGCCGCTCGGCCAGCACCTCGTGGTCGCGGCCCACGCCCAGCTCCCCGGCCAGCCATTTCAGCTCGGCAGCGATCGGATCGGTGACGTCCCGGTCGAGGACCTTGCGGAAGGAGCGGAACGTGCTGCGCAGCCTGCGGGTGGCGACCCGCATGTCGTGGATCGACTCCTCGGCGTCCCGGCGCACGGCCGGGTCCAGCTCGACGATCGCGTCCCGCTGGGCACGGATGTACGCCAGCACGTGGTCGCCGGCGGTGACGGGCTCGGCAGGGCCCGTGTCCTTCGGCCGTGGATGCCCGCCCTTCGTCTCCGCCAGCGCCCGCTCCAGCTTCGACGCCGACTTCGACGGCCGTACGCCCGCCTTGCGCAACCGCTTGTCCACCTTGTCGAGGAGGGCCGGGTCGCCGCCGTCGGCGAGCTCCACCTCGATCTCGGTCCACTGGGCGGTGCCCTGACCGCCGAACAGCCGGTCCGCCCGTACGGCGTCCACGCTGGCCTCGGCGAGCAGCCGGCCCTTGGCGTCGACGAGGTCGCGGACGTCCCGGCTGGAGCGCAGCCGCACCACGGGCACCAGCTGTCCCTCCCGCACGCGGGAGCGGACCAGCTGGGCGAGCTCGTCGGGTACGGCGTCGGAGAGCGGGGCCCGGATCTCGTCCCGGATGCCTGGGCCGACCGGCAGTTTCAGGTGCCAGCCGGCGTCGGAACCTCCGGTCCGACGGCGCAACGTGATGGAGGCCGTGGCCAGACGCAGGTCGGAGGTGTCGTAGTAGGTCGCGTCCAACTCGGCGACGCCCTTGTCCAGGACGGACGTGATCCCGGCGGCGCCGGTCAGGTCGGGCAGTCCACTGTCGTCGGATTCGTACTTGCGCTCGATCTCGCGTTTCGTCTCCGCCATGATTCGAATCTAGTCGCAGTCAGGCGCGAACGGCAGTGCGCACCGGATCCGAATCACGGCTGAACTCAGGGAGACCAGAAGGTGTCCGACGCCTTGCGCCTCCTGGATCCCCTACGCCGACATGGGCCGCTGCACCCGGATGGACTGCAACAGCCCCACCGCCACCCACACCGAGAACATCGACGAGCCGCCGTAGGAGACGAACGGCAGCGGCAGGCCCGTCACCGGCATGATCCCCAGGGTCATCCCTATGTTCTCGAAGGACTGGAAGGCGAACCAGGCCACGATGCCGGCGGCGACGATCGTGCCGTACAGCTCGGTCGTCTCCCGGGCGATGCGGCAGGCGCGCCACAGCAGAATGCCCATCAGGACGATGATCAGGCCCGCGCCCATGAAGCCCAGTTCCTCGCCCGCGACGGTGAAGACGAAGTCCGTCTGCTGCTCCGGGACGAACTGGCCCGTCGTCTGCGAGCCGTGGAACAGCCCCGCGCCGGTGAGACCGCCGGAACCGATGGCGATACGTGCCTGGTTGGTGTTGTAGCCGACGCCGGCCGGGTCGAGGCTGGGGTTGGCGAAGGCGGCGAAGCGGGCGATCTGGTACTCGTCGAGGATGTGCAGCTGCCAGACGGCGATCGCGCCGGCCGCGCCCGCGCCGAGGAGCCCGAAGACCCAGCGGTTGGAGGCGCCGGAGGCCAGCAGCAGGCCCAGCACGATCATCACCATCACCATGACCGACCCGAGGTCGGGCATCAGCATGACGATCAGCATGGGGACGGCCGCGAGGCCCAGCGCCTGGACCACGGTGCGATGGTCGGGGTAGGGCTTGTCGCCCGCGTCGACCCGGGCCGCGAGCAGCATCGCCATGCCCAGGATGATCGTGATCTTCACGAACTCCGAGGGCTGGAGCGAGAAGCCGCCGCCGAGCACGATCCAGGAGTGCGCGCCGTTGACGGTCGAGCCCAGCGGGGTCAGCACCGCAAGGATCCCCATGAGGGAGAGGCCGTACAGGATCGGCACCACGTTGCGCAGGGTGCGGTGGCCGAGCCAGACCGTACCGATCATCAGGGCGAGCCCGATGCCCGTGTTCATGAGGTGGCGGATCAGGAAGTAGTACTGGTCGCCCTGGTTGATCTCGGTGCGGTTGCGGGTCGCCGAGTAGACCAGGAGCGAGCCGATCAGGGAGAGGGCGATCGCCGACAGCAGTATCGGCCAGTCCAGCCGCCGGGCCAGCGAGTCACGGGCGAAGACCCGCGTCCAGCCGGCCCGCTCGGGCCCGTATCCAGGGACGGAGAAGCTGTTCGCGCCGGTCATGTGCACATCCTCCGGCTTCCCCTCTTCCGCCGTCGCCTGCGGGTGTCGCGGTTGGTGTTCGTGTTCTGCTGCACGGTGGCCCCGGGCTGCGTCTCGTCCGTCTCCGGCGCGGTCTGCTGGCTGGCGCGCTGTTCCTTCGCCGGGTCCTTGGAGACCTTCGGGGACTTGATCGTGCCGTCCGCCTGCACCTTGGGCAGGGCGGTCTGCGGGGTGGGCAGCAGGGCGTTCTTCTTGTCGATCTTGCCGTCGTCGGAGACGCCGTACATCGCGTTGTAGATGTGCCGCACGGCCTCACCGGAGGCGCCCGAACCGGTACCGGCCTGAGCGATCGTCATGACGACCGTGTAGTCCTTGCTGTAGGTGGCGAGCCAGGACGTCGTCTGCTTGCCGTAGACCTCCGCGGTACCGGTCTTGGCGTGCAGCGGGATCTCGTCCTGCGGCCAGCCGCCGAACTTCCAGGCGGCGGTACCGCGGGTGACCACGCCCTCGAGGGCGGCGTCCATGCCCTTGATCGTCGCCTGGTCGACCGGCAGCCTGCCCTTGGCCTTGGGCTTGATCTCCTGGACGGACTTGCCGTCGGCACTGACGATCGCCTTGCCGATGGTCGGGGTGTACATCGTGCCGCCGTTGGCGAGCGCCCCGTAGATCACCGCCTCCTGGATCGGCGTGACGAGGGTGTCGCCCTGGCCGATGGAGTAGTTGATCGAGTCGCCCTCGCGCATCTTGTTGCCCTCGAGGCAGTTCTCGTAGGCGATCTTCTCGACGTAACTGCCGTCCTTCTTGCCGGACTTGCACCAGGAGTCCTTGTTGGCCTTCCAGTAGGACTCCTTCCACTGGCGGTCCGGGACGCGGCCGGTGACCTCGTTGGGGAGGTCCAGGCCGGTCTCCTTGCCGAGGCCGAACTGGTGGGCGGCCTTGTAGAAGAAGTCCTTGGGCTCACCCTTCTTGGGGTTGATGCCGCCGTCCTTCTTCCACTCCCGGTCGGCGAGACCGTAGAAGACGGTGTCGCAGGACACCTCCAGGGCCCGGCCGAGCGAGATGGGGCCGAAGCTCTCCCCCTCGAAGTTCTTGAAGACCTGGCCGCCCACCGAGTACGAACTGGTGCACGGGTAGCCGCCGTCCCACTCGTAGCCCGCCTCGACCGCGGCGGCCGTGGAGACCACCTTGAACGTCGAACCAGGCGCGGACTGACCCTGTATGGCCCGGTTCAGCAGCGGGTAGTCGGAGTTCTTCCCGGTGAGCTTCTTGTAGTCCTTGGCGGAGATCCCGCCGACCCAGGCGTTGGGGTCGTAGGTCGGGGCGGACGCCATGGCGACGACCCGGCCGGTCTTGGCCTCCATCACCACGACCGCTCCGGAGTCGGCCTTGTAGTTCTCGCCGGTGATCTTGTCGAACTGGGTGCGGGCGATCTTCATCGCGTTGTTCAGCTCGTACTCGGCGACCCGCTGGACCCGGGCGTCTATGCTCGTGACGAGGTTGGAGCCGGGCTGAGCCGCGTCCGCCTCGGCCTGGCCGATGACACGGCCGAGGTTGTCGACCTCGTAGCGGGTGACGCCCGCCTTGCCGCGCAGTTCCTTGTCGTACTGGCGCTCCAGGCCGGAGCGGCCGACCTGGTCGGAGCGCAGGAACGGCGAGTCGGTGTCCTGGGCCTTGGTGATCTCCTCGTCCGTGACCGGGGAGAGATAACCGAGGACCTGGGCGGTGTTGGCCTTGCCGGGAGCGGCGTAACGGCGCACGGCCTCGGGCTCGGCGGTGATGCCGGGGAAGTCCTCGGCGCGCTCACGGATCTGCAGGGCCTGCTTGGCGGTGGCCTCGTCGGTGATGGGGATCGGCTGGTAGGGCGAGCCGTTCCAACACGGTTGCGGGGTCTTCGCGTCGCACAGCCGCACCTTCAGCATTATGTCTGCGGGCTTCATGCCGAGGACGCCGGCGAGCTTGGTGAGGACCGCCTTGCCGTCGTCCGGCTGCTTCAACAGGTCCGTGCGCGAGGCGGAGACCACCAGCCGTGTCTCGTTGTCGGCGAGCGGCACACCTCGCGCGTCCAGGATCGAGCCGCGCACGGCGGGCTCGACGACCTGCTGGACGTGGTTGCCGGAGGCCTCCTTGGCGTATGCCGCGCCCTCCCGGATCTGCAGGTACCACAGGCGGCCGCCGAGGGTGCCGAGCAGGGAGAGGACGAGGATCTGGATCACGACGAGCCGGATCTGGACCCGTGGTGTCCGACCGGTCTCGGGAATGTTGGTCACTGCGGCTGCCTCCCCCTCTCAGTGCGCGGACGCGTGTGCGGACATGACGTGCGTACGGCCACACGTACGGCTGTGCGTACGGCTGTGCGTACGGCTGTGCGTACGGCTGTGCGTACGGCTGTGTGTGCGGCTGTGCGTGCGTACGCATGATGAACGACCGGCCTGTGAGGCCGCGTTCCCCCCGAACTTCCCCGTTCGGGTGAACCTTGAAGCGAACTCGCCCGCGCTCACAGCCGCTTGACCCCCTTGATGCGCCCCGCCCGGGTCGCCCGCGACTTGGCCGCCTTCAGCTTCAGGCCGCCGCGCTGGCCGCCGATCCTCAGACCCGTCCCGGAGGAGAGCCAGCCGGAGGAGATGTCCGGGCTCTTGGCGGAGTTGGTCTCCGCGAGCGGATCGTTGTCGGCGCGCCGCGCCAGGAACATGATCGCCGGGACCACGAACGGGGCGAGCAGCAGGTCGTACAGGGCGGCCGTGAACAGCAGTCCGGTGAGGCCGACATGGCGGGCGGCGGTGTCACCGACGAGGGCGCCGACCCCCGCGTACAGCAGGGTGGAGCCGATCGCGGCGCCGACGACCACGACCATCGGGCCGGTGGCCGACTTGATCTGGCCGGTCTCGGGCTTGATGAGCCCGGCGAGGTAGCCGATCACACACAGCACCAGGGCGTAGCGCCCGGCGGCGTGGTCGGCGGGCGGCGCGAGGTCGGCCAGCAGACCGGCGCCGAAGCCGATGAGGGCGCCGCCGACATGGCCGTAGACCATGGCGAGGCCCAGGACGGTGAGCAGGAGGAGGTCGGGGACGGCGCCGGGGAGGTGGAGGCGGGCGAGGACGCTCACCTGGATCACCAGGGCGACGACGACCAGCGGGACGGAGAGCAGGATCCGGTTGACGCGCATGGGGGTTGTCAGCTCCTACTGCTGCTGGCCGTCTACGGGTGCGTTCGCGCTCGGAGTGACCGTGACGGTCACCGTCGGCGTGGGAACCGGTTTGGGCTTCGAGGGGAGCACGGTGTCGCGCGGGTCCTTCTTCGGGGCCTGGACGACGACGCCGACGATGTCGAGCTTGGTGAAGCTGACGTACGGCGTGACGTAGAGGGTGCGGGTGAGGTCGCCGCCGGAGGGGTCGACGCGGGAGACGACGCCGACGGGGACGCCGGGCACGAAGGGCTTGTCGGCCTGCGAGCCGAAGGTGACCAGCCGGTCGCCCTTCTTCACGTCGGCCTTGCCGTTGAGGAGTTCCACGCGCAGCGGCCGGTCGCCCTGCCCGGACGCGAAGCCGAGCTCGTCGGACGCTTCCATACGGGTGCCGACGGTGAAGTCGGGGTCGGAGGCGAGGAGCACGGTCGCGGTGTCGGGCCCGACGGTGGTGACCCGTCCGACCAGCCCGTCGCCGTTGAGGACCGTCATGTCGCGTTTGACGCCGTCGTTCGCGCCGACGTCGATGGTGATGGTCCAGGAGAAGCCCTGGGCCGCTCCTATCGCGATGACCTCGGCGCCCTTGATGCCGTACTGGCCCGCGCCGGCGATCTTCAGCATCTTGTCGAGCTGCGCGAGGCGGCTGCGGTTGCGGTCGTCGCTGCCGAGTTTCGCCTTGAGGGCCGCGTTCTCCTTCTCCAGCTCGGAGAGCCGGTCATGGCGTTCGCCGGAGTCACGGACGGCGGAGACGGCGTTGCCGACGGGATCCACCGCCGACGACACACCGTCCTCGATCGGACCGAAGACCGCGGCCGCGGCCTGCCGGGCACCGTCGACCGGGGAGTCCTGCCCGCCACGGATGTCCACCGTGATCAGCGCGAACGCGATGGCGATCAGCAGCACCAGGAGCAGCCGGCTCTCTCGTGTGTCCCTCACGTGCGGCGGCCGTGCCCTTCCTCGAGAGAAAAACCAGGAATTCGGGTAGCCCCGGGCCAAGATGACCAAGGGCGCTTTGTGGGAGCTTATGCCTCGATATCAACGATCCGCCGCACGAGAGGAGATCATCCCGTACGGCGGAATCGAAGCGTTACGTCATCTGCGGGGCGCGGCGTCCAGAACCTGCTGCAACGCCTCGAACTCCTCGACGCACTTTCCGGAGCCGAGCGCCACGCTGTCCAGCGGGTCCTCGGCGATGTGGATGGGCATGCCGGTCTCCCGGCGCAGCCGCTCGTCCAGACCGCGCAGCAGGGCTCCGCCGCCGGTCAGAACGATTCCGCGGTCCATGATGTCGCCGGACAGCTCCGGCGGGCACTTGTCGAGCGTGGTCTTCACGGCGTCCACGATCGCGTTGACCGGCTCCTCGATCGCCTTGCGCACCTCGGCGGCCGAGATGACGACGGTCTTGGGCAGGCCGGAGACGAGGTCCCGGCCGCGGATTTCGGTGTGCTGGTCGTCGTCGAGGTCGTACGCCGAACCGATCGTGATCTTGATCTGTTCGGCGGTCCGCTCACCGAGGAGGAGGCTGTACTCCTTCTTGATGTGCTGGATGATCGCGTTGTCCAGTTCGTCGCCCGCGACACGGATGGACTGGGCGGTGACGATGCCGCCGAGCGAGATGACCGCGACCTCCGTGGTGCCGCCGCCGATGTCCACCACCATGTTGCCCGTGGCCTCGTGGACCGGCAGGCCGGAGCCGATGGCCGCGGCCATGGGCTCCTCGATGATGTGCACCTGACGGGCACCGGCCTGGGTCGACGCCTCGATGACGGCGCGGCGCTCGACGCCCGTGATGCCCGAGGGCACGCAGACGACGACCCGCGGCCGAGCCAGATACCGCCGCTTGTGGATCTTCAGGATGAAGTAGCGGAGCATCCGCTCGGTGATCTCGAAGTCGGCGATCACGCCGTCCTTCAGCGGACGCACGGCAACGATGTTGCCGGGGGTGCGTCCGATCATCTTCTTCGCTTCGGCGCCGACCGCGAGGATGCCACCGGTGTTGGTGTTGATCGCGACGACGGACGGCTCGTTGAGTACGATCCCGCGACCCCTGACGTACACCAGCGTGTTGGCGGTCCCGAGGTCGACAGCCATGTCACGGCCGATGAACGACATTGAGTTCCCCATCAGGATTCGACTGGCCTTCCATGAGCTTTGAGGGCTTTTCAGGTCGGCGTGGTGGGTGCTGTGACGTGAAGGCTTCCATCGTAAACGCGCCTGCACGAACACTGCGGAGCGGTCTCCGCCATTGTTTGCAGATGCTGTGTGGGTTCGCTTCTGGAGACGGGCGTTCGGGGGCTCGCGTTCCCTCGATCGCCCGTTTCAGCCGCTTCCGCCGCTCCGCCAGTTGGGCCAGTTGGGCCACTCGGCCGCGGTCGGTGTCAGACGCGACCGGGGAAGAAGATCTTCACCTCGCGCTCGGCGGACTCCTCGGAGTCGGAGGCGTGGATCAGGTTCTCGCGGACGATCACGCCGTAGTCGCCGCGGATGGAGCCGGGGGCGGCGGCGATCGGGTCGGTCGGACCGGCGAGCGCGCGCACGCCCTCGATGACCCGCTCGCCCTCGACGATCAGCGCGACGACCGGGCCGGAGGCCATGAACTCCACCAGCGGCTCGTAGAACGGCTTGCCCTTGTGCTCGCCGTAGTGCTGCTCCAGCGTGTCCTGGTCCAGGGTGCGCAGCTCCAGCGCGGTGATCTGCCAGCCGGCCTTGCGCTCGATACGGCTGATGATCTCGCCGGTCAGGCCACGACGGACGGCGTCGGGCTTGAGCAGGACGAGGGTGCGCTGGCTCACGAGGTGACTCCTTCTACGGCCGGATTCCACAGCCGGTTCGTACGGCCGGTGTGTGCGGTGGGATGAGGTTACAGGGCGTGTCCCGGTGCCTGTTACGCAGCGTCAGCAGTATCCGGAGAGCTTGCTGCGGCTTGCGCGGCGAAGCGGGCCTTGGCCTCGTCGATCTTTCTGCCGAAGTGCACGGACGCCCACCACAGGGCTCCGAACAGCACCCCCATGAAGAACATGATCGGGACGAAGAAGCCGGAGGCGACGAGGGCGATCTGCAGCGCCCAGCCGAGGGCGACGCCGCCGGGCCGGGTGACCACGCCGCACAGCAGCACGCTGAAGAGCATGGCGATGCCGCAGACCGTCCACACCGTGGACGTGGACAGGTCGGCGTCCTTCATGGCGACCAGACCGGCGAAGCCGATGATGAAGAACTCGCCGATCAGGGTCGAGGAGCAGAGCGTTCGCATGGCGGGACCTCAGCCCTTCCCGAGAAGCAGTCGGGCCTCGCCGACGGTGATGACGGACCCGGTGACCAGCACGCCGCCGCCGGCGAACTCGCCCTCCTCCTCGGCGAGCGTGATCGCCGCCTCCAGCGCGTCGGGCAGCCGCGGTTCGACCTGCACGCGGTCGTCGCCGAACACCTCGACGGCGATCGCCGCCAGCTCGTCGGCGTCCATGGCGCGGTGGCTGGTGTTCTGGGTGACGACGACCTCTGCGAAGATCGGCTCGAAGGCCTCCAGCAGGCCCCGTACGTTCTTGTCGCCGCTGGCCCCGACCACGCCGATCAGTCTGCTGAAGTCGAAGGCCTCGCCGACTGCCTCGGCGGTGGCACGGGCGCCGGCCGGGTTGTGCGCGGCGTCCAGGACGATCGTCGGGGAGCGCCGTACGACTTCGAGGCGGCCCGGTGAGGAGACGGCCGCGAAGGCCTTGCGGACCGTGTCGATGTCGAGCGGCTCGGGCCGCTGGGAGCCGACGCCGAAGAACGCCTCGACGGCGGCGAGCGCGACGGCCGCGTTGTGCGCCTGGTAGGGGCCGTGCAGCGGCAGATACACCTCGGGGTACTCGCCGCCCAGCCCGCGCAGGGTGACCAGCTGCCCGCCGACGGCGACCTGCCGGGCGACGACCCCGAACTCCAGCCCTTCCCGGGCCACGGTCGCATCCACCTCGACGGCCTTCTTCAGCAGCACCTGGGCCGCGTCGACGGGCTGCTGGGCCAGGATGACCGTCGCGTCCTGCTTGATGATCCCGCCCTTCTCGGCGGCGATCGCGGCGGGCGTCTCCCCGAGCCGGTCGGTGTGGTCCAGGTCGATGGGCGTGACGACGGCGACATCACCGTCGATGACGTTCGTCGCGTCCCACGAGCCGCCCATCCCCACTTCGACGACGGCGACGTCGACGGGCGCGTCCGCGAACGCGGCGTACGCCATGCCTGTGAGCACCTCGAAGAAGGACAGCCGGTACTCCTGCTGTCCGTCGACCATGTCGATGTACGGCTTGATGTCCTGGTACGTCTCGATGAACCGCTCGGCGGAGATCGGGGCGCCGTCGAGGCTGATCCGCTCGGTGATCGACTGGACGTGAGGGCTCGTGTACCGGCCGGTGCGCAGCTCGAAGGCGCCGAGCAGGGCCTCGATCATGCGGGCCGTGGACGTCTTGCCGTTCGTCCCCGTGATGTGGATCGAGGGGTACGAGCGCTGCGGGTCCCCCAGCACGTCCATCAGCGCGGCGATGCGGGCGACGGACGGCTCCAGCTTGGTCTCGCCCCAGCGGGTGGCAAGCTCCGCCTCGACCTCGCGCAGGGCCTTGTCGATCTCGGGGTCCTCGGGACGCCCCGGCACGTCGGCCTGCGGCGCGCCGCCCTGGGTACGGAGGGTGCGGCTGCCTGCCTCGATGACCGCGAGGTCCGGGTCGCGGTCGGTCTCGGCGGCGACGATCTCGTCGAAGGGGTCGCTTTCAGTCACAGGACCAGTCTACGGACGGCCACTGACAGACGCGGGCGAAGGCCCCCGGAACCGTACCGGCCGTATGGGCAGCCGTGCTGGTTCCGGGGGCCTTCGCCTACGCGCTGGTGGTTACGCCTCGGGCAGGCGCTCCAGCTGGGTCTGGATGCGGGCGATGTCCTCGTCCGCCTTGGCGAGGCGGGTGCGGATCTTGTCGACCACCTGGTCCGGGGCCTTCGCGAGGAACGCCTCGTTGCCCAGCTTGGCGTTCGCCTGGGCCTTCTCCTTCTCGGCGGCGGCCAGGTCCTTGGCGAGGCGCTTGCGCTCGGCGGCCACGTCGATCGTGCCGGACAGGTCCAGCGCGACCGTGGCGCCCGCGACCGGCAGGGTCGCCGTCGCCGAGAAGCTCTCACCCTCCGGCTGGAGGCGCAGGAGCTGGCGGACGGCGGCCTCGTGCGCGGCGAACGGCGTGCCGTCCAGCGTGAGGCGGGCCGGGACCCGCTGACCCGGCTGCAGACCCTGGTCGGCGCGGAAGCGGCGGACCTCGGTGATCACCGACTGGAGGCTCTCGATCTCCCGCTCGGCGCCCGCGTCCCGGAAGCCACTGTCCTTCGGCCACTCCGCGATGACGACGGACTCGCCGCCGGTCAGCGTCGTCCAGAGGGTCTCCGTGACGAACGGGACGATCGGGTGCAGCAGCTTCAGGGTGACGTCGAGGACCTCGCCGAGGACGCGCTTGCTGACCTCGGCCGGCTCGCCGCCCGCCATGAACGTCGTCTTGGACAGCTCGACGTACCAGTCGAAGACCTCGTCCCAGGCGAAGTGGAACAGCGCGTCGGAGAGCTTCGCGAACTGGTAGTCCTCGTAGAGCGCGTCGACTTCGGCGACGACGGAGTTGAGACGGGAGAGGATCCAGCGGTCGGTCGCCGACATCTTCGAGGCGTCCGGCAGCGGGCCGTCGACCGTGGCGCCGTTCATCAGCGCGAAGCGCGTGGCGTTCCAGATCTTGTTGGCGAAGTTGCGGGATCCCTGGACCCAGTCCTCGCCGATCGGGACGTCGACGCCGGGGTTGGCGCCACGGGCCAGGGTGAACCGGAGCGCGTCGGAGCCGTACTTGTCCATCCAGTCCAGCGGGTTGACCGCGTTGCCGAAGGACTTCGACATCTTCTTGCCGAACTGGTCGCGGACCATGCCGTGCAGGGCGATGGTGTGGAACGGCGGGGTGCCGTCCATCGCGTAGAGGCCGAACATCATCATCCGGGCGACCCAGAAGAAGAGGATGTCGTAGCCGGTGACCAGGACGGAGTTCGGATAGAACTTCGCCAGCGACTCGGTCTGTTCGGGCCAGCCGAGCGTGGAGAACGGCCACAGGCCGGAGGAGAACCAGGTGTCGAGGACGTCGGTGTCCTGACGCCAGCCCTCGCCGGTCGGGGCCTCGTCGTCGGGGCCGACGCAGACGACCTCGCCGTTCGGGCCGTACCAGACCGGGATGCGGTGTCCCCACCACAACTGCCGTGAGATGCACCAGTCGTGGAGGTTGTCGACCCAGTCGAAGTACCGCTTCTCCATCTCCTGCGGGTGGATCTTGACCCGGCCGTCGCGGACGGCGTCGCCGGCGGCCTTCGCGAGCGGGCCGACCTTGACCCACCACTGCATGGACAGGCGCGGCTCGATGGTGGTCTTGCAGCGCGAGCAGTGGCCGACGGAGTGGACGTAGGGCCGCTTCTCGGCGACGATCCGGCCGTCGGCGCGCAGGGCGGCGACGATGGCGGAGCGGGCCTCCAGGCGGTCCAGGCCCTGGAAGGGGCCGTGGGCCGTGATGACGGCGTGCTCGTCCATGATCGTGAGGGACGGCAGGTTGTGGCGCTGACCGATCTCGAAGTCGTTCGGGTCGTGCGCCGGGGTCACCTTGACGGCGCCCGTGCCGAACTCGGGGTCGACGTGCGTGTCGGCGACGACCGGGATGAAGCGGTCGGTCAGCGGGAGCCGGATCTCCTTGCCGACGAGGTGCTTGTAGCGCTCGTCGTCGGGGTGGACGGCGACGGCCGTGTCGCCGAGCATCGTCTCCGCGCGCGTGGTGGCGACGACGATGGTGTCGTCGCCCTCGCCGTACTTCATGGAGACGAGCTCGCCGTCGTCGTCCTGGTACTCGACCTCGATGTCGGAGATCGCGGTCAGACAGCGCGGACACCAGTTGATGATGCGCTCGGCGCGGTAGATCAGCTCGTCGTCGTAGAGCCGCTTGAAGATGGTCTGGACAGCCTGGGAGAGGCCCTCGTCCATGGTGAAGCGCTCGCGCGACCAGGCGACGCCGTCGCCGAGGCGGCGCATCTGGCCGCTGATCTGGCCGCCGGACTCGCCCTTCCACTGCCAGACGCGCTCGACGAACGCCTCACGGCCGAGGTCGTGCCGGGACTTGCCCTCCTTGCCCAGTTCACGCTCGACGACGTTCTGTGTGGCGATGCCCGCGTGGTCCATGCCGGGCTGCCACAGCGTCTCGTGGCCCTGCATGCGCTTGCGGCGCGTGAGGGCGTCGATGAGCGTGTGCTCGAAGGCGTGGCCCAGGTGCAGGCTGCCCGTGACGTTCGGCGGCGGGATGACGATCGTGTACGGAGGCTTGTCGCTCTTCGCGTCGGCCTCGAAGTAACCGCGCTCTACCCAGCGCTCGTACAGCGGCCCCTCTACGTCGGCCGGCGCGTACTGGGTCGGCAGTTCGATGGGGGGCGCTGGTGGCTGCTGCTGAGCGTTCTCGGTCACGGGCCCAGTTTAGGGGTGTCACCGGGCCGTCCCGAAACGTGTTTGCCGTGTAACGGTCGGGCCCCCGCTGCCGTGCAGGTGTTGGCTTTGAGCCAGGATGTGAAAATCACATAAGCATCTGGAGGGGAACCCAGAGATGAGTCACAACCAGCCGGGCCCGTACGGCGGGCAGCCCCAGCAGCCCGGACCGTACGGCCAGCCCGGTCCGTACGGCCAGCCGCCGCAGGCGCCCCAGCCCGGCTACGGCTACCCCCAGCAGCCGCCCGCCCCGCAACCCGGCTACGGCTACCCGCAACAGCCCCCGCAGGGCGTCCCCCCGCAGACCCCTCCCTACGGCCAGCAGCCGCCGTACGGCCAGCCCCCGACCCCGCCCTACGGGCAGCAGCCGCCGTACGGCCAGCCTCCCTACGGCGTCCCGCAGCCCCCGGCGCCGAGCGGCGGCGGGGGCAAGAAGGCGGCCGTCATCGTCGGCGCGGTCGCGGTCGTGGCGGCGATCGGCGTGGGCGCGTACTTCGTGATCGGCGGGGGCGGCGGCGCAGGCGGCCTGAAGGACGACGGCGCCCACAAGCTGGACACCCCGGCGACCGTCCTCACCGACTACAAGCGGGCCTCCAAGGAAGGTGCGGGTGCGAGCGACGACTCGGCCGCCGACCTGGAGAAGAGCGGCGTCAAGAACGGCAAGAGCGTGATCGGCGTCTACTCGACGGCGGACCTGAGCGGGTACGACCCCAACGACCCGAGCACCGCTCCCGACGCATCCGAGCTCGCGACGGCCAAGGGCATCACCTACGCCGGCGCCTACGGAACCATCGCCGACCCCGAGAAGGCGCTCGACGCGTTCTTCGCCAACTTCAAGGCGTCGTCCGAGAAGAGCTCCTCCGGCAGCAGCAGCACCGCCTCGGACGCCAAGCTGGTCGGCGAGCCGGAGGAGGTCGACCTCGACGGCGCGGTCATGAAGTGCCAGGCGGCCAAGGGCACCAACAAGGCCACCAAGCAGGAGAAGACCGACTGGTTCTGCGCGTGGGCCGACTACAGCACCATCGCCATGGTCTCGCCGGGTGACGTCACGAAGGGCATCACCAAGGACGTCGCGATCGACATCACCACGAAGCTGCGCAACGAGGTCCGCGTCAAGGCCTGACGGTCCGCTGCCGCCTCAACGCCGAAGGGGCCCCGGTCGGTTGACCGGGGCCCCTTCGGCGTACGCGGGGTGGATCAGGCGGTCTTCTGCTCCCCCGGGCCGCGGCCGCCGCGGGCGTCGCGGGGGATCAGGGTCGGGTTGACGTTGGACAGGACGACGTCCGCGGTGATGACGACGCGTGCCACGTCCTTGCGGGACGGGACCTCGTACATGACCGCCTGGAGGACCTCCTCCATGATGGCGCGCAGGCCACGGGCGCCGGTCTGGCGGAGGATGGCCTGGTCGGCGATGGCCTCCAGGGCCTCACGCTCGAAGTCCAGCTCCACGCCGTCGAGTTCGAAGAGCCGCTGGTACTGCTTCACCAGCGCGTTGCGCGGCTCGATCAGGATCTGCAGGAGCGCCTCGCGGTCCAGGTTGTGGACCGAGGTGATGACCGGCAGACGGCCGATGAACTCCGGGATCATGCCGAACTTGACGAGGTCCTCGGGCATGACGGCCTCGAACTGGTCCTTGGACTCCAGCTCGCGCTTGGAACGGATCGTCGCACCGAAGCCGATGCCCTTGGCGCCGGCCCGGGTCTCGATGATCTTCTCCAGGCCCGCGAAGGCGCCGCCCACGATGAACAGCACGTTCGTCGTGTCGATCTGGATGAACTCCTGGTGCGGGTGCTTGCGGCCGCCCTGCGGCGGAACCGAGGCCGTGGTGCCTTCCAGGATCTTCAGCAGGGCCTGCTGAACGCCCTCGCCCGACACGTCGCGCGTGATGGAGGGGTTTTCGCTCTTCCTCGCGACCTTGTCGATCTCGTCGATGTAGATGATCCCGGTCTCGGCCTTCTTGACGTCGTAGTCCGCGGCCTGGATCAGCTTCAGCAGGATGTTCTCGACGTCCTCGCCGACGTACCCCGCCTCGGTCAGCGCCGTGGCGTCGGCGATGGCGAACGGAACGTTCAGCATGCGCGCCAGGGTCTGGGCGAGGAGCGTCTTGCCCGAGCCCGTGGGGCCGAGCAGGAGGATGTTGGACTTCGCCAACTCGATGGCGTCGTCGCGGCCCTGGGCGCCGCCGTTCTCACCGGCCTGGACGCGCTTGTAGTGGTTGTACACCGCGACCGACAGGGCCTTCTTGGCGGGCTCCTGGCCCACCACGTAGCCCTCGAGGAACTCGTAGATCTCGCGCGGCTTCGGGAGTTCCTCCCAGCGGACCTCGCTCGTCTCCGCGAGCTCTTCCTCGATGATCTCGTTGCAGAGATCGATGCACTCGTCGCAGATGTACACACCGGGCCCTGCGATGAGCTTCTTGACCTGCTTCTGGCTCTTGCCGCAGAACGAGCACTTGAGCAGATCGCCGCCGTCACCGATGCGTGCCACGGTGTGCTTCCCCTTCGCCTGGGAGACGCCTGGACGCTTTCGAATCCAGCGGCTCCTGGTGCTGCCTTATTCCGACGGTACCTTGCCTGGGCCCCCGTTCGGGTCCCCCTTGGCACGGTTCACTGCGACGTGGACCGTGTCACACCGTGCCGAGGGGGGTCCGAACGGGACGAGCCCGGGCGTCAACGCAGAGAGTTGTTGTTCATCTTCCGGGTGGAGATGATCTGGTCGATCAGGCCGTACGACAGCGCGTCCTCGGCCGTGAGGATCTTGTCGCGCTCGATGTCCTCGCGGATCTTCTCGATCGGCGTGGTGGAGTGCTTGGCCAGCATCTCCTCCAGCTGCGCGCGCATCCGGAGGATTTCGTTGGCGGCGATCTCCAGGTCGGAGACCTGACCGCGGCCGGTCTCGCTGTACGGCTGGTGGATCAGCACGCGCGCGTTCGGCAGCGCCATGCGCTTGCCCGGCGTACCGGCGGCCAGCAGGATCGCGGCGGCGGAGGCCGCCTGGCCCATGCAGACCGTCTGGATGTCGGGCTTCACGAACTGCATCGTGTCGTAGATCGCGGTCAGCGCCGTGAAGGAGCCGCCGGGGCTGTTGATGTAGACCGAGATGTCCCGGTCGGGGTCCATCGACTCCAGGCACAGCAGCTGCGCCATGACGTCGTTGGCGGAGGCGTCGTCGATCTGCACGCCCAGGAAGATCACGCGCTCCTCGAAGAGCTTCGCGTACGGGTCGTACTCGCGCACGCCCTGGGAGGTGCGCTCGACGAAGCGCGGGATGACGTAGCGGGACTCGGCGCGGGGGCCGGTGTATTCGGCCTCGGTGCGGGCGTAGGGGCCGCTGCCGGGGAAGTCGTTCACGGTGTCTCCTGGAGAGAGGGCTTGAGGCGGTGGGCTGGAGGGGCTGGACGGGGCGCTGACGGCTTCCGAGGCCCCGGGGTGGCCCCAGGGGGCCTGAGGGCTCCTGGGGCCTCCAGGAGGGCCCGAGAGGCTTCCTGGAGCCCGGGGGGCCCAGCGTCTCGGAGGCTCCTGGAACCCCTTGAGCTTCTGGAGTCCTGGGACCTCCGGACTCCTGGGCTCCTGGAACTCCTGGGGCTCCTGGGGCTCCTGGGGCTTTCGGACTCCCGAGGCGCCTGGGCTTCCGGACTCCTGGGATTTCCGGACGCCTGGGCTTCTGGGGCTTTGGGACCCCCGGGGCTCCTGGGCTTTCGGATTCCGGCTTCGGAAGGGGCTCAAGGGGCTCCGGGGAGCGCCCTGGGCGGCCCTGCTGCCGTCAGCGGCCCTCAGGCCGCCCCGGTACCGCCGCCGCCCGGCATGCCGGCCGCGGTGGGCATGATGTCGTCGATCAGGCCGTACTCCTTGGCCTCGATCGGGTCGAACCAGCGGTCGCGGTCCGAGTCGATGGTGACCTGCTCCACCGTCTGGCCGGTGTGGAAGGCGGTCAGCTCCGCCATCCGCTTCTTGGTGTGCAGCAGCCGCTCGGCGTGGATCTTGATGTCCGACGCGGAGCCGGCGAGGCCGGCCGAGGGCTGGTGGATCAGGATCTCGGCGTTCGGCAGCGCGAAGCGCTTGCCGGGGGTGCCCGCGCTGAGCAGGAACTGGCCCATGGAGGCCGCCATGCCCATGGCGATGGTCACCACGTCGTTCTTGATGTACTGCATGGTGTCGTAGATCGCCATGCCGGCCGTGATCGATCCGCCGGGGCTGTTGATGTAGAGGTAGATGTCCTTGTCCGGGTCGGAGGCAAGGAGCAGCAGCTGTGCGGTGATCTTGTTGGCGATGTCATCGTCGACCGCCTGGCCGAGGAAGATGATCCGCTCGCCGAGCAGCCGGTTGTAGACCTGGTCGCCGAGGCCACCACCGATAGGGTCGCCGGCGGCTGTGGGCATCAGATTCGTCACGTATCCACCTGCTCGTCTTACGACGGCGCCGGGCCGTCTCACGTGTACTGCCGGGGGCAACGGGGACTCCCCTGCCCTCGTACTCATGGACCCTAACGCGCGGGTCCCTTCGGGGAATCCCGGAGAGAGGGGTGTTCGCCGGGGGCGTAGTCGCCGGGGACGCAGCGTGATCCCCGCGCCCCGGGGTGGACCGTCCCGACGTACGGCAGAAGGGCCCCGGGGCGAATCCCGCCCCAGGGCCCCTCGTGTCTACGTCGCATCCGCCTCAGAAGTGACGCGAGGCCGCTCAGGCCTCGGGCTTCTCCTCGGGCTCGCCGGCGCCCTCGACGGCCTCGACCGTCTCGGTGGCGGCCTCGGCCTCTTCCTCGTCGTCCAGGTCGATGACCTCGCCGTTGGTGTCCTTCACCGTGGCGGACTCGACGACCGTGGCCAGAGCCTTACCGCGGGCGACCTCGCCGACCAGAAGCGGAACCTGGCCGCCCTCGACGACCGCCTGGGCGAACTGGTCCGGCGACATGCCGGAGGAGGCGGCACGGCGCATGAGGTGCTCGGTGAGCTCCTCCTGGTTGACGTTCAGCTTCTCGCGCTTGACGAGCTCGTCGAGCACGAACTGGGTCTTGATGCCCTTGACCGCGGCCTCACGGGTCTCGGTCTCGAACTCCTCGGCGGTCTTGCCCTGGATCTCCAGGTACTTGTCGAGGTCGAGGCCCATCTGGCCGAGCTGGTGGTGCTCCAGGTTGTGCTTGCGGGTGTTGATCTCGTCCTCGAGCAGCTTCTCGGGGACGGGCACCTCGACGAGCTCCAGCAGCTTCTCCAGGACGCGCTCCTGGGCCTGCGTGGCCTGGTCGTACTGCTTCATGTTCTCGAGGCGCTTGCGGCTGTCCGCCTTCAGCTCGTCGAGGGTGTCGAACTCGGAGGCGAGCTGCGCGAACTCGTCGTCCAGCTCGGGAAGCTCACGGGCGGCGACCTGGGTGACCTTGACGGTGACCTCGGCCTCCTTACCGGCCGCCGAGCCGCCCTTGAGCTCGGAGGTGAAGGTGGCCTCGCCACCGGCCTCCAGGCCCTTCACGGCGTCGTCGATGCCTTCCAGCAGCTCGCCGGAGCCGATGGTGTAGGAGACGCCGCTGGCGACGCCGTCCTCCAGGACCTCGCCGTCGACCTTGGCCTCCAGGTCGACGGTCACGACGTCGCCGTCCTCGGCGGCGCGCTCGACCGGGGAGGTCGAGGCGAAGCGCTCGCGGAGCTGCTCGACGGACTTGTCGATGTCCTCGTCCGTCACCTCGACGGCGTCGACCTCGACCTCGATGGAGGAGAAGTCCTCGGGGAGCTCCAGGGCGGGACGGACGTCGACCTCGGCGGTGAAGTTCAGCGTCTCGCCGTCCTTCAGCTCCGTGATGTCGACCTCGGGCTGGCCGAGGACGTCGATCTCGGCCTCGTTGACCGCCTCGGTGTAGAACTTCGGCAGCGCGTCGTTGACGGCCTCCTCCAGCACGGCACCGCGGCCGAACCGCTGGTCGATGACCCGGGCGGGGATCTTGCCCTTACGGAAGCCCTTCACCGTGACCTGCTGGTTGATCTTCTTGTACGCCGCGTCGAGGCTGTCCTTGAGCTCCTCGAAGGGCACCTCGATGCTGAGCCGAACCCGAGTCGGGTTCAGGGTCTCCACGGCGCTCTTCACGGTTCGGTCTCCTTGGGGGCTGACTTCTTGGGTTCTGCCGGAGCCAGACCGGCCCGGCGGATTTCGCCGCCCGGAGACTTCAGTGGATGAGGACATACGGGCGTGCAGCTTGCATAGTAACGGCAGCGAGGACACGCCCCAAAGGCGATCAAGCGAGGTGACCGCGCAGGTGTGTCGGTCGGTGGTCGGGGTGGCGGGATTTGAACCCACGGCCTTCCGCTCCCAAAGCGGACGCGCTACCAAGCTGCGCCACACCCCGTCTGGTGCGACACGTAGGGTACATGCCCGCAGGCCGTCTGACCGCCGCTTTTGCCGAGCGTCGCGGCGGGCCGCGGCGGGGCCGGGAAACGGGGTGTGCGACACAGGGCGCCGACCCGCTACGATGCCTGCAGTGCCGCGGTCGGCTGACCTGCGGCGCGCCCTGTGCGGGCGTAGCTCAATGGTAGAGCCCTAGTCTTCCAAACTAGCTACGCGGGTTCGATTCCCGTCGCCCGCTCTGTACGACTCAGGGCCAGGTCAGAGAGTAAATTCTCCGCCTGGCCCTGATCGTTTTCGGGGGCTGTGTTCAGTCCGTCGTGTCCCCCGCGTGCCCCTTGGGCTTTGGATCTTGCTTTTTCTTGGCTTTCCGAGCCTTCTTGCGCCCCTTGTTGACGAGCCCGCTCACGGCATCGGCGATCAGCCGGTCACGGTCGGCGCTCGCGTGCTGATAGATCAACGCGGCGCGCGCGCTGCTGTGACCCATGCGCGCCATCAGCTCACGCGTGCTCGCCCCGGTCGACGCGGCGAGGGTGTTGCCCGTGTGGCGTAGATCATGGAAGTGCAGGCCCTTGATGCCCGCATCCGAACTTGCCTTGCGCCACAGCCGGTTGAAGTGGTTGCGGCGAGGAGTCGCACCCTTGGCACCGACGAACACCCGACCGTCGGCACCGTGCTCGGCGTAGCGGTCGAGATGCGCGCGGATCTCCGGGAGGATCGCGGCCGGAATGGCAACCGTGCGCTTGCCGGCTGCGCTCTTGGGTGCCTTGATCTCCCGCTGCCCGTTGTTCAGTTCGGCGACGGCGCGGCGGACGCGAACGGCCCCACCGTCGAGATCGACGTCACGACGGTGCAGCCCGATCAGCTCACCGAAGCGGAGACCGAGGAAGCCGGCCATGAGCACGAGCGCCCGGTAGCGCGGTTGGATCGCGTCGGCCAGGTCGTACACCTCTTGCACCGTCGCAGTGGGTCGCTCGGGGGTGTGCACCGTGCTGGCTCCCTTGATCGTGCACGGGTTGCGCCTGATCAGCAGGTCACTCACGGCCGTGCGCATGATCCCGCGCAGCAGGGCGTACGCATTTGCGACGGTGGTCGGGCCCGTACCGTCGGCGAGTTTGTCAGCGCGCCAACGACGGACGAGCGGAGGCGAGATCTCGGCGACGTTGACCGCGCCGAAGGTGGGTTCGAGATGGTTACGCAGGAGCGACCCGTAGAGCTGTCGTGTGGTGGTGGCCAACTCGCGCTCCCTGATCCACGCGTGGGCGTACTCGCTGAACGGCACCTTCCCGGCGTCCGGGTCGTGCCAGTCGCCGCGCCGCATCTCGGTCTGTTTGTCCGCCAACCAGTCGTCGGCGTCCCTCTTGGTGGCGAAGGTGTCCGGGGCGGGCCGCAGGAGCCCGTCAGGGCCGACGTAACGGGCCTGGTAGCGGCCGGACGGGAGCTTGCGGACACGGCCGAACTGTCGACGCTTGCCGGCCATCAGGCAGCCACCTTCCGAGCAGCAGACCGGCGACGAGGCTGCACCGTATTGGCCGCGATGAACGCGTCAACCACGCTCTCCGGGATGCGGACATACCGACCGACCTTGACGTACACGATCCGGCGCTCTTCGATCAGGCGACGCGGGAAGCGCTCCCCGCTCTCCTCCCAGGTCCCCAGCCGTACGGCGACCTGAGCCACATTGAGCAGTCGGTCAGCCATGCTCGCCCTCCCTCGTGTCGGCTTGCCGTTCTTCACGTGCGGTTTCGCGGTTGAGTTGGATGTCCCGGCGGATGGTGGCGGCGAGCCAGGATTCGCCGGGGGTGTGGCCGTGACCGGCGTAGGACCAGTGGGCGAGGGTCAGCGTGGTCGTCTCCGGGGCGTCGGGGTCGGGCAGGCCGAGGGCTTCGCGTTGCTGGGCTGCTCGGTAGTCGGCGCGGGTCTGCCGGAGGGCGCCGAGGGTGGTGGAGTAGCTACGGGACTTGGTGGAGAAGTGGCCGCGGAAGCCGAGCATGTGGGCCCAGTCGAGGAGCTTGCGTTCCGGGTAGAGCGGGTGGAGGTCGAGGCAGGCTTCGATGAGTCGGCGGGGGTGCTCGGGGACGTTGAGGATGACGAGGGCCTCTTTGTTGCCGATGCGGCGGTCGACGGTGCCGGTGGTCTCGGCCGCCTTGGTGGCGTACTTCGCGACGTAGGAGGCGACGGCCTGTTCGGTGATCTCCTCGCCGTGGCCGAACGCGCCGATGGGTTGTACGTCGAGCTGGGTGCCCCAGCGCAGGGTTCGGGCAGGCTGGTCACCGGCCGGGGCGACGCCGACCGCGACGCGGGCAGCGGCGGCATGGATCGCGCCGGTGAGGAGGTCGAGGGTGGCCCAGGCCGGGGGCGGGGAGTCCGGTCCGTCGGCACCGTCGAAGCGGATCACCGCATGGAAGTGCACGGCACCGCGCTTCTGGTACTCGGCGACCTTGCCGAAGGAGACCCGGGAGGACTCGCGGGCTGCTTTCTGAGTGAGGCCGGCCCGGCGGGCAATCTCGCGGCGGAGGTAGATCGTGAAGTAGCGCCACAGCTCGGATGCGTGGTTGTTCCACAGCACCGCGCCCGCGTAGTCATACGTGTCCGGGTCGAGGGGCGTGCCGAGTTCGGACGCCTCCTCGGGGTGGCGGGTGCCGCAGCGGCAGGGCCGGTTGCCGGGGCGGTTGTGCACCGGTCCGAACGACGGGGCGGTGAGGGTGGCGAAGACGCGGGGGTGGTCGCGGATCGTGTGCGGGGTGCCCTTGGCCGGGTCGCCGACGAGGCCGGCCCGGATGAGGTGGTACGTGTCCCCCGCGTAGGTCCAGGCGCAGGAAGGGCAGCGGGACGCGCGGCGGTTGCCGCAGGCGATCCGGAGTCGGCCGCCGGGTTCGCTGTCGGTGCTGTAGGTGTGGAGGATCTGTCCGGTGGTCTTGTCGCGGGTGACGGTGGTGCCTTGCAGGTGGATCGGGTCGGTGCAGCCGCCGGTTCGGCGGATCTGGTCTTGGATGCGGTCGAAGCCGGGGGCCCCGGCCAGCCTCAGCACGTCGGCGAGGGTGGCCGGGTCCAGGCCCGCCATGGTGGCGGAGTCGGTCACGCCTTGTTCCCCTTCAGCAGGATGGAGCGGATGACGACCGCGCAGACAGCCACCGAGGCGGCCGTGACGGCGACGGCGAGAAGCATGGAGACCAGGACCGCGCCGACGACCAGAACAGCGGCGCTGCCACCGGCGACGAGGGCGAGCGCGCTTCCGGGGGTGAGCTGAACCGTCGGACGGTTGGAGACCGGGGCGTACGGAGCCGGGACGGGAGCGGGGGCGTAGGCCGCCGGGCTGTACGCGGTCGGGCTGTAGACGGTCGGAGCCGGGGCGGTGTGGACCGGGGCGGTGTCCTGCGGCGGGTACTTCGGGGTGAACACGTGGGTGATCCCTTCTGCGGGCGGTCAGTTGAGGAGGGCGGCGACGGCGGGGGCGAGGACGCTGTCGGCGACGAGGTAGCCGCCCAGGAGGAGCAGGGCGACGAGCCACCACGGCGGGCGGGCGAGCTGGATGCCGAGGACGGCGACAACGAGCACGGCGAACCAGAGCGGGACGGTCATGGCGGCGGTCTCCTGTCAGGCCTTGCAGCGGTGGGTGCGGGCGGCGAGTTCGGCGGCGGCGCGGCTGTCGTACTCGGTGGAGAAGTCGCAGCGGGGCGCGGTGCAGGCGGCGAGGTGGCGGCTGCGGCCACGGGCGAGGTAGGAGGCGACCTGTACGGGGCCGATGCGGCGGACGTTGCGGAAGCGGGGGCCGGTCATCAGTGGGCGTCCTCTCCGGTGAAGTCGTGGGCGTGGTCGGTGAGCCATTGGCGGATCACGGGGTGTTCGTCGTCGGCGGCCTGGTTGATCGCGGCCTCTGCGACGGCGACGGCGTCGCCGAGCCGGTTACGGCGGGCCAGGTCAGCGGCGTACTCCAGCGCGGAGCGGATGGCGGGGCGCATGGCGTGCGTTCCTTCCTCAGAGGTGGGCGGCGACGGACGGCGTCATGGACGGCGGCAGGCCGAGCCGAGCGCGGACCGTGTCGGGGTCGGCCGGGTGGCCGGTGGCGGCGTGGTGTTCCTGGGCCAGGGCCCGGACACGGTCGACGAGGGCGGGCGGCAGGGAGGCGGCGGGGGCGAGGGGCGCCGGGCCAGGGGCGCTGATCGGTTGGGCAGCGGGTTCCGGAGCCGGTTTCGGTTCCGGTTCCGGGTCGGTGGAGGGTGCCGGGAGCGCGTCACGCTGGAGTTCCTCAACCGTGGCCGGGGCAGGGGGCGTCTCCGCCGTGTCCGCCGGTGGCACTGGGGCCATCGGGGTCCGGGGTGTGTGGGCGAGGAGGGTGCCGCCAAAGAAAGCGACGGCGGGCCAGCCGGCCACCACGACACGAAGCGAGGCGGGTACGTGGTCCAGGTCGAGGAGTCCGGCGGTGGCGATGTTCGCGCCGAGGGATGCGGCCAGGGCGACCAGGAACCACAGCCGCGGTCCCCCGGCCGGTCGTCCGACGCGCTGCTGTTCCCGCATCCGACGCCAGGCGGCGACCAGCAGCAGGTCGACCGAGACCGGGTAGGCCCACGCCTTCCAGCCGCCCTGTCCCGCAGCGTCCGCCAGGTCATGAAGGTGCGAGAAGGACAGGGCACCTGCGATGACGGCCTGGACGATCACGGCGTCCACACGAGCCAGTTGGGCGCGCATCGGCTCTGCTTCCTTCCGGTTCGAGGCATGGGAGGGGTAGGGACTTGGCGCGAGGCGGTCACGCCGACCGTGGGAAAGGGGGTGCGGCTACTCGGTCACCGGACGACCGATGGGCACGGCCGGGGCAGCGGAGGGAGAAGCCGACCCGGCAGACTCGACGGCGACGGCGGGCCGGAAGGAGTCGAGGCGGGGCAGTTCCGGCACGAGGGCGGACGTTGCCCGGCAGACGGCCGCCGCTTCTTCGAGGGTGAGGTGAGGCGAGCGGGCGCGGGACCAGCCGCCGGAGGAGTCGCCGATGATGGCGACGCCGGGCCGTTCGGCCGGGATGGCGGTTGCGGCGAGCGCCGCTTCCGGGGAGATGTCGGCAAGCGCCATGTTCGCCGAGGACTCGTCGTTGACGCGGTGGCAGATGCGGCCGGTGAGCTGGGCGCGGAGCATGGTCGCGCCCTTGCCGAGTTCGGAGCCGAAGCGCTGTCCGCACACTTCGAGGTAGATGCCGGCCGCGCGGCCGAGCTGGGCGATCCGGATCAGCTTGGTGACCATGGCGTCGCGTCGCTTCTCGTCGTCCCGGCTCGCGGCGAGGAAGAGTTCGGCGACTTCGTCGACGACGACCACGACCGGCACCGGCCGTACCGCGTCCGGCAGTCCCCACACGTCCGAGGTGAGCACGGCGTCCGGGCCCGCAGCGGACGAGAGACCGATGAGGCGGAACCGTGCCTCCATCTCTTCCAGCAGGACGTCGAGGAGTTCGTTCGCCCGGTCCGGGGTGTCGGCGAGCGCCGACAGCCGGGGCGCGAACGGGGCGAGTTCGACGCCCCATTTGCAGTCGATCCCGACGAGCACGACCCGTTGCCGGGCCAGGCCGCACACCAGGTTCCGCAGGTACACGGACTTCCCGGACTGCGTTGCGCCGAGGATGAGTTCATGCGGCACGGCGCGGAAGTCCCGCACGTGCCACCGCCCGTCATCGCGCAGCGCCATCGGGAGGGTGAGCGGGCCGCGCTGCTTCCACCGCCGTGCGGGCTGCACGTCGGAGAGAACGTCCCAGCCGATCAGCCGCAGTTCGAGCCACCCCGGCTTGGTCGGGCGGATGTGCACGGCGTGCGCGGCCCAGGCGTGGCGCAGCCGGTCGGCCGAGGCGATGAAGTCCTCGGGGGCCTGTCCGGTCGCCATGCGCAGCCTCATGACGAGTCCGGACCCGGTCGGCCACGGCAGCGACCGCCGAGGCGGTACGGGGGCGGCTTCCCGCCCGATCATCCGGGCCGTGGCCCGACGGACGGCCGAGGCCGGGACCGTCAGACCGCACGCGTCCATCGTGGCCCGATAGGTGGTGAGCACGCGCAGCGCGACGAACGGATAGCCGACCAGCCACCAGAACGCGACCGGCACTCGACGGCGCAGGACCAGTAGGGCGGCGAGCGCCAACAGGCACAGCGTCAGGGCCCAGGCAGTGTGGGTCATGGTGATCAGCCCTGCACCGAGGCGGGGGCGTTGACCATGACGGCGTCGGCCCGGTAGGCGATGCCGTGACGCATCCGCCCGCCAAACTCGCTCTCCCACGGCCGGGCGACGAGACCGGGCAGGATGACCGGAACTCCCATCACCAGGCCCTCACCAACACCCTTCTCCGGAACGGTGACCTTGATCATGTCCGAACCGCCCGCCGCGATGAACACCAGCTCCACCACCATCAGCCGGTCGTTGGTCACCGGGTCGACAGCGATCTCACCGGTCTGACGGTCCCTCACCTTGACCTCAGGCAGCTTGGTGACCAGCAGCGTCGCGGCCGAGGCGTCTACGGGGATGACACGCATTTCTTGAACCTCACTTGGTCAGCGACGCCTTACCAGCGCCGCACCGAACTGAATACCCCCCTAGACAGCACGGGGAGTGACCCGCCCTAACTGTCCAGGGGGGTTGACGACGACAATAGCCCGACGAGCCGTCAACTGTCTAGGGGGGTATACGCGTGAGCCTCGATGCGGGGGATCGCGTTACTGCAGCACCCAGTGAAAGGCGGTTGCGTCATCCTGCGACTTGCCCCGTGGCCAGCGCCGGCCCTCAGGGTCGCCAGCCTCAATCTCTCGCACGCGGCGAAGCAGCTCACCCGGCCCGGACGAGGCGAGTACAGCCACCGTCTCTTGCCAAGTGGTGAGTTGGAAGCGGTCGACGAGTCGCGTAGCGCCGTCGCTCAGCAGCGTCACGGACGTGAGCGACTCCAGCGGCACCGTCCCCGTAAGGGCATGCTCCGCCGCGCGCGGTTCGGGCCCGGCGATCCAAAAGCCGCCCGGCTGGTTGCGGAACCCGGTCAGAGCGTTCCGGTACTCGGCCAAGGCCGCGGCGTGTTCCGGTGAGCCGGTGGGAAGTGCGTCAACCGGCCCGCGCAGCTGTTTGCCGACGTCGTCCAGGCGGCGGTCGGTGACGACGGTCGTAGCGCCGTCCTTGTCGGCGAGGAGAAGCGACGAGTCCCCGAGTACGAGGTACTCCAGAGCTCCCGCGCCGGCCCGGACGGCGACGACCGTACTCGTCGGACTGGCCCGATAGGCCAGGTCGCAACTGTCCTCATGCAGGGACCGCACGGCCCGGATCGAGTCGGCGAGGCATTCGGCGAGCGGCCGGGCGGGGTGCGCCATGATGGTGCTCAGCAGCAGCCCGCCCAGCGTCGCGGAGAACCAGGCGACGCCATGCGCACACCCGGTCTCCGCGTCGGCCACTCCGGCACCGTCGAGGAGGACGGCCGCCCCGGGAGCGGCGGCGGCGAAGTCCTCGTTCTCTCGGCCCGGTTCGCCGGGCAGCGAGTCGAGGGCGATCCTCATGCCGACGGGTCCTCGTCGTGCCGGTAGAGGGGGGTGAGCAGTTCGACGGACTGCGGTTCGCTGGTCTGGGGGTCGTACTCGACGCCGACGAGGGTGGAGAAGCGATGGTCGCCGACCTGTCCCCACAGCGCGTTGAGGTCGGATGCGAGCAGCTGCACGACGCCGAGCGAGCCTTGCGTGTGGATGCCGGCGATGGCGAGGAGCGAGCCGTTGCCGTCGGGGCGCGGCAGCCGGCCGACGTATCCCACGTCGTACGAGCGGGCCGGATCGCTGTCCTGTCCCGAGCGGTAGGCGGTGCCGGTTCGCAGGTCGACGACCGTCCAGGGCCCGCCTTCCGTGCGCTCCCAGCGCAGTACGGGATCCTGTGCGTAGGTGTCCCACATCTGCTGGGACATGCGCGGGCCGCAGACCACGACCAGGCCGTCGCGGTTGAGGTCGATGTCGCCGCTCACCGGCACGTGCTCCGAGGTGACGTCGAGACCGTAGGACCGTGCGAGGTCTTCCAGGCGCTTGCCGGAACTGACGTCGTCCACGGCGACGACAGTGCGGCCGCGCTCGTCGTCGCGCCGCAGCGGAGTCGCGACGGTGACCGCACCGCGTCCGAGGAAGGCCCCTTCAGGCGCCGGTCCGGTATGGCGGATCTGATGGATCCGCCCGCGGCTCAGGCCGGCCTTCTCGGCGATCTGCGCGTAGGAGAGCCCTTGGGCATGGAGGTCTTGGACCACACGCCGACGGAGCCGGGCCAGCTCAGTGACCTCCTGCTGTGCGTCGGCCAACCTGGTCGTGACCTCCCTCAGGAGCAGATACGGATCATCGATCGCCGTGATCCGCTGCAACTCGTCCGACATGACCACACCTCCTAGAAGTACCCAGGAGTCTAGGGCCCTAGACGGAATGGGCGGGAGACGCCGCCCGGAACGAACGCCGATCACGTAGAACCTGGCTCTCCGCCGAGGCACACCCCGGGGGCTCACCCTCCACTGTCCACGAGGCGACCACGCGCCACCAGCGAGCGGGCCGTCATCGCACACTCACCCGTGCCAGGTCGGCCCAGACGCAACGGCTACCGGCAGGCCGGTCCTTCACGCCCCAGTCCTTGGCGCAGGCCGCGATCAACATCAGCCCGCGGCCGCCCTCCTCCACGTGACTGCGCACGCTGCGCAGCTGGGGCTCGTCGTCGCCGCCCTGGTCGATCACCTCGATGCGCACCAGGTCGTCGCCGAAGCCGACGACCACGAGGAACCACCCGCCGTACCAGCCGCTCCGCGAGTGCCGAACGGCATTGGCCGCCAGCTCGCCGACGACCAGGACGGCATCGTCGACGAAGTCCGACCCCTCGTCCTCCAGCAGTCTGCGGACGAAGTGACGGGCCTCGGCCACCTGCCAGGCCAGACCGGGAAACATGCGGCACCAACTTTTGAGCATGGGAACACTCCTCTTCGTCTAGGGGGCTAGACGGCACAGCGGCAGAGTATTCCCATGCCTGACTAATGAGCCAGGCATCTTGAGGAATTATTCCTCTAACGAGTGGTGGAGTCCTCCAACTCCCGGAACTCCTTCATCACCCGGACCAGGAGCTCCCGCACCTCGACCCCGAAGACCGCAGCCTCTTCGAACCGGGCGAAGGTCTCCTCGTACGCCGCGACCTCGGCGGGGTCGTCCAGGACCCGCTCACCCCGGAAGGTCTCGACGACGACCGCCTGCCGGTCGCACAAGGTGAACCCATGCCGAGGCATGACTGGCACCCGCCGCCGCCACGGAATGACTCCGATGCGTGCAGTGCTGAGACTGTCGACGGCCAGCAGCCGGTCGAACTGGGCAAGCATCAGCGCGGGGTTCCCCGGCCACGTCCTCAACACAGCTTCCGTCAGCACGAACACCGATTCCCGCCCCGGTTCGTACAAGACGCTCTGCCGCTCGACGCGGGCAGCGACAGCGCGGCCGACGGCCTCAGGGGTCGTGCCGGGCGCACTTTCGAAGACGTGCCGGGCGTACTCCGCGCTCTGGAGCATGGCCGGCAGGACGATGCACTGAAACGAGCGCACCAGCCGAGCCGACCCCACCGCTTCGTTGAGAGCCGCCCCGGCTGGAGCCTCATCGTCGGACGCTTCGACGGCGTCCGGCGCAGCTTCCACGGCGACCAGGAGGTCACTCACCTCGCGAGTGGTCGACTCGTCGAGGTCGAGGGCGAGCGACAAGCGGCCCAGGACATCGAGGCTCGGAACCATACGTCCGTTCTCGACCTTGGACACGGTCGGTTGCCCCACACCGGCCCGCTGCGCCAGCACGGCACCCGTCAGTCCGGCTTCTCCACGAAGTCCCCGAAGACGTGCCCCGAGCGCCTTCATGCGCTCCTGCCGCTCACTCCCCATGCCCAGGGTTCTACACCATGGGACAGCAGGCGCCGGATGTGTGACCGGGAATGATCGCCAGTTGCAGCCACCCCAGGGAGATCACCTGTTACAGGTTTCCCTACCTCATCAAGCACCCGTCGTCGCTTCGCTCCTCCGGGCGGGCGCGGGCCGCCGTCCGCGCCCGCGCTCATGTCTACGCCCCGCTCGGCACGGCCGACGGCCCGCGCCCGCCCAAGAGGCAGGCACACGGGCATGAGGCCAGAACGAGCCTCCGGCGGGGGCGCTCAGGCTCCGAGATGGAGGGGGCACCGTCCGCGAGTGCTGGCCCGTGGATGGCGGGAGCGGGGAGGCTCCCATCCCGTCCGCCGTCAACCCAGGCAGAGCCGAGCAGACACGGCCCCTGGCGTCCAGGTCGTTCGTACAGTGGCGCGCTCCACCTGGACGCCAGGAACCGCGCCCGCTCCACGGTGTGTGGGTCGACGGCAGACGGGATGGGAGCTGGGGAGGGTGGTGGGTGATCGACCGTGTAGCTCAAGCCATGCGAGCCGCAAGCTCATCCAGGCTGAGGAAGTAGCGAGCATGAGTACGGAGCAGGTCAGCGCGGCTCTTTGCGGTTAGCACCACGACCTCAACCTTTGTGTGATCGCGATACCGCTTCTCGGTCTCGAAGCGCGCAGCAAAGGCGTCTCGCCGGTGCTCAAACTCCTGCTCATGCAGCAAGCGACCGGCAGAGCGGTCATACACGACGAGAACGTTAGTCATGAGCCCACGCTACCAAGATCACCACGCTCGGAGACAGGTGTCATGCCGCTCATGTCCTCCCGAAGGTCAGCCAGCCCCTGTCGAACGTCATCCCACAGCTCCTGCACTGTGGCCGGATCCTCGCCCGTCCCCGAAGCCTCAAACCTTTCAAGCGCGTCGATGAAGTCACTGAGTGCGACCGCACTCCGAGCCATGGCCGCATGCAGCGCATAGGCGGCCTCATAGATCTGGCGACTGAGCTCCGCACGCTCCGGCGTCTCTTTCCTGATCTCTGGCTCCACCGCGGACCACCAGTGCGCAGGCGGCTCGCCGTAGCGAATGCCTCGACCAATCAAGTCCGCGAGCTTCTCGAACATGTCAGCCCATTCATGCTGCCACTGCGTCCTAACCTGGATCTCCACAGGGACACCGTCTGGGTACACGATCACGTGGACGGCCCTGTAGCCCTGGCTTGGCTGGGTGCGCCGATCGATGATCTTCGGCTCGCGTTCACAAGCGGTGAACGCTTCAACGATCACGGTGACAGCTGCGTCCTGCGCCCTTCTATCCCCGTCAAGCACGATCCGCATGCCCGCAAGATCCTGGATGCTCTTCAGCCAAGAGCCACCATGCCGGGCCAGCTTCTCCAAGATCGTTCCAGTGTTCTTCACGCGACTAGTGGGATCGAACCCCAGGCTCCGCACAGCCTCCAACGCCGAGACCAATGTGTCGTCGTACGCGAGGAGCAGCTGACCCAACGCCGTGAGATCTTCATCACTCGGCTCGTCCACCTTGTTCAGGCGCTCGCCTAGACGGACGATCTGGGACTTGCTGAAGGGCAGGGCCATAGTGACGTTTCTAGCACCTCATAGATGCCGCGAGCGTTCAGCCCTCAAGGCCGCCGTGCCCCCGGCGTGCCCGAAGCGGCAGCAACAGGCGGGGAGCAACGGGGAACGCCGGAGAGGCTCCCTGAAACGCGCAGGTCAGAGTTTCGCCAGCTCAGACCCGACCTGCATCCGCGATCTTCCAAACTAGCTACGCGGGTTCGATTCCCGTCGCCCGCTCTGTACGGCCCGGGCCGGGTCGGAGATGTACTTCTCCGACCCGGCCCTCGTCGTGTTCGGACGCATGTCCGGAACACGACGAGGGCCGGCCTCAGAAGCTGATCGAGTTGATCGTGTCCGCGAGCGAGTTGAGGAAGCGGTTGATCGACGGGGCCATGCCGGTCGACGCGAGGAAGAAGCCGAAGAGGATCGCGACTATCGCCGGACCCGCCTTGATCGACCCTCCCCGGATCAGTACCACCAGGATGATCGCCAACAGCAGCACCACTGACAGTGAAATGGCCACAACTGATCACACACCCTCGATCGGTCCGCACTCCCGAGACCATCGTGCCACCAACCCGGCCTCCCTATGCGGCCCGTGACGCATCATCGCGTGGACCTTCCGAGCACGAGTGCCCCGCACGGCAATTCGAGGGCCCATCCGCAGTGAAAATCGGGGCAGTTGGTTTCCGTGTCCACACAACATGTGCGCAGGTAATTCCAATGATGGCCGCAAGCACGTCAACTACGGGCACACAAGCGGCGTTATGCACCTTTTAGTGTGGATCAATCGTGACATCAAGGGCAGCCGCGAGGCACTCCAAGCGCAGTAACGAGGAATGACCTGGGGTGTTTTACGAATACGCGCACGCGACGCTAGGGTGCCTCGAATGTTCTCCGCCGCTCCGTCTCTCGTTCCGAGCCAGAACGATCAACGCGATCAACAAGATCAACGCGACGAACACGATCCACACGATCCGTCCAGGGACAGATCCGCCGAGCAGCCGTCCCCGCGGCCGGTCACGAAGCGTGACGCGTTCTTCGACAACGCCAAATACCTGGCGATCGTGCTGGTGGCGATGGGGCACACCTGGGAACCCCTCAAGGGCGACAGCCGGGTGCTCACGGCGGCGTACGTGCTGGTGTACACGTTCCACATGCCGGCCTTCATCCTCATCTCCGGCTTCTTCTCCCGCGGTTTCGACGCGAGCCCCGGCAAGCTGAAGCGGCTGGTGACGGGCGTCGTCGTGCCCTACATCGTCTTCGAGACCGCCTACCCGCTCCTGAAGACGTACGTCGACGGCTCCCCCCAGGACATCAGTCTGCTCGACCCCTACTACCTGACCTGGTTCCTGTGCGCGCTGTTCATCTGGCGGCTGACGACGCCCATCTGGAAGCTGGTCCGGTATCCGGTGCCGCTCGCGCTGGGCATCGCCATGCTGGCGTCCGCCACCCCGAACATCGGCGACGACCTGGACCTCCAGCGCGTTCTCCAGTTCCTGCCGTTCTTCGTGCTGGGGCTGAACCTGAAGCCGGAGCACTTCCGGCTGGTGCGCCGGCGCTCGGTCCGGATCGCGGCGGTGCCGGTGTTCGTCTTCGCGCTGGCCTTCTGCTGGTGGGCGGTGCCGCGGATGAACAGCGGATGGCTCTACCACCGCAACTCCGCGCAGGAGTTGGGCGTGCCGTGGTGGGTCGGTCCCGTCATGCAGGTCGCCCTGTTCGGCTGCTCCCTGCTGCTGACCGCCTGCTTCCTCGCCTGGGTGCCCGGGCGCACGATGTGGTTCACGGCGCTCGGCGCGGGCACGCTCTACGGCTATCTGGTGCACGGTCTGCTGCTGAAGACCGCCGACTACCGCGGCTGGTTCGATCAGCCGGCCCTGCACCGCCCGCTCGGGGAGATCGCCGTCACGGTGCTCGTGGCCGTCATCGTCACCCTGTTGTGCACCAGGCCCGTTCGGCGGGTGCTGGGGTTCGTGGTGGAACCGAAGATGGAGTGGGCCTTCAAGCGGGACGCCGGCACACTCGCCCGCGAGCGCGAGAAGGGCGAGAAGGTCGGCGTCTAGTCGCCGGTCAGGGAGACAGGCCGAGAAGTGCCCGCATGCGGGCGTACTTCTCGGTCAGCCGGGCGCGGGTCGGCGGGTCCAGGACCGCCAGCCGGGCCGGGTCGGCGTTGTGCGCCAGGTCCGCCTCCTTCACCAGCAGCGCGCCCGGCGTGGCCAGGATGCGCGCCGCGTACGCCTGCGGAGTCTCCCCCGCCCGTTTGGTGACCGACAGGACGACCGCCTTGGTGCGGTCGCTCAGCGCGGCGCCGTCCAGCCAGGCCGCGGACAGGGCGTCGTCCTCGACGGCGTCGTGCAGCCAGGCGGCCGCGATCTGGTCGGCGTCGCCGCCCCGCGCGCGTACGCCCTCCGCGACCGCCTGAAGGTGCTCGGCGTAGGGCCGGCCCGCCTTGTCGGTCTGCCCCTCGTGGGCGGCTCGGGCGAGGGCCTCGACCTCGACCAGGGTGAGCATGGGTGTCCCCTTACGTCTCAGGAGAGTTCCGCCTCGGGAGAGTGATGTCCCCGGCGAGTGAGGTCGCGAGTGAGGTCCCAGGTGAGTGAGGTCTCAGGACAGCGGGGCCATCTGGGCCGTCGGGCCCTCGCGGCAGACCAGGAGCAGGGCGCGGTCGTCGTTGACGTCCTTCGCCACCGCCTCGATCAGATGCCAGGCGGCGCCCTGGAAGCCGCCGGCGACATAGCGGTCGGCCTCGCCGGTGAGGCGGTCGATGCCCTCGACGATGTCCCGGTCGGAGGTCTCCACCAGGCCGTCGGTGAAGAGCATCAGCACGTCACCCGGGCGCAGGGAGCCCTTCACCGGGTCGAACTGGGCGCCGTCGTACACGCCGAGGAGGGGGCCCTCGGCGGCCTTCTCCTCCCAGCGGCCGCTGCCCGCGCTGAGCTGGAGGCCCGGCGGGTGGCCGGCGGAGTACAGCTCGTAGTCGCCGGAGTCGAGGTCGAGGACCAGGTGGATGGAGGTCGCGAAACCCTCGTCCCAGTCCTGGCGGAGCAGATAGCCGTTGGCGGCCGGGAGGAAGGCGTGCGGGGGCAGGGAGCCGAGCAGGCCGCCGAAGGCGCCGGACAGCAGCAGCGCGCGCGAACCGGCGTCCATGCCCTTGCCGGAGACGTCGGTGAGGACGACCTCCATGGTGCGGCCGCCGTTGGTACGGGCCGCGACGACGAAGTCGCCGGAGAACGACTGGCCGCCCGCCGGCCGCAGCGCCATCTCCCGGTGCCAGCCGGGCGGCAGGCTCGGCAGCTTGCTCTGCACGCGGATGCGTTCGCGCAGGTCGAAGAGCATGGTGCCGCCACGCCGCCAGGGCACGCCGACCCGGCTGCGGAACTGGGCGATGAGCAGGCCGAAGAAACCGCATGCCGCGACGACCAGGACCACGCCGGGCGTCACTCGTGAGGGGCCCTCGGTGTAGGGGCCGAGCTGCACGGACTCCACGATGAGGGCCGTGGCCGCCGCCGCGTACAGACCGAGCAGGCTCGACGGGCGCAGCAGCAGGCCGCCGGCGACGATCGGCAGCACCAGGGCGGCCGGTGAGCACCACACCGAGTTGGCGAGCGTGGTGGCGGCGATGAGCGGGACGGTGAGCAGCAGGAAGGCAAGCGCGATCCAGTCGGAGCCGTCGCCGCGGAAGTAGTCCACGGCGCTTCTGCGCACGCCGGTGCGGACCCGGTGCATCCAGTGCTTCAACCGGGCCGCCAACGTCTCGGCTTCCGCGCGCCGCTGTCGTCCTGCTGCCATTAGTTCGGGACCCTATCCATCGAACCCGCCGCTTGGCACGGGAGGTCCTACTTGTCCCCCGTCCGAGGCTCAACTTCACAGTGAACTTCACGGAAAGCGCTCGCGCCGCCAGGAGGGAGAAATTCCCTGGCTCGTCCCGCAATGGACTGCTAGGCATGAGCCCATGACGACTGAGGCGAGGCGCGGCGAAACCCCGGCGGCGGACGGTATGCGGGTGCTGCGGCGCGACGAGTGGGACGAGTGGTACGGCACCCTCCTCCGCGCCTTCGGCGGGGTCGAGGAGCCTGCCGAGGAGCGGGAGCTGTTCAGGGCGCTCACCCCGTACGAGCGCTCCCTCGGGGTGTGGGACGGCGGCGCGTGCGTGGCGACGGCCGGGGCGTACGACTTCCGGCTGACCGTGCCCGGCGGGGCCTCGGTGCCGGCGGCGGGCGTGACGATGGTCGGTGTGAGCGCGACGCACCGGCGGCGCGGGCTGCTGACGTCGATGATGCGGCGGCAGCTGGACGACGTGCGAGCCTGGGGCGAGGCGGTCGCCGTCCTCACGGCCTCGGAGCCCGCGATCTACGGGCGGTTCGGGTACGGGGCGGCGAGCTTCGGACTGCACGCCGAGATCGACACCGGCCGGGTAGGACTGTCCGTCCCGGCCGGTACGGACGACGTACGGCTGCGGTACGTCGATCCCGGCGTGGAGCTGGACGTGTGCGAGGCGGTGTACGCGCGGACCGTGCCCCGGCGGGCCGGGATGCTCGCGCGGCAGCCCGGGTGGGAGCGGCTGGCGCTGCTCGATCCGGAGAGCGGGCGGGGCGGGGCGTCGCCGCTGCAGTGCGTGCTCGCCGAGCGGGACGGCGAGGTCACCGGGTACGCCCGCTTCCGGATACGGCCGGAGTGGCGGGACAGCGGGCACAACGGGCAGGTGCTGCTCCAGGATCTGGCGGGGCTCGATCCCGTGTCGGAGGCGGCGCTGTGGCGGTTCCTGTTCGGGATCGACCTCACGACCTCGCTGAAGGTGCGGGGGCGGCCGCTGGACGAGGGGTGGCAGCATCTCGTCTCCGACATCCGGCGGTGCGAGCTGCGGGTGCGGGACTCGTTGTATGTGCGGCTGGTGGAGGTGGGCGCGGCGCTGGAGGCGCGGACGTATCAGGCGCCGGTGGATGTGGTGCTGGAGGTCGAGGACGCCTTCTGCCCCTGGAACTCGGGGCGCTGGCGGCTGTCGGGGGACGCCAAGGGCGCGGTGTGCGGGCGTACGTCCGACGCCGCCGATCTCGCTCTGTCCGTACGGGAGTTGGGGGCGGCGTATCTCGGCGGGGTGAGCCTCGGGGCGCTCGGGGCGGCCGGGCGGGTACGGGAGCTGCGGCGGGGGGCGCTTCGCGATGCGGCCGTGGGGTTCGGGGCGGGTGCGGCGCCTTGGCTGCCGCACGGGTTCTGAGCGGGCGCCGTACCTGGTCTCAGTGACGTCAGTTCTGCTGGCAGGTCGGGCACCAGAAGAGGTTGCGGGCGGCCAGGTCGGCGGTGCGGACGGTGTCGCCGCAGAGGTGGCAGGGCTGGTGGGTGCGCCGGTAGACGTACACCTCGCCGCCGTGGTCGTCGACGCGGGGCGGGCGGCCCATCGCCTCCGGGGTGTGCTCCGGGCGGACCGTGTCGATGCGGTTGTTGCGGACGCCCTCGCGCATGAGGGCGACGAGATCGGTCCAGATCGCGTCCCACTCGGCGGGGGTGACGGTCCTGCCCGCGCGGTACGGGTCGATGCCGTGCCGGAAGAGGACTTCGGCGCGGTAGACGTTGCCGACGCCGGCGATGATCTTCTGGTCCAGGAGGAGGGCGGCGATCGTCGTACGGCTGCGGGAGATCCGCCGGTACGCCCTGAGCGGTTCGGCGTCCTCGCGCAGGGGGTCGGGGCCCAGACGGTCGTGTATCGCCTGCTTCTCGGCGTCCGTGATGAGCGCGCAGGTCGTCGGACCGCGCAGATCGACGTACGACGTGGCGTTGGCGAGGCGCAGTCGGACAGTGTCCGTCGGCGGGGGCACGGGTGCGTCACCGAAGGCGACCTTGCCGAAGAGTCCGAGGTGGATGTGGACCCAGTCGGTGTCGCGGAAGCCGAGGAAGAGGTGCTTGCCGTGGGCCTCGGTGCGGGTGAGTTCCGCTCCGCTGAGGAGTTCGGCGGCGTCGGAGAACTTGCCCTGGGGGCTGGTCACGCGCGGTGCCGTGCCGGAGAAGCGGTCGGCGTAGTCCGACGCCAGCCGGTGGATGGTGTGCCCCTCTGGCACGGCGCGTGTTCCTTCCAGCCCCCGGGGGGCGGTCAGTCCTGCTGCGGGTGGTGCGCGGGAATGGCCGGCAGGTCACCCGTCGTCTCGTAGTCCGCGAGCATGTCGATGCGGCGGATGTGCCGTTCGTCCTCGGAGAACGGGGTGGCCAGGAAGGTCTCGACGAACTTCGTCGCCTCGTCCTGGGTGTGCATACGGGCGCCGACCGCCACGACGTTGGCGTTGTTGTGCTGGCGGCCGAGGGACGCGGTCTCCTCGCTCCAGGCGAGGGCGGCACGGACGCCCTTCACCTTGTTCGCCGCGATCTGCTCGCCGTTGCCGGAGCCGCCGATCACGATGCCGAGGGAGTCGGGGTCCGCGGCCGTCTTCTCCGCGGCGCGGAGGCAGAAGGGCGGGTAGTCGTCCTGGGCGTCGTAGATGTGCGGGCCGCAGTCGACCGGGTCGTGACCCGCCGCCTTGAGCCATTCGACGAGGTGGTTCTTGAGTTCGAAGCCGGCATGGTCCGAGCCGAGATACACGCGCATGGGATGAGTGTGACACGGGTGTTGCCGGGTAGCAGCGCCGGGTGCCGCGTCCGAAAACTGTGAGCAATGCTACAGAAGCTCAGGAAAACCTCAAGTAACGATATGGAATCAAAGGTTCCCGAATCCATTCACCTCGGATTCACTGGACCGGCTCGTACGCCCCCCAACCCCCTCGTACGCCCCCCACCCCCACGATTCACCTGATTCCGCCGCTTCCCCCGTATTCCGCTGTTTCCCCGTTTCCCTCCACGCGGCGCAAAGGAAGGCCGTCCCCATGACTTCGCAGCCGACCCTCACCCAGGCCGACCGCGGCCCCGGAGGTCCCGGAGAACCCGGTCCCGGACTTCAGGCAGGGCTCAAGAACCGGCATCTGTCGATGATCGCCATCGGCGGCGTCATCGGCGCCGGACTGTTCGTCGGTTCCAGTTCCGGAATCGCCACCGCCGGACCCGGCATCCTCCTCTCCTACGCCCTCGTCGGCACGCTCGTGGTGCTGGTGATGCGGATGCTCGGGGAGATGTCCGCGGCCAACCCGACCTCCGGTTCGTTCTCCGCGCACGCCGACCGTGCGCTCGGACGCTGGGCCGGGTTCTCCATCGGCTGGCTGTACTGGTTCTTCTGGGTCGTCGTGCTCGCCGTGGAGGCCACGGCCGGCGCCAAGATCCTCGAAGGGTGGATCCCCGCCGTCCCGCAGTGGGGGTGGGCGCTCATCGTGATGGTGGTGCTGACCGCCACCAACCTCGTCTCCGTCGGGTCCTACGGCGAGTTCGAGTTCTGGTTCGCCGGGATCAAGGTCGTCGCGATCGGCGCGTTCATCATCATCGGCGGTCTCGCCGTCTTCGGCGTGCTGCCCGGTGTCGACAGCGACAAGGCGGGCCTCGGCAACCTCACGGACCACGGCGGTTTCCTGCCCAACGGGCCCGGCGCCATCCTCACCGGCGTGCTGCTCGTCGTCTTCTCCTTCATGGGCAGCGAGATCGCCACCCTCGCGGCCGGCGAGTCCGAGAACCCGCAGCGGGCCGTGACCAAGTCCACGAACAGCATCATCTGGCGGATCGGCGTCTTCTACCTCGGGTCGATCTTCGTCGTCGTCACGCTGCTGCCCTGGGACGACGCGTCCATCAAGGAGCAGGGCTCCTATGTCGCCGCCCTCGACTCCCTCGGGATCGCGCACGCCGGTCAGATCATGAACTTCATCGTGCTGACGTCCGTGCTGTCCTGTCTCAACTCCGGCCTCTACACGGCCTCCCGCATGGCCTTCTCGCTCGGTGAGCGGGGCGACGCGCCGAAGGTCTTCGCCCGGACGACGAACCGTGGCGTTCCCCTCGCGGCGATCGTCGCCTCCGTGGTGTTCGGTTTCGTCGCCGTCTTCTTCAACTACCGGTTCCCGGACTCGGTCTTCTTGTTCCTCGTGAACTCCAGCGGGGCCGTGGCCCTGTTCGTCTGGCTCGTGATCTGCTTCTCGCAGCTGCGGATGCGGAAGATCATCCAGGCCGAGGCGCCGGAGAAGCTGGTCGTGAAGATGTGGCTGTACCCGTACCTGACCTGGGCGACGGCCGCGCTGATCGTCTTCGTGCTCGGTTACATGCTGACCGACACGGAGGGAGAGAGCAGCGGGCGGACGACCGTGCTGCTGTCGTTGCTCGTCGCGGCGGTCGTGGTCCTCGTCGCCTTCGTGAAGGAGTGGGACAGGCGGCAGGGTCGGCGGTCCTCCGCCATCGGCACGGGCGAGGCCATGGCCCAGGCCCAGGACAAGGCCCAGGACAAGGACAAGGACAAGGTCGAGTAGCTCTCCGGAGCCGATGTGAAAGGGGTCCGCCGCAGCGGGCCCCTTTCGTGCTTCTCCCCTGCCCACGCTGTCACATCACGCCTTCCTCGCTGAGGTGGTGCGAACGTGTGTGCCTGTGATTGCTGGTCGGGGTGGTGGCTGTGGGATCGGGGTGCGTTTGTGCGGCTGTCGTACGTATGGTCCTGGCGGCGGAGTGGGACCGATGCCGCTGGGTGTGGAACGAATGCGTCGCCAAGTCCAGGGCCGTGCATCTGCACAACCAGGCGAGCTGCGAGCGGGCCACGTGCGGGCCGGCGCAGCTCGACAGGATGCTGACCGAAGCCCGGAAGACGACGCCGTGGCTGCGTGAGGGCTCGTCGGTTGTTCAGCAGCAGGTCATCCGTGACTTCGGCCGTTCCCGAACCAAGGCGCAGACGGACATCCGCGAGCGCCTGCCCATGGCGCGCCGGGCGGGGATGCCGAAGTGGAAGACCAAACGCGAGGCACTGCCGACCCTCAACTACACGAAACGCGGGTTCCGGTTGAAGGACGGCCGGCTGCACCTGGCCGGGGGCATCGTGGTGACGGTGGTGTGGTCGCGGGAACTGCCGACCGAGCCGTCCTCGGTACGCCTCTACCAGGACAGCCTCGGACACTGGTACTGCTCGTTCGTCGTGCCCGCCCAGGTCCAGCTCCTGCCGGAGACCGGCCGGGTGCTCGGTGTCGACTGGGGCGTCAAGGAGACCGCGACCACCACGTCCGACGCGCACGACCTGCCCCATGCCGGGCACGGCCAGAAGGCACAGGCGAAGCTGACCCGGTACGACCGGATGATGGCCCGCCGCAAGCCGAAGAAGGGACAGCCGGCAACGAAGGGCTACCGCTATGCGAAGAAGCTGCGGGCGAAGGCGCATAAAAAGGTCGCGAGGCAGCGTGAGGACACCGGCCGCAAGTGGGCCAAGAAGGTGGTCCGCGACCACGACTCCATCGCGGTCGAGGACTTCCGCCCGAAGTTCCTCGCCAAGACCACCATGGCCCGCAAGGCCGCTGACGCCGCCATCGGCGCGGTCAAGGCCGCTCTGATCGAGATGGGCCGCAAGCACGGGCGGAACATCCGCCTGGTACATCCTGCGCACACCACAATGGACTGCGCGCGCTGCGATGCGAGAGCCAAGCATCGCCTGCCGCTCGGTGAGCGCACCTACACCTGCACCGCGTGCGGAGCCGTGTCCCCCAGGGACAAGAACTCCGCCCGCGTGATGCTCGTCCGGGCTGGTCTCAACCCGGCTGGCGCCGATGGCGGAAGACCTCCCGGAGCGCTGCTCCAGGAGGCGGCCTGAGCCAGGAATCCCCTCCCCCTCAGGGAGGGGGAGGATTCAAGGTGAAGCTGTCCTTGACCTTCTCGTACGTCTTCAGGGCCGTCGTCTCGGTCTCGGGCTGGTACCAGGTGTTGATCTGGTAGGACTTCCCGCTGTCGTCGAAGCCGAGGAGCCGGGCGTGCCAGGGGGTGCCCTGGAGGGTGAAGGTGTACTCCCAGACGACCGCCGGCCTGCCTCGGAACGTCGTCTCCTCCAGGCGGATCTTGCGGTAGTCCTGGCCCTGGTGGGCGTTGTGTTCGGAGGTCCGCCAGGTGTCCATGAGGTCGCCGCGGGCCAGGGAGGACTTGGCGACGAGTTCCTGGGTGCCGTCGGGGGACGTGTAGTGCACCTCGGCGCCCGTCTTGACGTCCCGCCGCCAGCCCCTGGGCGTCGCCCAGGCGAACCCACCGGCTTCCTGATGCGCGCCCGGGGGCAGGCTCGGCGGCCTGAAGGTCCCCTCGACCGTCGGTGAGGACAAAGGGGTCGAAGAGGTCGAAGGGGTGGGGGCAGGGGTGGTGGCGGCCTTCGCTGTGGCGGGGGACGGAATCGGCGAGGAGCCGCCGGCCTGGTCGCCGCCGTCGTGCGAGCCGGGGGCCGACGTCAGCACGATCGCGACGACCGCGCCCACGGCGACGACCCCGACGGCGGCCAGCACACCGGCACGGCGGCCCGTGAGGAACGGCGCGCGGTGACCCGGGCGGCGGCTGCCCCTGCGGCGCCGGGCCCCGGACGGGACGGGCGGGCCGGGCAGTTCACCGCCCGGCGGTATCTCGCGCCGCCGGGTCTCCGCGTCCGGACGGACTTGTGCGTGCGGGTCCGCGTGCGCGTCCGTGTACGGGTGGGCGCGCGGCACGGGGCCGGCCTGCCGGGCGGGGGCGCCGTCCGGTCCCGGCCTGCTTTCCGTCAGCGCGTCGGCTCGGACTAGGGAGACCCCCGGGCGCGGGCGCGGTGACGGCGAAGGTGAAGGTGACGGCGAAGGTGCCGGTGGCAGTGACGGGCTGGGAGAGGGGGGCTCCGAGCCGGACTCCGAACGCAGCTCCGAGGCCGCCTCGGTGGAAGCTTCGGAAGGCTCGGGAGAGGCGGGAGAGGCGGCAGGGGTGGGAGGAGTGGATGCGACGGGCGGTTGGGGCGGAGCTGGTGGGGCCGTACCCCCGACCCTCTCAGGCCCGGGACGCGCGTCCTCGGGTCGCTCCGCATCGGGTTGCCTCGGTTCCGGTCGCCTGGGATCACGGGGGTCGGGCGGCCTGGTTCCCGCTCCGTCCACTGTCAGTGTCGATGTGGGAGGGGGGTGGGCGATGGGGGCGAGGGTCGACTCCAGGTCGGTGAGGGCCGCGCGGACCGTGGGTTCCTTTTCCAGGAGGGAGGCGAGAACGTCACGCAACGGCCCTGCGTTGGAGGGGAGTTGGGGATCCTCGTAGAGGACGGCGTGCAGGGTCGCCAGCGTGGTGTCGCGGGAGAAGGGCGAGTGGCCGGCCAGGGCGGCGCAGAGCGTGGCGCCCAGGGACCACACGTCGGACGGCGGGCCCTGCGGGCGGCCCGAGATGCGTTCGGGAGCCATGTAGTCGGGGGAGCCGACCAGCATGCCGACCATGGTCAACGCCTTGGCGTCCTGGATCGCGGCGATGCCGAAGTCGGTGAGGACGATGCGCCGTTCGCCCCGCTCCCTGCTCCCCGCTTCCTCCACCAGGACGTTGCCCGGTTTGATGTCGCGGTGCAGGACCCCCCTCGCGTGGACCTGGCGCAGGGCCGTGACCAGGCCGAGGCCGATGCGGGCGGTCTCGGCCGGGCCCAGTGGTCCTTCCTCTGCCATGATCCGCTCCAGGGAACGGCCGGCCACCAACTCCATGACGATCCAGAGGCGTTCCCCCTCGTCCACGACGTCGTAGACGCGCACCACGTTGGGATGGTCGATGCGGGCGGTGGCCCTGGCCTCGCGCAGGGTGCGTTCACGGCGGGTGCGGGTGTCCTCCGGGTCGAGGCCGTCGATGCGCATTTCCTTCACCGCGACCTGCCGGTCGAGTACCTCGTCGGCGGCTCGCCACACCCGCCCCATTCCCCCCTGGCCGATACTCTCGACCAGCCGATAGCGCCCCGTCACCAGCAACCCCGGAAAACCGCCGTTCCCCGAGTTCTCCGGATTCCCTGTGTTTCCCGAATTTCCCGGCAATCCGCTGCACCCCCTCGACTGCTCTGCATTGCCCGGCCCCTGAAACACAATAGTCACACTTAGTGCCGTACCAGCATAGTGCGGAGAAATCTTGTGGTACCTCTTCAAGTACTGCGAATTCAGGCGCAGCCAAGGGGGACGAACATGAGTTCTCGTCGTGCGACGACCATCGCCGGATCGCTGGTCATGGCATCTTTCTCGGCAGTGTTGATCCTTTCCCTTCCTGCCGGGGCGGACGACCAGGGACCCGGCAGCAGCAAGGGGGGAAAGCCCGTCGACGAGGCGCCCGCGGGCGTGAAGACGACGACACTGCTGCCGGAGCGGATCTCGGTCGACAACAGTTCCAGGAAAACGGCGATCACCGCCACGGTGAAGAACGAGGGGACCAAGGACAGCGGACAGATAAGGCTTTTGGTCGTCGGGTTCGACGGGCTCGCGGTCAAAAGCGTTCAGGGATGTTCCGCGATAGCGGAGAAAGATCTCCCGGAAGGATCCAACAGCGGTTTCTCCTGCCCCATCGACAATCTCGCGGCCGGGGCGTCGAAGTCGTACGCCGTCGACGCGACCTTCGATCTGAGCAAGACCGGGAAGATCTGTCTGCCCGTCCAGAGCAGTGACGGGAAGAAGACGTTCTGGCAGCAGGGCCCGGTGCCGTTCGGTACGACGAACCCGTCGCCGAACGCGCCCGCCACCCCGCTGCTCCTCGGCACCGACAACACACCCGTGGCTCCCGGCGGCGACGAGCTGCCGAAGACCGGCGTCGGACGGGAGCTGCTGCCGCTCGGCGCGGCCGGAGCGATGCTGCTCGCGGCGGGCACGGCCGGCCTGTGGTGGTCCCGGCGGCGACCGGAGAGCTGAGCTCTCCCCGAGGAAGCAAGAGGCGGTGAACAAGCAAAGGGAGGAAGCAAGGGGACGGCACAACGATGACGGCCGGTCGACCGGGCCGTGCGCCAGGTCGACCGGCCGTCATCTTCAGCAACAGCCGGGCCGAGGTCCGTTGAAGTCCGTCACCGCTTGACGAGCTTCCAGGCCGTCGGCAGCAGACCCATCGCCAGGATCGCCTTGATCGCGTCGCCGATCAGGAACGGGGTGAGGCCGGCCGCGATCGCGGCGGCGGCGGAGATGCCGGCGGCGTAGGCCAGGTACGGCACGCCGACGGCGTAGATGATCGCCTCGCCCAGCAGCATCGCGCCGGCCGTGCGCAGCATGGAACGGTCGGCGCCGCGGCGGGCGAGGGCGCCCACGGCGGCGGACGCGAGGATCATGCCGAGGATGTAGCCGAAGGAGACGGAGACGCCGGAGGAGCCGTCGGCGAACCAGGGCACGCCGGCGAGACCGGCCAGCGCGTAGACGGCGAGGGCGGAGAACCCGCGGCGGGCGCCGAGGGACGTGCCGACGAGCAGCGCGGCGAAGGTCTGGCCGGTGACGGGGACCGGGGTGCCGGGCACCGGGACCGCGATCTGGGCGGCGAGACCGGTGAGCACGGCGCCTGCGAGGACGAGGGCGATGTCCCGGACGCGGGAGGCGGGGAGCAGGTCGGCGAGGACCTGCCCGGGGCGGCCGGGGGCGGCGGCGGTGCTGCTCATGGGGACTCCGCGGGATCGGGGTGGAGCGGGACACGGTGACGCTATCCCAGGGGCATGCGGCCGCTCACCGTCAGTAGTCGACAAACGGGCGTTCGGGAGCTTGGTGGGCTCCGGACAAAGCGTGGGCGTTACACGCGGTTCGAGGTGACCCTGGTCACTGAGGTGGGGTGGCTCGGGATACGGAAGCGCCGTGAGCGGCCTCTGTAGGGTCTCGCCAATCGGGCACGACCGAGCGGCGGCCGTCTCGCCCGTCGGTCGCCGTCTGGGCAGGGGCTGGTCCGATTTGCTAGCTTCGAGCCATGGTTGCCCAGGCCCAGGCCCTGAACTTCTCGTCGCGTCGCCATGTCGACCTGCGGCGCGTGAGCGCTGCCGCCTGTCGCCCTCCGGTGTGAGGCGGGCGGAGCCGATCATCCGGCGCGCCGCGCTCCACAGACGGCGCAGTGTCGGACCGGCTCCCGACTTCCGAGGAAGTTCCCCATGCCCCGTACCGCGGCACCACCCCTGCCTGTCTCCTCCGTTCCCCGGCTCGCCGACAGCGACCGGCGGCGCACCAGCGCCAGCGTGATTCTGCGGTCCGTGCTGGAGCACGGGCCGGTCGCGCGCTCCACCATCGCCCGGCTGACCGGGCTGTCCCCCGCCTCCGTCACCGAGCACTGCGCCCGCCTCACCGGGCTCGGCCTGATCCGGGAGGCGGCCGTGCCCCTGCGCCGCAACGGGGTGGGCCGGCCGCACGTTCCGGTGGATCTGGACGACTCGCGGTTCCTGGTGGGCGGGGTGCATGTGGCGGTGCCGTACACGACCGTCGCGCTGCTGGATCTGCGGGGACGGGTGGTGGCGCGGCGGGAGTTGAAGCATCGCGGTCTCGATCCGGGTGCGGTGCTGACGCGGGCCGGCGACGGGCTCGGTGCACTGCTGGACGAGGTCCCGGGCTGCCGGGTCCTCGGGGTGGGGGTCGCCGTGGGCGGCTGGGTGGACCGGGACTCGGGGGTCGTCGTCGAGCATCCGCTGCTGGGCTGGCGGGATGTGCCGGTGCGGGAGGCGGTCGGTGTGCGCACCGGGCTGCCGGTCCATGTGGACGGGCACGCACGGGCGTTGGTCAACGCGGAGCGGTTGTTCGGGCGGGCGCGCGGCAGCCGCAGTGTGCTGCAGCTGTTCGTGGGGAACGTGGTCGACGCGGCGTTCGCCACCCATGACGAGGTGCATCACGGGCCGCGTTCGCAGGCGGGCGCGATCGCGCATCTGCCGTTGGCCGGCGGCACGGAGCGCTGCGACTGCGGTCGGGTCGGCTGCCTCCAGGCGGAGCTGAGCGAGCGGACGCTGTGCCGGCGGGCCCGCGAGGCGGGGGTGATCGACGGGGTGAACCCGATGCATGTCCTCGCCGCGGCGGATGGCGGAAACCCGGTGGCCGTACGGCTGTTGCGGGAGCGGGCGCGGATGGTGGGGCGGGCGGCCGGGCTGCTGCTGGACGTGCTCAATCCGGAGCGGGTCGTCGTCGCCGAGGTGGGGGTGCTGTTCCGGGAGGACTGCCTGGCCGCGCTGCGGGAGGAGGTCGGGGCGGGGCGGGGCGCCGCGGTCTCGCGGAGCAGTTTCCCGGAGTCCGTGCTCGCCGTGGCGGGCGGGGCGGTGGCGCTGGACGTGCTCTACCGGGATCCGCTGGCCTCGGCGCCGAGCATCTCACCCGAGCCGAGTTAATTCAGAAACTCCGAATGTTGACAGGCCCCGCACGAGAACAGGAACATCGTTCCATGAGCTGTCGCACTCTCTGTTGCTGACGCCCCGGTGCGCCGGGAGCGCGCCCCTTCTCCTGCATCTCCTGCTTCTCGCGTCTTTCCCTGTGTGAATTCCTCGTGAATTCCTTTTCTCGGGCCCTGTCGTGCCCGGAATTCCGCCTGCCTTTTTCGCTGCTTTCCCTTGGGGGTCCTCCCATGCCTTCGTCCTATGACCGGCGTCTCTTCCTCGCTTCTCTGCTCGGCGCCGCCGCCGGTGTCGCGGGGCTCAGCGGCTGCGCCGAGAGCAGTGCCGCCACCGGTGACGAGGGGGCCTCGGCGGCGCCGCTCGCCGCCAAGGTGCCGGCCGGCACCAGCCTGAAGGTCGCCTCCTACCAGAATGTCCAGCAGTTGCAGTTCAAGCTGGCGAAACTGCCCGGGCTGCCGTTCACGGTGTCGAGTTGGGTGAACATCGGGGCGGGTCCCGATGTCATCAACGCCTTTCGCTCGAAGTCCCTGGACCTCGCCAACAACGCGGGTATTCCGCCGATCCAGGCGCATTACCAGGGCTTCGACGCGAAGATCGTCGCGATCGATCTCACACGAAAGCCGAACTATCTCTTCGCCACCAAGCCCGGCAGCGACATCCGCACCGTCGAGGACTTCCGGGGCAGGAAGCTGGCGTTCTCGCAGGGGCAGGCGCAGGGCGTCGTCCTGCTGCGGGCGCTGAAGAAGGCGGGCCTGACGTACGACGACGTGAAGCTGGTGCCGTTGACCAGCAACCAGTTCCTCACGGCCCTGCAGTCGGGCCAGGTCGACATCGCCCCGCTCGCCAACCAGCAGGCCCCGGCCTATCTCAAGCAGTACGGGCACAAGGGGGCCCACGCGATCACCACCGACGTCGTCGACCTGCTCAACCTGCTGTGGGCGCCGGTGTCCGTGCTGAACGACAGGGCGAAGGCGGCCGCGGTCGCCGCGTACATCCCGCAGTGGGCGCAGGGTCAGGTGTGGCAGTTCGAGAACCCGGACGTCTGGAACGAGGAGTTCTACGTCAAGACGCAGAACCTGACCCTCGACCAGGCCAGGTCGATCACCGCCCTCGCCAACAAGCCGCTGTTCCCGCCGAGTTGGGACGAGGCGATCGCATGGGAGCAGGAGACCGCGGACCTGCTCGCCCAGGGCGGCTTCGTGAAGAAGTTCGACGTCTCCTCGCTCTTCGACCACCGCTTCGAGGGCATCGCCGCGAAGTCCGTGACCGCCGAGTACCGGAAGTGACGGCCATGACCACGACCGTGACCACGACCGGGACGACGACGGGGAGCACGACGGGGGCCACGGCTGGGACCGCCGCACCCGACGTCACCGCTGACGACCGTTCTCGTGCCCGTCGCCGCCGGCGCCGCGGGCTCGCCCCCGGCAAACGGCTGCCCGCCGCCCGCCTCGCCGGACCCCTGCTCCTGATCGGGGTGTGGGCCGTCGCGTCGGCCGCCGGCCGGCTGGACCCCGGGGCGATCCCCGCGCCCTGGACGGTGGTGCGGACCGGCGCGCGGCTGTGGACCGACGGGACGCTGCCCACCGACATCCTCACCTCGCTGGAGCGCGCCGGATACGGCTTCGCGATCGGTCTGGTCGCCGGGGTGGCGCTCGCGCTGGCGTCCGGGCTGACCCGGACGGGGGAGGCGCTGATCGACGGAACGGTGCAGCTCAACCGGGCGATCCCGACGCTCGGCCTGATCCCGCTGTTCATCCTCTGGCTGGGCATCGGCGAGACCTTCAAGATCGCGATCATCGCCATCGTCGTCTACGTCCCGATCTACCTCAACACCCATGCCGCGCTGTCCGGCATCGACCACCGGTTCGTCGAACTCGCCGAGGTGCAGGGCCTGTCGAAGGTGCGGTTCATCCGGCAGATCGTGATCCCGGGCGCCCTGCCCGGATTCTTCGTGGGACTCCGGCTCGGAGTGACCGGCTCCTGGCTCGGTCTGGTGGTCCTGGAGCAGATCAACGCCACCAGCGGCCTCGGCTATCTGATGTTCCAGGCCCAGAACTACGGCCAGTCGGACGTCATCCTCGTCGGCCTCCTCATCTACGGCGTCTTCGGTCTCGTCTCCGACAGCGCGGTCCGTCTCATCGAAAGGAGGGCACTGTCATGGCGCCGCACGCTGAGCAGCTGACCCGCCCCGCCGCCGTCCAACTGCGCGGCCTGACGCGGTCGTTCGACGGACGGACGGTCCTCGACGGCGTCGACCTCGACATCCCCGACGGACAGTTCGTGGCGCTCCTCGGGCACAGCGGGTCCGGCAAGAGCACCCTGCTGCGGGCCGTCGCCCAGCTCGACCACGAGGTCGTCGGCAGCGGTGCGCTCACCGCGCCGGAGCGGGTGTCGGTCGTCTTCCAGGACTCCCGGCTGCTGCCCTGGCGGCGGGTGCTGGACAACGTACTGCTCGGGCTGGACGGCAAGGACGCCGAGCAGAAGGGACGTGCGGCCCTCGCCGAAGTGGGGCTGGCGGGCCGTGAGCGGGCCTGGCCGGGCGAGCTGTCCGGCGGTGAGGCGCAGCGTGCCGCGCTCGCCCGCTCACTGGTTCGCGAGCCCGAACTCCTTCTCGCCGACGAGCCGTTCGGGGCGCTGGACGCGCTGACCCGGATCAGGATGCACGGGCTGCTGCGCGAGCTGTGGGAGCGGCATCGGCCCTCGGTGCTGCTGGTCACGCACGACGTGGATGAGGCGATCGTGCTCGCGGACCGGGTGCTCGTCCTCGAGGAGGGGCGCATCGGCCTCGACCTCGCCGTCGACCGTCCGCACCCGCGCTCGTACCGGGATCCGCTGCTCGGCGAGTACCGCCAGCGGCTGCTCGGCGCGTTGGGCGTGACGGAGGACGTCGGGTGAACGCCGGCTCCCCTCATGCGGAAAACACTCCAAGGCCCTTCCAAAGGCCCCTCCAATAAACCCGCCAAAGGACCCTGATATGACCCGGCAGCTCCATCTCAACGCCTTCCTCATGAACACCGGCCACCACGAGGCGTCCTGGCGGCTCCCGGAGAGCGACCCGTACGCGCACGTCGAGCTGGACCACTACGTCCACCTGGCCCGGATCGCCGAACGCGGCACCTTCGACTCGCTCTTCCTCGCCGACGGCCCGCAACTGTGGGGCAACCTCGCGCAGCGCCCCGCCGGCGCCCTGGAGCCGCTCACCCTGCTCACCGCGCTGGCGACGGCGACCCGGCACATCGGTCTCATCGCCACCGCGTCGACCTCCTACAACTCGCCCTACAACCTGGCCCGTAAGTTCGCCTCCCTCGACATCATCAGCGGCGGCCGGGCGGGCTGGAACATCGTCACGACGGCCGGGGCGGAGGCCGCCCGCAACTTCGGTCTGGACGCCGAGCCCGCGCACGCCGAGCGGTACGCCCGTGCCGCCGAGTTCCTCGACGTGTCGCTGAAGCTGTGGGACAGCTGGGAGGACGACGCGATCGTCGCCGACAAGGCGTCCGGGGTCTGGGGCGACGACGCCAAGATCCATCCGCCCCGGCACCGGGGGACGTACTTCAGCGTCGAGGGCGCCCTCAACGTCCCGCGCTCACCGCAGGGTTACCCGCTGCTGGTGCAGGCGGGATCGTCCGAGGACGGCAAGGCGTTCGCCGCTCGGTACGCCGAGGCGGTGTTCACCGCGCAGCAGACGCTCGCCGACGCGCAGGCCTTCTACGCCGACATCAAGGCACGTACGGCAGCGGCCGGCCGCGATCCCGAGCACCTCAAGGTGCTGCCCGGCATCGTCCCGGTGCTCGGCTCCACTGAGGCCGAGGCGCGGGCCGCCGAGCAGGTGCTTGAGGATCACCTCGTGCACCGGCACGGGGTCGCCAACCTGGAGCGGCTGCTTCAACTTCCGGAGGGTTCTCTGGAGTTGGACGGCGAACTGCCGGCCGAGCTGCCCTCCGAGGACGCCGTCGAGGGCGCCAAGAGCCGTTACACCCTTGTGGTGGAGCTCGCCCGGCGCGAGCGGCTCACCGTCCGGCAGCTGATCGGGCGGCTCGGCGGCGGGCGCGGGCACCTCACCTTCGCGGGCACGCCCGAGCAGGTCGCCGACAAGATCCAGACCTGGTTCACCCAGGGCGCCGCCGACGGCTTCAACATCATGCCCGCCGTCCTGCCCTCGGGCCTCGACGCCTTCGTCGACCACGTCGTGCCGCTCCTGCGCGCCCGCGGCCTGCTGCGCGGCGAGTACGGCCCGCGCACGACCCTGCGCGAGAGATACGGCCTCCCGCGCCCCGCCAACCAGTACGTGCACGCTCCCGCACCCGCCCTGGTCTGAACCTCGTCCGACCCTCGTCCGCCCGTAGTCCGACCTCCTTCGACCTCCTTCGACCTCCTTCGAAAGGACCCTCCCATGAGCATCGAGATCCACAAGGTCACCGCGAACATCGGCGCCCACGTCTTCGGCGTCGACATCGCCAAGCCCCTCGACGAAGAGACGCACACCGCCCTGCGCGAGGCGCTCAACGTCCACAAGGCCCTGGTCTTCGACGACGTGAACCTGGACGACGAGGGCCAGCAGGCCTTCGTCCGCCACTTCGGCGACCTCACCACAGCCCACCCGACCGTGCCGGCCGTCGACGGCGCCCCGAACGTGCTGCCCGTCGACAGCGAGCGCGGCCGCGCCGCCAACCACTGGCACACGGACGTCACCTTCGTCCTCAACCCGCCGCAGGCCAGCACCCTGCGCAGCCTGGTCCTCCCGCCGTACGGCGGCGAGACCCTGATCACCAGCTCGGCGGCCGCCTACCGCCAGCTGCCGGAGCCGCTCAGGCAGCTCGCCGACACCCTGTGGGCCGAGCACACCAACGACTACGACTACGCGGTGCCGCAGGAGACGGTCGACGAGGAGCAGGCCGCCGCGCGCGCCCAGTTCACCTCGATCAAGTACCGCACGGTCCACCCGGTGGTCCGCGTGCACCCGCTGACCGGCGAACGCGGCCTGTTCATCGGCGGGTTCGCGCAGCGCATCGTGGGCCTTTCGCCGGCCGAGTCCCGCAAGATCCTCGATCTGCTCCAGTCGTACGTCACCCGGCCGGAGAACATCCTGCGCCACCGCTGGTCGCAGAACCAGCTCGTCCTGTTCGACAACCGCATCACCCAGCACTACGCGGTCGACAACTACGACGGCCGCCCCCGTCGGCTGCACCGGGTGACGGTCGCCGGCGACATCCCGGTCGGCATCGACGGCAAGGAGAGCTACGCGATCGAGGGCGACGCGGCGCACTACACGTCCGTAGCCGCCTAGCCACGCTCCGCAGGGGGTTTCCCCCCTTCCCCTCGGGGGGTTTCCCCCTGCTTCCCGTCCACCGATCGGTGGACGGGAAGTTCAACCGGGTACCTCTGTCCGGCAACTGCCCTGGTCAACCAGGCTTTTGGGCATGAACTCACTCACTGTGCGCATGGCGCGTTCCAGCGCGCGGCACCCCTGGCGGGCGATCGTCGGCTGGCTGGTGTTCGTGGCGCTGTGTCTGGCGGTCGGCAGTGCCGTCGGGATGAACAGCGCGAGGACGGCCGACTACCGGGTCGGCGAGGCCGGGCGGGCCGAGGCCATGGCGGCCGAGGGGAAACTGGAACGCAGGTCCACCGAGCAGGTGCTGGTGTCGGCGCGGTCCGGGACCCTCGACGCGTCCGCCGCCCGGGCGGCCGTCCGCGAGCTCACCGCCCGGATGGAGCGGCTGCCCGAGGTCGCCGAGGTCGCCGCGCCGGTCCGGTCCGCCGACGGACGGATCCTCATGGTCGAGGTGGCCCTGAAGGGCGAGGAGCGGGACGCCAAGGACAAGGTCGACGCGCTCACCGCGCAGACCGGGGCCGTCCAGCGGGCCCACCCGGAACTGCTGCTCCAGGAGACCGGAAGTCCCTCCATCAGCAAGGGAGTCGACGAGCAGCGCGGGGACGATCTCGCGCTCTCGGAGAAGATCACCCTGCCGGTCACGCTGCTGACCCTGCTGGTCGTGTTCGGCTCGCTCACCATGGCCGCCGTGCCGCTGCTGCTCGCGCTGTCCTCGATCGCGGCGGCCGTCGGACTGTCGATGGCGGCCTCGCACCTCTCCCCCGACACCGGCGTCGGCACCAACGTCATCCTGATGATCGGACTCGCCGTCGGCGTCGACTACACGCTCTTCTATCTGAAGCGGGAGCGTGAGGAACGGGCCCGCAGCGGGGGGCGGTTGAGCTCGCAGGCGCTGGTGGAGCTGGCGGCGGCCACCTCGGGCCGGGCGGTGGTGGTGTCCGGGTTCGCGGTCGTCGCCTCGACGGCCACGCTGTATCTGGCCTCCGACGTGATCTTCTCCTCACTGGCCACCGGCACCGTCGTGGTCGTCCTGGTCGCGATGGCCAGCTCCCTGACGGCGCTGCCCGCGCTGCTGACCGTGCTGGGACGGCGCGCCGAGCGCAGGGCGGCACGCCGGGCCGAGCGGGGCAAGCCCGCCCGCCGCACCCGCGACGAGAGTGGCGGCCGGGTCTGGACGGCTCTGCTGCGTCCCGCCGCCCGGCATCCGCTCGCCACCCTCTGCGTCTCCGTCCTCGCCCTGCTCGCGCTCGTCGTCCCGCTGGCCGGTCTGCACATCACCGAGATGAGCCGGGACACCCACTCCCGCGAGATCCCCGCGATGCGGGTGTACGACCGGCTCAACGCGGCGTTCCCGGAGCACCGGGTCACCCACCAGGTCGTCGTACGCGCCGAGGCCGCGCAGGCCGGGGCGGTCGGCGACGCCCTGCGGCAGCTGGCCGGGCGTGCGCAAGCCGACCCCCTGTTCACCGGCGCCCACGAGCTGCGCACCTCCGCCGACCACCGGATCAGCACCCTGGAACTGCACGTGCCCCACCTGGGCGACTCCGACCAGGCCTACGACTCCCTGGACCATCTGCGCGACGACTATCTGCCCGCCACCGTCGGCCGGATCAGCGGCGCGGAGTACGGCGTGAGCGGTGACGTCGCCCGGTACACCGACTATCCGGCGCACCAGAACGGCAAACTCCCGCTCGTTCTCGGGGCGTTGCTGCTGGTGACCTTCCTGATGACGCTGTACGCGTTCCGTTCCGTCGCCCTCGGTCTGATCGGCGTCGCCCTGAACCTGCTGTCGGCGGCGGCCGCGCTCGGGCTGCTGGTGCTCGTGTTCCAGCACACCTGGGCCGAGGGGCTGCTGGACTTCCACTCCACCGGCTCGATCGGTTCGCGGGTGCCGCTGTTCCTGTTCGTGATCCTCTTCGGCCTGTCCATGGACTACCAGGTGTTCGTGGTGAGCCGGATCAGGGAGGCCGTGCTGGCCGGGACCCCGACCCGGCAGGCCGTCCTCGACGGGGTCCGCCGGTCGGCGAGCGTGGTGACCAGTGCTGCGGTCGTGATGACGACCGTGTTCGTGAGCTTCGTCTTCCTGCACATCATCGAGATGAAACAGATCGGGTTCGTGCTCGCGGCGGCCGTCCTGCTGGACGCCTTCGTCGTGCGCATCCTGATCCTGCCGTCGGTGATGCTGCTGCTGGGCGAGCGCAGCTGGTGGCCGTCGCGGCCGCCGGCCCGCCAGGCGGCCGCTCCGCAGGCCCAACTGCCCCCCGACCGGCCCGTGGTCGACGTACGTTGATCGGTATGACCGCTCTCGCCGGGCCCTCCGCCGACGCCTTCTGGGCCATCTCGCTGCGCCGTTGGAACATGATCTGCTGGGTGCTGTTCGCCGCGATGGCCGCGGGGATCGTCTCGCAGGGCCGGCCCGGCGAAGCCAGGTACGAGGCGCTGGCGCTGCTGGCGTGCGTGGTGCTGAGCTACGCGCTCCTGGACCGCTTCCCGGGCAACCCCGTCGTCCGGCCGCACGGGTACCTCATGGTGCTGGTGCTCGCGCTCGGCGGGCTGGCGTATCTGCACAGCAGTTACGCGGCGCTGTTCATGGTGACGCTGCCGCACTACTGGATGTTCGGGCGGACCCCGCGGATCTCCATGGGGTTCCTCGGACTCGCCACCGCCTCGACGCTGCTGGGGAGTTGGCTGGAGCAGGGCTGGACGGCGCAGTTCCTCGGCGAGACGGCCGTGTCCACCCTGATCGTCGTCGCGGTGGGGGTGCTGATCGGGCTGTGGGCGCACTCGGTGGTCGAGCAGAGCACCGAACGCGCCCGGCTGATCGAGGAGTTGGAGCAGACACAGGCCCAGTTGTCCGAGGCGCACCAGCGGCAGGGCGCGGCGGACGAGCGGGAGCGGCTGGCGCGGGAGATCCACGACACCCTCGCACAGGGCTTCGCGTCGATCGTGGTGCTCGCGGAGGCGGCCCGGGCCCAGATCACGGCCGATCCGGCGCGCAGCGCCCAGCAGTTACGGTCGATCGAGTCGACCGCCCGCGAGAACCTCGCGGAGGCACGGGAGCTGGTCGGCTCGGGCGGGCAGCCGGGCGCGGCGGCGGGTTCCGTCGCCGTGACCCTGCGGCGGATCCTGGACCGTTTCGCCGAGGACACCGGGCTGACCGTGGACGCCGAGCTGGCCGACCTCGACTGCGACCAGCAGACCCGGATCGCGCTGCTGCGCTGCACCCAGGAGTCCCTGGCCAATGTACGCAAGCACGCCCGGGCCTCCACGGTCGGCGTGGTGCTGGCCCGGCGGCCGTACGGGGTGGAGCTGGAGATCACCGACGACGGCGCCGGGTTCGCGGTGGAGGAGTCGCGGGGCTTCGGGCTGGACGGGATGCGCAAGCGGACGGCGGAACTGGGCGGGCGGCTGACGGTGACCAGTTCGGTCGGGGACGGGACGCGGGTCCTGGCGATGATCCCGGCGACGATCGCGCAGGAGACATCGCAGGAGACATCTCAGGAGGGATCGGCATGAGGGAGGCGGCGACGCTGAAGGTGGTCGTGGTCGACGACCACACCGTGATGCGGGCCGGGGTGATCGCCCTGCTGGCCGGCGAGGACGGCATCGAGATCGTCGGCGAGGCGGGCGACGGCCGGGCGGCCCTCGACCTCGTCGAGCGGCACGACCCGGACGTGGCCCTCGTCGACCTGCGGATGCCGGTCCTCGACGGGGTCACGACGACGACCGAGATCGTCGCCCGGCACCCCCGCACCCGGGTGCTGATCCTGACGACGTACGACACGGATGCGGACATCGAGCGCGGGGTGGAGGCCGGCGCCATCGGCTACCTGCTGAAGGACACCACGCGCGAGCAGCTCGTCGACGCGATCCGGGCGGCGGCGCGCGGTGAGACGGTGCTCGCGCCCCGGGTGGCGGAGAAGCTGGTCGCCCGGATGCGGCGCCCGGTGCAGGAGGCGCTGACCGCCCGGGAGACCGACGTCCTCGGCGCCGTCGCCGACGGGCTGACCAACGCCGAGATCGGCCGGCGCCTCGTCATCTCCGAGGCCACCGTCAAGACCCACCTGCTGCGTCTGTTCGCCAAGCTGGACGTGAACGACCGGACCCGGGCGGTGGTGGTGGCCATGGAGCGGGGACTGCTGCGCCGGCCGTGAGACGGCCCCGCCACTCGGGTCACAGGTTGCTGAAGTCGGGGCCCTTGGTGCGGGTGCGCTTGATCTCGTAGAAGCCGGGGACCGAGGCGACCGCGAGGGTGCCGTCCCAGAGGCGGGCGGCCTCCTCGCCCTTGGGGGCGGGGGTGACGACGGGGCCGAAGAAGGCTATCTGCTCGCCGTCGGCGCCGGGCACGGCGATGACCGGGGTGCCGACGTCCTGGCCGACCTTGTCGATGCCCTCCTTGTGCGAGGCGCGCAGCTCGGCGTCGAACTCGAAGTCCTTCTGGTCGAAGTACTCGATCAGGTCGGCGGGCAGGCCGACGTCCGCCAGGGCGCCTTCGACGGCCTCGCGCGCCGGGCCCTGGCCCTCGTTGTGGATACGGGTGCCGAGCGCGGTGTACAGGGGGCCGAGGATGTCGGAGCCGTGCTTCTGCCAGGCCGCGGTGACCACCCGGATCGGCTGCCAGGCCTTGGTCTCCAGCAGCTCGCGGTACTCCTCGGGCAGCTCGTCGATCTTCGGCTCGTTGAGGACGGCGAGGCTCATGATGTGCCAGCGCACCTCGATGTCACGGACCTTCTCCACTTCCAGAACCCACCGGGAGGTCATCCAGGCCCAGGGGCACAGCGGGTCGAACCAGAAGTCGACGGGGGTCTTCTCGGACATGTCTCTCCTCAAGAGATCCGCATGGAGCAGGGCTTCTCACGAACAACACCGCCGTCGGTGCCGCGCATTCCCTGCTGCCCGAGGTCAGGAGCGCGTGGCAGGATCGCTCCTGTCCTGAGCCTTGAGGCCGCTAACGAGGGAGTACCGCCCGTGCCCGGTGAGAACCTGTCCCGCGACGAGGCCCGGGAGCGGGCCGCCCTGCTGTCCGTCGACGGGTACGACGTGTCCCTCGACGTGCGTTCGGCGATCGCCGACGGGAACGGCGAGCCGGGCACGTTCCGGTCGGTCACCACGATCCGCTTCCGCTGCAACGAGCCCGGCGCGTCGAGTTTCGCGGACCTGATCGCGCCGAGTGTGACGTCCGTCTCCCTCAACGGCCGTGATCTCGACCCCGGCGAGGTCTTCGACGGCGTCCGGATCCTCCTGGAGGACCTGGCCGCGGAGAACGAGCTGGTCGTCGACGCGCAGTGCGCCTACTCCCGCACCGGCGAGGGCCTGCACCGCTTCGTCGACCCGGAGGACGGCGAGGTGTACCTGTACACGCAGTACGAGCCGGCCGACGCCCGCCGGGTCTTCGCGAACTTCGAGCAGCCCGACCTCAAGGCCCCGTTCCGGTTCGAGGTGCGCGCGCCGCAGGAGTGGACGGTGTGGAGCAACGGCGTCGGCGAGCGCGCGGACGGGGTGTGGCGGTTCGCGGAGACGAGGCCGATCTCGACGTACATCACCTGTGTCGTGGCCGGCCCCTACCACTATGTGACGGACTCCTACAGCCGTGACCTCGCGGACGGTACGACCCTGGAGATCCCCCTCGGGGCGATGTGCCGCAAGGGTCTGGCGCCGTACTTCGAGGCCGAGGACGTGTTCCTGGTCACGAGGCAGGGCCTGGACTTCTTCCACGACCACTTCGACTACCCGTACCCCTTCGGGAAGTACGACCAGGCGTTCGTCCCCGAGTACAACCTCGGCGCGATGGAGAACCCGGGGCTGGTGACCTTCCGGGAGGAGTACATCTTCCGGGGGAAGGTGACGCGGGCGTCGTACGAGGCGCGGGCGAACGTCATCCTGCACGAGATGGCCCACATGTGGTTCGGCGACCTGGTCACCATGGAGTGGTGGGACGACCTGTGGCTGAAGGAGTCCTTCGCGGACTTCATGGGCGCGTTCGCCCTCGTCGGCGCGACCCGCTTCAGCGACGGCTGGATCACCTTCGCCAACCGCCGCAAGGCCTGGGCCTACCGCGCCGACCAGCTCCCCTCCACCCACCCCGTCACCGCCGACATCCGCGACCTCCAGGACGCCAAGCTCAACTTCGACGGCATCACCTACGCCAAGGGTGCGTCCGTCCTGAAGCAGCTGGTGGCGTACGTCGGGCAGGACGCGTTCCTGGAAGGCGCCCGCCGCTACTTCAAGCGGCACGCGTACGGCAACACACGCCTCGGCGACCTCCTGTCGGTGCTCGGCGAGACCAGCGGCCGGGACATGGGCGCCTGGGCGCGGTCCTGGCTGCAGACGGCGGGCGTGAACGCGCTGACCCCGCAGGTGCTGCTGGACCCGGAGGGCCGGGTGAGCGAGCTGGCGGTGGTCCAGGAGGCGGCGGAGTCGCACCCGGAGCTGCGCCCGCACCGGGTGGCGATCGGCCTGTACCGCCTCCAGGAGGGCGCTCTGGTGCGGTACGCGCGCGCCGAGACGGACGTCGACGGGCCGCGTACGGTCGTGTCGGAGCTGGTGGGCGCGGCGGCCCCGGAGCTGGTGCTGGTCAACGACGACGACCTGACGTACTGCAAGATCCGGTTCGACGCGACCTCGCTGGCCACGCTGCGGGAGCACCTGGGCTCGATGACCGACCCGCTGGCCCGCGCCCTGTGCTGGTCGGCGCTGTGGAACCTGACCCGGGACGCGCTGCTGCCCGCGCAGGACTTCATCGACCTGGTGCTGCGGTTCGCGGGGCGCGAGTCCGACATCGGGGTGCTGCAGATGCTGCACGCGTGGGCGGACTCGGCGCTGGTGCACTACGCGGCGCCGGACTGGCGGCCGCGCGGCGGGGCGCTGCTCTCCGAGGGCGCCGAGCGCGAGCTGTACGCCGCCGAGCCGGGCAGCGAGCACCAGTTGGCCTGGGCGCGTTTCTACGCGCAGACGGCGCAGGACCCGGGTGGCTTCGAGCTGCTCCAGGGCCTGTTGGACGGCGCGGCCGCCATCGAGGGGCTGGACGTCGACCAGGAGCTGCGCTGGGTGTTCCTGGAGCCGTTGGTCGCGCACGGGTTCGCCGACGAGAAGGCGCTGACGGCCGAACTGGCCCGCGACGACACGGCGTCCGGCAAGCGGCACCAGGTGCGCTGCCTCGCCGCCCGTCCCTCGGCGGCGGTCAAGGCGCAGGCCTGGGCCCAGCTGGTGGAGTCGGACGCGCTGTCCAACGCGCTGGTGGAGGCGACGATCGCGGGGTTCGCCCAGCCCTCGCAGCGGGAGCTGCTCGCGCCGTACGCGCAGAAGTACTTCGCTTCGATCGGGCGCATCTGGTCGGAGCGCTCGATCCAGATCGCGATGAACGTCGTCAAGGGCCTGTTCCCGTCGCTGCAGGACTCCCCCGCGACGCTGGAGGCGGCGGACGCGTGGCTGGCGGCGCACGAGTCGGCGGCCCCGGCGCTGCGGCGGCTGGTGCTGGAGGCGCAGGACGATCTGGCGCGGTCGCTGCGGGCGCAGGCGTGTGCGGCGGAGGCCGGCGCGCAGGCGGAGCCCGGGGCCGGGACCCAGGCCGGCTGAATCGTTGGCCATGAATTCCGCTGACGGTCACCGTTACGGAATTCAGTCAATCGGAACCGTAACCCCTGGCCCGCCCATTCGGGACCAGGGGTTTTCGGTGCCTACTCGGCATCCGAACACCCGTCCTTTAGGGTGAGCTTGTCCGGGTTTGTCGACGGGCGTGTAACAGCGGTTAAGACGCCGCCCGGGCGCGGAATCCCCGTTGCATGAACCCCAACACCCCGCTCCCCCACGTTCCCTCGGCGTCCCCCCGCCCCGTCCGCCATCTGTCGGACGTCCACCGTCGCGTCACGACGGCGGCCCAGCTCCGCGCGCAGGGCGTCTCGCAGGCCGAGGCCAACGAGCAGTGCCGCCCCGGCGGCCCCTGGCAGCAGCTCCTCCCCGGCGTGTACCTGCTCCACCCGGGCCCGCCGACCAGCGAGGAGCGGCTGCACGCGGTGCTGATGTACGCGGGCCGCGAGGCGTCGGCGCCCGCGGTGCCGGCCCAGCCGGGCGCCGGGGAACCGCACCGGACGGTGTACCAGGAGGCGATGATCACGGGTCTGGCCGCCCTGAACCTGCACGGCCTGTCGGCGGCCCCGCCGCTGCTGTCCCTGGAGCACATCGACGTCCTGGTCCCGCGCCGGCGCCGACTGCGCTCGGCGGGCTGCGCGCACGTCATCCGCACGGCGGCCCTGCCGGCGTCCGAGCCGGCCACGGGCGTCCCGGTGGCGCCGGTGCCGCGCGCGCTGGCCGACGCGGTGGCAGAGCTGACGGACGCGGGGGTGGTACGCCGGCTGCTGTCGGAGGCGGTGCGCGGCGGCCACTGCGAACCGGCTTCGGTGGTACGGGAGTTGAACGACGCGAAGCTGCTGAGCCGGCCCCACGTGGTGGACGCGGTGGACTCGCTGCTCGCCGAGGGCCGCGCGATCGCGGAGGCCCGCCTCTACACGATGGTGCGCGAGTACGGCCTCCCCGACCCGGTGTGGAACGTCGACCTCCGGCTGCCCGGCGGCCCCCACCTGGGCGGCCTGGACGCGTACTGGCCGGAGCAGGCGGTGGCGGTGGAGCTGGACACGCGGGCGCCGCGCCAGGACGAGGACGCCCTGTGGTCGGAGTACGCGCGCAAGCGCGAGCACCTGGAGCGCCTGGGCATCACGGTCGTGTACATCACGCCGAAGAAGCTGAGGCACTCGATGGAGCAGCAGGCGGCGGTGGTCCGTACGGCCCTGATGGCCTCGAACGACCGGGACCCCGCCGCGTACGTCGTGGTACTGCCGCGGTAGTCCCGACGGCGCCGGACCGGGGCGGCGCCGTCGACCGGCTCGCGCGGGCTCAGCCGTAGTTCGTGTTGTTCGGGCTGTTCGTGCTGTTCGTGTTGTTCGGGCTGTCCTCCGGGGAGGTGAGGCTGAGGGGGGCTCCCGCGTAGACGCGGTCGATCAGGGCCGCGTAGGACGCGATCATTCTCGTCCGGCTGAAGCGCTCGCGGCTCGCGGTGAGGGCCGGGGTGTAGGCGGCACGGTTCGCCACCGCCTCCGTCCAGGCCGCCGCGACGGCGTCCGGGGCCGGCGGGGTCACGAGGCCGTGGCCCGCGACGATCGCCGCGCTGTCGCCGACGTCCGTGGCCACCGGGACGGCCCCGCACATCATGCCCTCGATGAGGCACAGCGGGGCCGCCTCGCCCCAGGCGGAGGTGAGCGCGACGACGTCGGCGGCCGCGTAGACCGCCTCCATGTCCTGGCGTACGCCGAGCCGGTGCAGCCGCCCGTGGTCCTCGTCGCCGAACGCCGTCGCGATGTCCGCGTCCAGGCCCGGGTTGGCCGCCGTCATGCCGGCCCCGCACATCAGGACGTGTCCGTCCGGCACGGCGGCCAGCCACGCCCTGGCCGCGGCCAGGAACAGGGGGACGTTCTTCATGCCGTCGTAGCGGGCCGCGAAGACGACGACCGGGGCGGCGGCCGGGATGTCCAGGGCGGTCCGGACCGCGAGGCGTCGGGCCGCGTCCGGGCGGAAGCGGATCAGGTCGACGCCGTTCGGGATCACGTGGAGCAGGGCGGACGGGACGCCGGCCGCCTCGTACGCGGCCCGGGTCGACTCCGCGCAGCACACGGCGGCCGCGACGGTGCCGTCGGCGATCGCGGCCTTGAGGTCGTCGAGGGCGCGACCCTGGTTCTCGGGGTCGGAGCGGTGCAGACAGACCACGACCGGGCGGCGCGGCAGGCCCGCCTGGCGCAGGAGGGCGAGGGGCTGCTCCTTGAGGGAGAGGATGACGTCCGCGTCGGCCGTCGCCCGAGCGGTATCGGCCAGCTCGGGACCGGTGAAGACGGCCGGATCCAGACCCGCCGTTCCGAATGTACGTCCGAGGGATGTCACTCCCACGTCGGCCGCCGTCAGCCTGCGGTAGCAGGCGTCGTCCTCCATCCGCTGACGGGTGGCCTCGCGGTGCACCTCGCCGTGGACACTCAGCACCCGGTGGTGCTGGCCGCCCTCACGCAGTCCCAGCACCACATCGCTGTGCACGATCCGGGCCCCTCCGGAGAAGAACCCCTCGTACACCGAGAGCACCCGCAGTCCGTTTCCCCTGCGCACACGATCACCCGCCTCGCACCGATATCCAGCCATCCCCGTGAAGTGCGGGTTAGCCGATATGAGGCGGTACGGACATTTCGTACGGATGAACACGGCGTCACATGTCCGCGCATGCTGTGTGACGCGCAGGTCACCCGTCGACCGGTCGCGGCCGCGACCGTCACACCTGCGGCGGCAGGGACACCCGTCCGTCCACCGGGCGCTCGCGCCACAGCGTGAGCGCCACGTCGACCAGGCGCACCCGGGTGAGGTCCGCGACCGCGTCCAGGTCGTGCCAGGCGGCGAGGTCGGTGGAGCCGTTCACCTCGTAGCGCAGTTCGCCGCCGACGATCCGGCCCTCATAGACGATGCGCAGACCGTGGTGGTCCCGGGGGCCGCGCAGACCCTCGCGGCGCAGGACGCGGCGGGAGGAGTCGACGCCGAGGAGGCCGGTCACCTCGACGCGGTAGCCGGTCTCCTCGTCCAGTTCGCGCACGACGGTGTCGAGGGGGTCCTCACCGTGCTCCATGCCGCCGCCGGGCAGCACCCACTCGGGAGTGCCGTCGGGGGCCGGTGAGCGGGCGAGCAGAACCCGGCCGTCGCGGACGCAGACGGCGTAGGCCGCCACCCTCAACTTCTTGCGCATACAGGGACGTTAGCCGTTCGAAGCGGGGCAGGAGAGGCAAATGTCCCGCACATCCCGCCCACACGCTTCACGAAGACTCCCCACAGGTGACTCGTAGAGGGTTTTCCCCATACATCCATATCGATTCGGTCAACTCTCCCCAAACACCTGTCCCTTGGGTAAAGCTTTGCGGTCATCCGGGACCGTGTTCCGGACGGCCGTGATCAGGCAGGAACGTCCTGGTCGTGTGCTGCTCGTTCCTTTACCTACAAGGGATGCCGATGACCCTCACCCCCGAGCGTGAACCGATATCGGGCACAAGACGCGTGGCCCGCATAGCCGTGGCCGCCGGCCTGGCGGCCGCGCTGTCCGCGGCCGGGCCGATACCCATGGCCTTCGCCGCCGACGCCGGCCAGACCCCGGCGGCGGCCGACCCGGGCGTGAAGTCCGCCCCCGACAAGCTCGGCTCCGACGACGCCACCCTGCTCGCCGAGGCGAAGGCCGACGGCGACAAGAACGTCACGCTGATGGTCGCGACCGCCCCCGGCCAGACCGAGCAGGTCGCCAAGGAGCTGGACGCGGTCAAGGGCGGCTCGGTCGGCGAGTCCTACGACAAGGTCGGCTACGTCCGCGCCACCGTCCCGACGGCCAAGGCCGACTCGGCGATCGCCGCCGCGGCCAAGCTGACCTCGGTGCACGCCATCGACCTGAAGCAGGACATCGTCCTCGACGACCCGACGCCGGACGCGAAGGCCTCGAAGGGCGCCAAGTCCGCGCAGTCCGCGTCGAAGACGAAGACCTACGCGGCGCCGAACAAGAACACCCCCGCCAAGAACCCGTACAACCCGTCCTTCGAGACGGGCGCCGTCGACTTCGTGAAGAAGAACCCGAAGGCGGACGGCCGCGGTGTCACCATCGGCATCCTCGACTCCGGTGTCGACCTGGCGCACCCGGCGCTTCAGAAGACCACCACCGGCGAGCGCAAGATCGTCGACTGGGTGACCTCCACCGACCCGATCCTCGACGGCGACGCCTCGTGGCGCCCGATGACGACCTCGGTCTCCGGGCCCACCTTCACCTTCGGCGGCCGCACCTGGACGGCGAAGGCCGGCTCGTACCAGATCAACCTCTTCCGGGAGTCCGCCACCGCGGGCGGCGACGCCAAGGGCGACGTCAACCGCGACGGCGACACCACCGACGCGTGGGGCGTCCTGTACGACGCCGCGGCCGGCACGGTCACCGTCGACGTGAACAACAACGGCGACTTCACCGACGACACCGCGATGAAGCCGTACAAGGACGGCTACCAGATCGGGTACTTCGGCACCGACAACCCGGCGACCGACGTCGCCGAGCGGCAGCCGTTCGTCGTGCAGATCCGCAAGGACGTGCCGATGGACCCGTTCGGCGGCGACTGGGTCGGCAAGAAGGCCGATTTCGCCAACATCGGTCTCATCGCCAGCGAGCACGGCACGCACGTCGCCGGCATCACCGCCGCGAACGGCCTGTTCGGCGGCAGGATGAACGGCGCCGCGCCCGGCGCGAAGATCGTCTCCTCCCGTGCCTGCCTCTTCGGCCCGGGCTGCTCCAACGTCGCCCTCACCGAGGGCATGATCGACCTGGTCGTCAACCGCGGCGTCGACATCGTGAACATGTCGATCGGCGGCCTGCCGGGGCTCAACGACGGCAACAACGCGCGCGCCGAGCTGTACACGCGCCTCATCGACACCTACGGCGTCCAGCTCGTGATCTCCGCGGGCAACGAGGGCCCCGGCGCGAACACCATCGGCGACCCCGGTCTCGCCGACAAGGTCATCTCGGTCGGCGCGGCCATCTCCAAGGAGACCTGGGCCTCCAACTACGGCTCGCAGGTGACGAAGAAGTACGCGCTGCTGCCGTTCTCCTCGCGCGGCCCGCGTGAGGACGGCGGCTTCACGCCGACCCTCGTCGCTCCCGGCGCCGCGATCAACACCACCCAGACCTGGCTGCCCGGCTCCCCGGTCGCCGACGCGGGCTACCCGCTGCCGGCCGGCTACTCCATGCTCCAGGGCACCTCGATGGCCTCCCCGCAGGCCGCGGGCGCGTCGGCGCTGCTGATCTCCGCCGCCAAGCAGGCCAGGGTCGCGCTCACCCCGGCGATCCTGCGCACGGCACTGACCTCGACCGCCGACCACATCAAGGGTCTCCAGGCCTACGAGGAGGGCTCGGGCGCGATCAACATCGTGGACGCCTGGAAGTCCATCAGGAAGGGCGCCACCGCCCGCGACGCCGTGACCTCCGACTACACGGTGAAGGCCCCGGTCGACACCGCGCTCGACCAGGCGCTGAAGACCCCGGGCTTCGGCACCGGCATCTACGACCGCGAGAGCGGCCTGAAGGCCGGGCAGAAGAAGACGTACGACGTCACCATCACCCGTACGTCCGGCGCCGACAAGGCGGTCCGCCACAAGCTGCACCTCGAGAACAACGCGGCCGGCACCTTCCGGATCCTCGGCTCCGACGAGGTGAAGCTGCCGCTGAACAAGCCGGTGACGGTCAGGATCCAGGCCCAGCCGAAGGCCGCGGGCATCGCCAGCGCCATCCTGGAGGTCGACGACCCGAAGACCGAGGGCCTCGACAAGCAGATCCTCAACACGGTCGTCGTCTCGACGCCGGTGAAGCACACGTTCCACGTGTCGAACACCGTGCAGCGCAACAGCTTCCAGTCCTACTTCCTGACCGTGCCGGAGGGCGCCAAGTCCTTCGAGGTCGCGATCGGCGGGCTGAAGGACAAGAGCCAGACCCGGTTCATCTCGATCCACCCGTACGGCGTCGGGGTCGAGGACAGCTCCACGATCTACTGCTACAGCAACTACCCCAACACCAACGGGTGCCGGCCCGACGCCCGCTCGTACCAGAACCCGCAGGCCGGGGTCTGGGAGATCGAGGTCGAGTCGCGCCGCACCTCGCCGCTGCTCGACAACCCGTACAAGCTGGACGCCACCGTCTACGGCGTGGCCTTCGACCCGGAGACCGTGACCGTGCCCGAGGCGAAGGTCGGCGCCCCGACCGCCGCCTCCTGGAAGGTGAAGAACAACTTCGCCGCCTTCGACGGCAAGCCGGCCGGCGGCCCGCTCGGCTCGTCCAAGACGGCCCGCCCGACCATCGCCAACGGCACGACCCAGACCACCACGGTCGAGGTCCCGGCCGGCGCCAAGTCGCTGGACGTCTCCATCGGCAACGTCTCCGACGCCTCCGCCGACCTGGACCTGACGGTCTACGACGCGAACGGCAACCAGGTCGCGCAGCAGGCCGACGGTGACGCGGAGGAGGCGGTCTCCATCCCGTCGCCCGCCGCCGGCACGTACACCATCGAGGTCGCGGGCTACTCGGTCCCGGCCGGCACGACGGCGTACGACTACGTGGACGCGTTCCTGTCGCCCACGCTCGGCACCGTCACCGTCGACGAGTCGACGCCGGTGAAGCTGGCCACGGGCGCGTCGACGACGCTCGCCGCGACCGTCACCGCCGCGACCGTCGCACCGGAGGGCCGGGTCCTGTTCGGCCAGGTCCAGCTGGTGAACGCGCGGGGCACCGTCGCGGGCCTCGGCAAGGTGACGATCGAGAAGGTCACGCCGTAACACGCTGAGCACGAGTACACACGAGCACAAGGGGCGGGCGTCCATCCGGGCGCCCGCCCTTCGTCCGTTCGCGGCCCGGGACAGGCCCTATTCGCAGGCGACGCCCGCCGTGTCGGGGAGTGTCTCGGTGAGCGCCTCCCGCTCGGTGGCGATCTCGGATTCGCCGACCGCCCAGACCTCGGGGGTGTCGGCCCCCTTCGCCAGCGCGACCAGGACATGGTCGCCCTTGCCGAGCAGCGGATCCATGCCCTCCTCCACGACGAAGTCGACCCGGGGAGCGCTCTTGGCGGGCTTGTACGCGTGCGTGACGCGCAGGGTGACGCGTTCGCGGGCCGTGCCGGGCAGCCGGCGGACGTCCGTCACGTCGCCCTCCACGACGAGCCGGGCGCAGGCGAGATAACCGGGGTCGCTCAGGGGGCTGCCGGCGCCCGAGGACGCCTTGGCGCCCGCGTCGCCGCCCGCCTCAGCGGCGGAGGCGTCGCCGGCCGAAGCCTTGTCGTCGGCGCCGTCGCTCACCCCGTGCCCGACCTGGACGACCACCCAGCCGGCCCCGAGGACCAGCGCACCGGCGGCGGCGACGCCCACAGCACGCAGGGCCAGGGGGCGGCGCCGGCGGGCTGCGGGCAGTCGCCGTACGGGTGCGGGGGGCGCCTCGGCCGCGGGCTCCCGGGACGGTTCCGTCGGGGGGTCCGCGCCCAGGGCGCCGGCGACGAGGCCGAGCTGCTCGCGCAGCACCGCGAGGTCGGCGGTCGCCGAACGGTACTCGGCCATGAACGCGGCGTCCGCGAGGCTCTCGTCGGACAGCCGCTCGTCGGTGATCGCCGCCATCAGCGCGTCCGGCCCGGCGCCGCCGCTCTCGCCTCCGGCGCGGTCCTCGTGTTCCGCGGTCACGTCACACCACCTCGTCCTCGTGCAGGCGGGCGCGCAGGGCCCGTACCGCCGTGTGCAGGCGGCTCTTGACCGTGCCCTCCGGAACTCCCAGCTCCTGGGCTATCGAGCGCACCGGCAGGTCGGCGTAGAAGCGCAGGACGACGACCTGACGCTGGGCGTCGGGCAGGTCGTCCAGGCCCTTGGCGACGGCGAGGGAGAGCACGCTGGTGTCCTCGCCGGAGGGGTGCTCGTGCTGGCGCAGCGAGGCCAGCCGCTCCCCCAGCCGCTCCTGGCGGCGCTTGGCGCGGTGCCAGTCCATGGCGAGGTTGGAGGCGACGACCGCCGCCCACGCGGAGACGTCGCGCGGGGCCTCGTAGCCCTTCGCGGCGCGCTCCAGCAGCCGCAGACGTACCTGCTGTACCCCGTCCGGCAGGTCCGACTGCGGAACCCCGCCCAGCGCGAGCACCGCCCGCACCCGGCGCTCCTGCGCCGCGTCCAGAGGATCGTCGCCGTGCGCGACCCCGTCCCCCTGGGCGCGGCGGGCCCTTCCACGCAGCAAAGCCACCCCTCCCTCCCGACGCTGTATCTACGACGCCGCACGGCGCGGAAACGTTCGGCGGGACGCCGGGCAATTGTGCGGAGGCGTACGTCACACCGGTGCCCGTCGCGTCCCATTCCTCGGGCATGCGGGACAAAAAATTGGACAGGCGGGCCGGGGTCGGCCGCATGATGGAAAAGCCTCGGCCAGGCAACATGCATGTAAAGAGCCACGCAAGAGACACAGAGGAGTCGCCGTGAGGGTCGGAATCGTCGGAGCCACCGGTCAGGTCGGCACGGTCATGCGCAGGATCCTCAAGGAGCGCGACTTCCCCGTCACCGAGCTGCGCCTGTTCGCGTCGGCCCGCTCCGCCGGCTCGACCCTGGACGGCGTGACGGTCGAGGACGCGGCGACGGCCGACTACTCGGGCCTGGACATCGTCCTGTTCTCCGCGGGCGGCGCGACCTCGAAGGCGCTGGCCGAGAAGGTCGCCTCGCAGGGCGCGGTCGTGATCGACAACTCGTCGGCCTGGCGCAAGGACCCGCAGGTCCCGCTGGTCGTCTCCGAGGTGAACCCGCACGCGGTCGCGGACCGCCCCAAGGGCATCATCGCCAACCCGAACTGCACGACGATGGCCGCGATGCCGGTGCTGAAGCCGCTGCACGCGGAGGCCGGCCTGGAGGCGCTGGTCGTCGCGACGTACCAGGCGGTGTCGGGCTCGGGTGTCGCGGGCGTGGCGGAGCTGCACGGCCAGGCGCAGAAGGTCGTCGCCGACGCGGACAAGCTGACGCACGACGGCGGCGCGGTCGACTTCCCCGAGCCCGCCGTGTACAAGCGTCCCATCGCCTTCAACGTGATCCCGCTCGCCGGCTCGATCGTCGACGACGGTCTGAACGAGACGGACGAAGAGCAGAAGCTCCGCAACGAGTCCCGCAAGATCCTCGAGATCCCCGAGCTCAAGGTCTCCGGCACCTGCGTCCGCGTCCCGGTCTTCTCCGGCCACTCCCTCCAGGTCAACGCCCGTTTCGCGCGCCCCTTGTCGGTGGAGCGCGCCACGGAGCTTCTGGCGGGCGCCCCGGGCGTCGCCCTCTCCGACATCCCGACCCCCCTCCAGGCCGCCGGCCAGGACCCGTCCTTCGTGGGCCGCATCCGCCAGGACGAGACCGTCGACCACGGCCTCGCCCTGTTCATCTCCAACGACAACCTCCGCAAGGGCGCGGCCCTGAACGCGGTGCAGATCGCGGAGCTGGTGGCGGCGGAGCTGAAGGGCTAGACCCTCCTGACCTCGTAGAGGAAACAGCCGTACTCGACGGCCCGGACGTGGACGAGCACCACGGCCGGGTCGTCGAACGCGTTCCGGAAGGCCGCGTCGAAGCCGTCGGCGGCCTCGACCAGCTCCCCGCCGAGGATGTGCCCCTCGGCCGAGTAGCGGCGGACCGTGCGGTGCGCGTTGTCGAAGGGGTACCCGTCCGCGTCCGGGCCCGTGCACTCCTCGGCGTGGATGAAGACGGGGCCCTGCTCGTCGTAGGCCCCGGGGCAGGCGCCGGTTTCGGCGGCCCAGCGGCGCAGGGGCGCGTAGGAGACGAGCGCGATGCGCTCGCCCGGCTCACTGCGGCGCAGACAGCAGCGCAGGGGCGCCCCGCCCTCCTCGTCGGTGAACGGGGCGGCCGGGCGGCCCGCGTCGTCGGCCGTGCGCAGCTCCTTGAGGACCGTCGGGTCCATGGGTCGTGCGGTGTACGTCGTCATGTGTCCACGGTCGCGTGCGCCGGACCGCCCCACCGGCGGGAAACGGACATCGCGTTCCCCGCGGATGCCGTGGAAGGATGGCGCAACCCACACATAACGAGGAGATGACCGCGTGCCTGGCACAAATCTGACTCGCGAAGAGGCGCAGCAGCGGGCGAAGCTGCTCACCGTTGACTCGTACGAGATCGATCTCGACCTGTCCGGCGCGCAGGAGGGCGGTACCTATCGGTCCGTGACCACGGTGCGTTTCGACGTGGCCGATGGGGGCCCCTCCCGCTCGAGCGAAGCCGAGAGTGGGGGAGGAGCCGAGTCCTTCATCGACCTGGTGGCCCCGACCGTCCACGAGGTGACGCTGAACGGGGACGCGCTGGAGCCGGCGGACGTCTTCAAGGACTCCCGGATCGCGCTCTCCGGACTGCTGGAAGGCCGTAACGTCCTGCGCGTGGTCGCCGACTGCGCCTACACCAACACCGGCGAAGGCCTGCACCGCTTCGTCGACCCGGTCGACGAACAGGCCTATCTGTACACGCAGTTCGAGGTGCCGGACGCCCGTCGCGTGTTCGCGTCCTTCGAGCAGCCGGACCTGAAGGCGACCTTCCAGTTCACGGTGAAGGCCCCCACCGGCTGGACCGTCATCTCCAACTCGCCGACGCCGGAACCCAAGGACGACGTCTGGGAGTTCGAGCCGACCCCGCGGATCTCCACCTACATCACCGCGCTCATCGTCGGCCCGTACCACAGCGTCCACAGCGTGTACGAGAAGAACGGGCAGTCGGTGCCGCTGGGCATCTACTGCCGGCCTTCCCTCGCCGAGTTCCTCGACTCGGACGCGATCTTCGAGGTCACCCGGCAGGGCTTCGACTGGTTCCAGGAGAAGTTCGACTACGCCTACCCGTTCAAGAAGTACGACCAGCTGTTCGTGCCGGAGTTCAACGCGGGCGCGATGGAGAACGCGGGCGCGGTCACCATCCGCGACCAGTACGTGTTCCGCTCCAAGGTCACCGACGCGTCGTACGAGCTGCGCGCGGAGACGATCCTGCACGAGCTGGCCCACATGTGGTTCGGCGACCTGGTCACCATGGAGTGGTGGAACGACCTGTGGCTGAACGAGTCGTTCGCCACCTACACCTCCATCGCCTGCCAGGCGTACTCGCCGCAGTCGCGCTGGCCGCACTCATGGACCACGTTCGCCAACTCCATGAAGACGTGGGCGTACCGGCAGGACCAACTGCCGTCCACCCACCCGATCATGGCCGAGATCCGCGACCTGGACGACGTCCTGGTCAACTTCGACGGCATCACCTACGCCAAGGGCGCGTCCGTCCTGAAGCAGCTCGTGGCGTACGTCGGCATGGACGAGTTCTTCGCGGGCGTGCAGGCCTACTTCAAGCGGCACGCCTTCGGCAACACCCGCCTGTCCGACCTGCTGGGCGCCCTGGAGGAGACCTCCGGCCGTGACCTCGGCACCTGGTCGCAGAAGTGGCTGCAGACCGCCGGCATCAACATCCTGCGCCCGGAGATCGAGACGGACGCCCACGGCGTCATCACCTCCTTCGCCATCCGCCAGGAGGCCCCCGCGCTCCCCGCGGGCGCGAAGGGCGAGCCGACGCTGCGCCCGCACCGCATCGCGGTCGGCCTGTACGACCTCGACGACGACAGCGGCAAGCTGGTGCGCGACGAGCGCGTGGAGCTGGACGTCGACGGCGAGCTGACGGCCGTCCCGCAGCTGGTCGGCAAGCGCCGTCCGAACGTCGTCCTGCTCAACGACGACGACCTGTCGTACGCCAAGGTCCGCCTGGACGAGCAGTCCCTCGCGTTCGTGACCGAGCACCTCGGCGACTTCGAGTCGTCGCTGCCGCGCGCCCTGTGCTGGGCGTCGGCCTGGGACATGACCCGGGACGCCGAACTGCCCACCCACGACTACCTGTCCCTGGTGCTGTCCGGCATCGGCAAGGAGTCCGACATCGGCGTCGTGCAGTCGCTGCAGCGGCAGGTCAAGCTCGCCGTCGACCTGTACGCCGACCCGAGCGCCCGCGAGGCCCTGCTGACCCGCTGGACGGACGCCACGCTGGCCCACCTGCGGTCCGCGGCGGCCGGCAGCGACCACCAGCTGGCGTGGGCGCGGGCGTTCGCGGCCACGGCCCGCACCCCGGAGCAGCTGGACCTTCTGGAGGCCCTGCTGGACGGCACGCAGACGGTCGAGGGCCTGGCCGTCGACACCGAGCTGCGCTGGGCGTTCGTGGAGCGTCTCGCGGCGGTCGGCCGGTTCGACGAGGCGGAGATCGCCGGGGAGTACGAGCGCGACAAGACGGCCGCCGGTGAGCGTCACGCGGCGACCGCCCGGGCCGCCCGGCCGACCCCGGAGGCCAAGGCGGAGGCGTGGGCGTCGGTCGTCGACTCCGGCAAGCTGCCGAACGCCGTGCAGGAGGCCGTCATCGGCGGCTTCGTCCAGACCGACCAGCGTGAGCTGCTCGCGCCGTACGCCGACACGTACTTCGAGGTCGTCAAGGGCATCTGGGACACCCGTTCGCACGAGATCGCGCAGCAGATCGCGATCGGCCTCTACCCGACGGTCCAGGTCTCCCAGGAGACCCTGGACAAGACGGACGCCTGGCTGGCCTCGGCCGAGCCGAACGCGGCCCTGCGCCGCCTGGTCTCCGAGTCCCGCTCGGGCGTGGAGCGGGCGCTGCGGGCACAGGCGGCGGACGCGCGCTGACCGCTTCCGCGAGTCCGAGGGCGCCCGGTGTCGCACCGGGCGCCCTCACCCGTCTTCCGGCGGCCAGGGGTAGCCGAGTTGTTCGGCGCGTTCCCGGGTGCCGCCGCAGAAGCGGGCGTAGGTCCTCGGGTCCTCCTCGGCCAGTCGGCGCAGGGCGGCGGCCGCCTGCTCCTCGGGCGGGGCGCCGTCGTCCGGGACGACCCAGCGGAACTGGAGCGCGTCGCCGTCCGCTTCCCCGGCGCCGAGTCCCGGCGCGTACCAGAAGGTCACCACGGCCGTGTCCGGGTCGAGGAAGCCGCTGCCGATCCAACCTGGGCGCGCGTCCCACCGGGCGAGCAGCTCCGGCCGTGCGGCCAGGCCCGCCTTGATCAGCCGGGCCACGGTGCGGGCCGGCCAGGACCACTCCCGGTCCGCTTCGGCGCGGGCGATCTCCGCGTCGTAGGCGGCGGCGTCGAACCGTCGCGCGGGCAGTTCGGGCGCGGGCCCACGGGTGTCCGGCAGGGCGGGCCGCTCCCAGTCCTGCCATACGACCTGGTCGCCGTCGCGGCGGATGGTGACGTGGAGCGCGCCGCAGCATCCCTCGGTGCAGGAGGCCTCGGCGAGCTGCACCCGGCGGGGCTCGGGACCGGCCCGGAGCAGGCCGTCGTCCAGGAGACGCTCGGGGCTGTGCGCGGGGCCGTGCGGGAAGACGGCCGGGACGAGCGGACGTCCGTCGAGGAGGATGCGGGTCTCGACGGGTTCGCGGTCCACGGGGTCGCCGGCCACGACCTCGATGCGCAGCCTGCCGCCGGCCGGGCGGCTGAAGGGCCGTCGCCCGGTACGGCGGATCCAGCCGGCCCACAACCGTCGGGCCGCCGCGCCCGTGTCGAGCGCGTCGTGCGTGTCATGCGTGGCGTGCGTGGCGTGCGTGGCGTGCGTGTCGAGGTCGGTCGGGCGGGTCCAGGAGGGCTCGGCCAGCAGGCGGCCGAGGGAGGCTAGGAGTGTCTCGCGGCGACCGGAGCCGGTGGGCCAGTCGAGCAGCGCTCCGGTTCCGCTGCTCAGGCCGAGGGCGAGGGAGAGAAGCATGGCGTGGTGTTGGAGGGTCGGGGGCAGGAGACCGGCCCGGCTGACGACGGTTTCGTACACGCCTGTCGCATCGCGGTAGGCGAGGAGTTCGGCCGCTTCGTCGCGGGCGGACGCCATCCGGACGAGGAGGCGGCCCGCCCGGGCGAGCAGGGCCGTATCGGCGGGGTGTTCGGCGAGCAGGTCGGGCAGCAGGGCGGCTTCCGCGACACGGCGGGCGGTCGCGGGGCCGAGGAGGCGGGGTTCGGCGGGGAAGGCCACCAGCTCCCTGCGGACGGCCTGCCCGTCCCTGGCCGCCAGGGCGCGGACGAGCGACCGCAGTTCGGCGCGGCGGGTGGAGACCACGAGGTCGACGACGGCGGCGGACCGCCGGTCGAGCGTGTCGAGGGCCTGGACCGCCGGTCCGTTGAGCGCCCGGAGCAGGCCGAGGGTGGACAGGTACGGGACGTCCTCGGGCTCGCCGAGGCGGGTGAGGAGGGCGAGGCCCACGATGACGGCGGGCACGGTGGTGCCGGTCCGGGTCAGCCCTCTGGCCAGGGTGCGGGCGGCGGCGTGCTGGTCGGCGGGGAGCGGCAGGTCGGCGACGGTGGACCGGATCAGGTACCGGTGACAGCTCCACACGCCGAGTTCGGCGAAACGGCGGTGCAGGGCGGCCGGGTCGTCCGGCAGGGGGTGCAACGCCTCCGCGATGACGGCCGCCGCTTCCGGGCGGGACAGCGGCGCCTTGTCCTCGCCGGACGGGGCGGGCGAGTCGGGAACGTCGGGGAGGTCGAAGCCGCGGCCGGACGGAAGGCCGTCCGGGGACTCGTGCACCAGGTGCAGGGCGTGGTCGTACAGGGCGGGCGGGAGGCGGAGCGCGGCACGTGCGGCGCGCTCTTCCTGGGCGCTCACCGAGCGGTTTGGAACTCGATTCCGTAGGTCATGTGCGGCAGCCTGCCAGCCGGGCTCGCGCCCTGTCGACGGAATTACCGGAGCCGAAGCCGGAGCCGAAGCCGCACCTGCCCGACCCGCGCCCGGGACCCCGCCCCCGGGAACACGTCGAGGGCGCAGGCCTCAACCACGTACGCGTGCGCGTACGGGAATGAGGCCGACGCCCTCGGAGAGGAGTCGGGCCAAGCCCTAGGCCTTGGCCTGCTCCTTGGCCTTGACGGCGATGTTGGAGCTGGTGGTGTCGGCCCGGTCCTTCGACCGGTCGAGGACCCACACCAGTCCGGCGATCGCCGCGAAGATCGCGAGCGGGGCCAGGACGTAGAGGCCCAGCGTCTCGCCGACGCTCAGACCCGGGCCGGGGGAGTCGCCGTCGTCGCGGGTCAGCGCGAGGGCGGGGGACGACATGAGCAGCATCATCAGCGTCGTACCGGCGGCCAGGGCGCCGGCGCGCAGGGCGTTCTTCTTGTCCACGGTGCCCAAGTTAGCGAACGGTGTCGGAGGGCGCGCGCCCGGGGTGCCGTATGAGGGCCGGGGCCGGGATCACGCGCCCTCGAAGTGGGCGGTGGCCACCACGGAGCCGTCCGCGGCCAGCAGCCGGGCGCCCGACACCGTGCCCGGGTCGACACGCATGGGGGCTCCCCAGTAGCCCTGGCCGGCGTCGTCGAGGGAGAACTCCCCGATGCGGACCGACGTGCCGTCCGTACGCTCCAGTCGGCAGCTGACCTTCACGGCCTCCGGATATCCGTCGCCCGAGCCCGCGTCCCGGGACCCGTCTCCGGCCCGGCCGAGGTGGACCGACATGTAGACCCAGCCCGGAGATCCGGTGTAGGCGAAGATCCGGCCGGCCGGGCGGTGGTCGGGGGTCAGCAGAGGCGCCTCGACCAGGCCGTGCTCCGTGCCGGGCGGCTGCGAACTCCGCGAGGAGGGAGCCGACGCGCCCTCGATGGCCGTACCGACGGCCCAGCCGCCGAAGCCGAACCCGAGGGCGATCGCGGCGGCAGCCGCGACCGCCACGCCGGCCCGTGGCCGCCGTCGACGCGCCGGCCGGTTCAGGCCCAGCCGTTCCGTCACCCGGGTCTCGAAGCCGACGGGCGGCTCGCTGTCCGGAAGGAGGGAGAGCAGTCCGTCTCCGACGAGCGTCAGCTGCTCCACGTGCTCCCGGCAGGCGGGGCAGCGGTCCAGGTGGGCGATGGCCTCGGCGCGCTCCTGACCGGGGAGGATGCCCAGCGCCAGCTCGTCGGCGACGGCCCTCAGCCACGCGCAGTCCCTGTCAGTCATGATCGGCCCTCTCGGGTCCCAGAACCGTCCGCAGTTTCCCCATCGCCGTCCTGATCCGTGTCTTCGCCGTGCCCAGGGGGATCCCCTCGAACTCGGAGATCTGTCGTGCGGTCATCCCGTAGATCCCGGCCATGACCACCGCGCGCGCCTGCTGGCGCGGCAGATCCGCCACCGCGGCCCTGATCCGGGACGCCGTCTCGTCGGCCAGTGCCGACTGCTCGGGCGTCCGGGTCACGACGCCGAGCAGGGCGTCGAGGTCCTCGGGGGCGACCGGGGTCGCCCTGCGCGCCCGGACGGCGTCGATCGCCAGGTTGTGCGTGATGGTCGCCAGCCAGGTCTTCACCGATCCCCGCCGGGAGTCGTAGACCTGCGCATGACGCCACGCCCTTTCGAAGGCCTGCTGGGCGATGTCCTCGGCGAGCTGGGGGTCGTCGACGACCGCGACGGCGATGCCGAAGACCATGCGCTGGAACCGGCGGACGAACGCGAGTGCGACCTCCGGGGCGCCGGTCGCCATTCCCGCGAGCAGCGCCTCGTCCGAGAGCCGGCCGAGTGGTAGGCCCAATCTCCGCATACCAGTGGATACGGCGAACCTCGCCGAACGGATTCCCCCCGTTCCCCGCGGGACCATATCCCCATTCTCGTACCCCTTTGTGGGCAATCCCCTGGCGCGGTCCGTCCGTATGTCTGGTCAGGAACGATTTCTCACGGAGGGCCGAGACATGGCGACGACGCTCACGACAACGACGCTCATGACATTCGCGCGCAGGACCGCCGGGCCCGGGCTGGCCGCCGGAGCACTGGCGGGCCTCCTCGTGGCGTGCGGGGGCGGAAGCGGCAACGGCGGCAGCTCGTCACCGTCGGCCCCGGAAGAGAGCGGCAAGCCGGGAACCACCCAGGTGGCCGTGAAGCTGGTCGACTTCAAGATGGAGCTGTCCAAGACGACGTTGAAGGCGGGCACCTACACGTTCGTCGTCCACAACGACGGCCATCACGACCACGCCATGGAGATCGAGGGTTCCGGAACGGAACAGAAGACGCGGACGCTGGCGCCCGGAGAGTCGGCGAACCTCACCGTCTCGCTGAAGAACGGCACGTTCCAGGTCTACTGCCCCGTCGACGGCCACAAGGACCTCGGCATGAAGACCCAGCTCACCGTGGGCGGCACCGCCTCGACGAGCAAGAACACCAACACGACCAACGGCAATGGCTACTGAGCGGGCGGCTGAGCGGGCGGCTGGGCGCACGATCGCGATCGTCGCCCTCCGGCTGGCAGCGGCGGGAACGGTCGCGGCCATGGGCGCGATCCACCTGCGCCTCTGGTACGACGGCTACCGCCATCTGGACATGATCGGCCCGCTGTTCCTGCTCAACGCGATCGGGGCCGGGCTGCTCGCGTTGTCGCTGCTGATCACCCCCACCCGCCTCCTGCCCGTCCTCGCCGCGCTGGGAGCGCTCTTCACGGCGGGCACGCTGGCGGCCCTGATCGTCAGCCTCACCTCCGGTCTCTTCGGGTTCCAGGAGACTCTCGACGCGAACCTGGTCAAGCCCACCCTCGCCGTCGAAGCCGCGGGGTGCGTTCTGTTGGCGGCGCTGGCCCTGCTGAGCAGACGCGGCCGGACCGGACATGACCGATGACCGGACATGACCGATGAGTCCCCGGCGGCGGCTCGGTGCACAGAACATCTAGACGGCGCCCGACGCGTGATCCCACCCCCGCAGGACGTCGATCAGCGCCCGCAGTCGCGGCGAGGCCGTGAGCTGTTCCAGGGTGACGGGACGGCCGTCCGCATCCGCGATCGGCAGACGCCAGTTCGGGTACTGGTCCCAGGTGCCGGGGAGGTTCTGCGGGCGGCGGTCGCCGACGCCGTCCGGGAGCCAGACGCCGATCATGCGGGCGGGGGTGCTCGCCAGGAACCGGTGGACGGCCTGGACCTGGGTCTCCTCCGAGGCGCGGTCGCTGGCGCCGCCGGTGCCGGCCAGCAGTCCGAGGCGGGCGAGCAGGGCCAGCCACTCCGCCGTGTCGTTGGCCGCCTCGGCGCGCTCCTCCTCCAGGGTCCCGGTCAACAGGCCCAGCCGGTCGCGGAGTTCGACGTGCTCGCCGGTGAGGCGGGCGGCGGTGGACGGCAGGTCGTGGGTGGTGGCGGTGGCCAGGCAGTCGGCGCGCCAGCGGTCGGGGGGCAGCGGGCGTCCGTCGCCGTCCCAGTCCCGCTCGAACCACAGGACGGACGTGCCGAGCACCCCGCGCTCACGCAGCGCCTCCCGGACACCCGGCTCGACGGTGCCGAGGTCCTCGCCGATCACGATCGCGCCCGCGCGTGAGGCCTCCAGCACCAGGACGGCGAGCATCGCCTCGGCGTCGTAACGGACGTAGGTGCCCTCCGTGGGCGGCTCGCCCTGCGGGACCCACCAGAGGCGGAACAGGCCCATGACGTGGTCGATGCGCAGGGCGCCGGCGTAGCGGAACAGGGCCTTCAGCAGCCGCCGGTAGGGGGCGTAGCCGGACGCGGCCAGCCGGTCGGGGCGCCAGGGCGGCAGGCCCCAGTCCTGGCCGCGGGCGTTGAAGGCGTCCGGCGGGGCGCCGACCGACATCCCGGCCGCGAAGTACTCCTGCTGCGCCCACGCGTCGGCGCCCTCGGGATGCACGCCGACCGCCAGGTCGTGGACGATCCCGACGGGCATGCCCGCCTCACGCGCGGCGCGCTGGACGGCGGTGAGCTGGGTGTCGGTGAGCCAGGCGAGACGGGAATGGAAGTCGACGCGGTCCATCAACTCCCCGCGGGCGCGGTCGGTCTCGGCGGAGCGCGGGTCGCGCAGCCCGGACGGCCACTGCCGCCACCGCGGTCCGTGCACCTCGGCGAGGGCGCACCAGGTGGCGTGGTCCTCCAGGGCCTGTCCCTGCTCGGCGAGGAAGTCGCAGTAGGCGGCGCGCCGACCGGGCCCGAGCGGCACCCGGGCGAGCAGTTCCAGGGCCTCCCGCTTGAGCTCCCACACGGCGTCCCGGTCGATCAACTCCCCCTTTTCCAGCACGGTTTCCCGCAACCGCCCGGCACGCTCGGACAGGGCCCGCAGACGGTCGTCCTGGTCCTGGTCCTGGTTTTGGTTTTGGGCGAGGTACGCGTACTCGGGGACGTTCTCGACGCGCAGATGCACCGGGTCGGGGAAGCGTCGCGAGGAGGGCCGGTACGGGGAGGGGTCGGTCGGGGCGCCGGGCACGGCCGCGTGCAACGGGTTGACCTGCACGAACCCGGCGCCGAGCGCCCGCCCGGCCCAGGCGGTCAGCTCACCGAGGTCACCGAGGTCGCCCATGCCCCAGGAGCGGCGGGAGAGCAGGGAGTACAACTGGACGAGGAGTCCGTACGAGCGTCCCGTGGGCGTGGGCAGGCGCGGCGGGGCGACGACGAGGTGGGCGCTGCCGGTCCGCCCGTCGGGGGCGGTGACGGTCAACTGGTGTACACCGAGCGGGAGTTGGTCGATCGCGTGGTCGATTGCGGGGTCGATCGCGTGGTGGCTCTCGCCCTGCTCGGTCTCGACGTCGAGCCGACTGCCCTCGGGGAGCGCGGCGAGCGCCTCCGCCCGGCTACCGCTCCAGCACACCACCGTCGGCGGCAGCAGTCGCTCGCTCAGCTCCGCCTCCCGGGCGGCGAGCGCGGCGCGGACGGCCTGCGGGGTGCCCGCGTCGACGCCGAGGGCGGCCAGGGCGCGGGTGACGGCGGCGGCCGAGGCCGTGACCGTACGGTCCGGGGAGGGCTGGTAGGACGTGCCGACGCCGTGCAGCGCGGCGAGCCGGGCGAGCTCCTCTCCGGGTGGCGCGGTCATCGCTACGGCCTCGTGGAATCGGAGTCCACGACGCCGAGCGGCGGCTCACTGGTCAGCGGCTCGGCGTCGGGCAGCGGAGGCTCGCTGGTCAGCGGGGGTTCCACGCACGTCCCTTCGGCGCTGAACGCGCACAGGTGGGGGTCGGCGAGGGCGACGGGTGCGTCGGCGGAAGGCTCCGCCGGGCGTTTGGAGTGGGCCGGTGCGATCACGGGGACCTCCTGGTGGATCATGGCGTGGTACTGCGTCGGCTACCGCAGGCCTACCCAGTGAGCGCGATGGCAGACGTCCGACAGATGTCCTGACGTCATTCGACTTCACCGCATTCCTTGCTGCCCTCCCATGGTGCACCGGGATGATCTCCGGTTCCGAGCGTGGGCGCCGAGGAACTCCGTCCAGGCGGCGGGGGCTGACGCCCGGCATGCGGGCGCGTCCCGAAGGGCCCCGTGGCTGTGCCGGTCTGTGTGCGGCGCCACGGGGCATGCAAAAGCCCGGACCGTCTAGGCGGAGATGCCGTCGATCCGGGCCAGGGCGTCGTCCGCGCCGTACGGCTGCAAGTACGGCAGCCAGCGCGGATCCCTATGGCCCGTGCCGATGATGCGCCAGGCGAGACCGGAGGGAGGGGCGGGTTTGTGGCGCAGCCGCCAGCCGATCTCGACGAGGTGCCGGTCGGCCTTGACATGGTTGCAGCGACGGCAGGACGCCACGACGTTGTCCCACACGTGTTTGCCCCCGCGGCTGCGCGGGATGACGTGGTCGACGCTGGTTGCGACGCCACCGCAGTACATGCACCGGCCCCCGTCCCGAGCGAACAGCGCTCGACGGGTGAGAGGAACGGGCCCCCGATAGGGAACCCGGACGAATCGCTTGAGCCGGACCACGCTGGGTGCGGGGACTGTGACGGTCGCGCTGTGCATGAAGGCGCCGGATTCCTCCAGGGAGACTGCCTTGTTCTCCAGGACGAGGATGAGCGCGCGGCGGAGCGGTACGACGCCGAGCGGCTCGTACGACGCGTTGAGGACCAGGACATGCGGCACGGATGCCTCCTTGGGCGTCGGCGGCGCGTGGCTCGCGCCGGGACGATCTGCAGTCAGTCTCTCCTCTTGGCTGGTGGACGCGCCACCATGTCCCGGTAACGGGCTGGGAGTGTTTTCGACCACACCCTGATTTCTCCCCACGATCATGGCCGGTTCAAGCGCAGGTGAGGACCGTCTCTCCTTCACGTATCTCGCCGAACCACTCACACTGCCCCGTTAGTGTGGTGGTTCTGCCTTTCCGGTGACCTTTCCGTGACCTTGCAGCGCGTGTCGCCCTTGACCGCCGCACCGGATGGAGCAGTGCAGCACCTGGAGGTACCTGCCGTGTCCTTGCCCGCCGTCCTACTGGCCGACGCCTCGCCGTCGCCGACTCCCTCGGAGTCGCCGACCACGGTGACGGTCCCGTCCCTTCAGGACGCCCAGGAGAGCGCGACGAACGCGGCCAGCTGGGTCGAGCAGAACTGGTCGACGTGGCTGGCGATCGGCCTGAGGGTCCTGCTGATCCTGGCCATCGCCGTGGTCCTGAGAGTGGTGGTGCAGCGGGCGATCACCAAGCTGATCGACCGGATGAACCGCACCGTCGCATCGGTCGACGGCACGGCGCTGGGCGGGCTGCTGGTCAACACCGAGCGGCGTCGTCAGCGCTCGCAGGCGATCGGCTCGGTGCTGCGTTCGGTGGCGAGTTTCCTGATCCTCGGCACGGCCGCACTGATGGTTCTGGCCACATTCGAGATCAACCTCGCCCCGCTGCTGGCCTCCGCGGGTGTCGCGGGCGTGGCGATCGGTTTCGGCGCGCGCAACCTGGTCACGGACTTCCTCTCCGGCGTCTTCATGATCCTTGAGGACCAGTACGGCGTCGGCGACCAGATCGACGCGGGCGTGGCCACCGGCGAGGTCATAGAGGTGGGCCTGCGCGTGACCAAGCTGCGCGGCGCCAACGGTGAGATCTGGTATGTCCGCAACGGCGAGGTCAAGCGGATCGGCAACCTCTCGCAGGGCTGGGCGACGGCCGGCGTCGACGTCACCGTCAAGGCGTCCGAGGACCTCGACCGGGTCAAGGCCACGCTGGACGAGGTCGCCGAGAAGATGAGCAAGGAAGAGCCCTGGAACGAGCTCCTGTGGAGCCCAATCGAGGTCCTCGGCCTGGACAGCGTCCTGCTGGACTCGATGGTGGTCCGCGTCTCCGCGAAGACGATGCCGGGCAAGGCCCTCTCGGTCGAGCGCGAGCTGCGCTGGCGCGTCAAGCGCGCCTTCGACGCAGCCGACATCCGCATCGTGGGCGGCGAGACCGCCCCCCTCACGGCGGACGTGGCCGACCCGACGGACGGGGTCGCGGCGCCGTCCGTGTTCTCCAACGACGACTCCCCGCAGCATGCGGCGGCGACACCGATCACTCCGCAGCGGGCGGCGACGCCTCAGCCGAAGTAGGAGGCACCGCTCGCCGGCATCCGCCCCCGCGCCCCCGCGCCCCTGAGGTAACGACTCTGTTGCCTCGGGGGCGTTTGCCGTTTCGCGCCTTGACGCCCCCTTCGTGCCGGGCTTACGTTCCTGCCAGCCGATAGGAAACTTTCCTAACAGTGGCCGGAAGTGGACTTGTGTCCCGCGTCACTGAAAAGCTGTGCAGTTCAGAAAGGCAGGTGTCGACCCATGGCAGGAACCGCCGGTACGCCGGGCACGCCGCGCGTCCTGCGCGCCATGAACGACCGCGCCGCCCTCGACCTCCTGCTGGCGCACGGCCCCCTGTCGCGCACCCGCATCGGCAAGCTCACCGGCCTGTCCAAGCCCACCGCCTCACAGCTCCTGGCCCGCCTGGAGGCGGCGGGACTGGTCCTGGCCACCGGCACCACCGAGGGACGCCCGGGCCCCAACGCCCAGCTGTACGAGGTCAACCCGGCCGCCGCGTACGCCGCCGGTCTGGACGTCACCCCCGAACGCGTCCTCGCCGCCGTCGCCGACGTCACCGGCCGCACCGTGGGCACTTACGAGGTGCCCACTCCCGGCCGCAGGACCGCGGGGGCCGTCGTACGGCAGGTCACCGACGCCCTCGACGGCGCGGTGAAGGCCGCACACCTCACCCGGGACGACGTACGGCGGCTCGTCGTCGCCACCCCCGGCGCCTTCGACCCCACCACCGGCCGTCTGCGCTACGCCTCCCACCTGCCCGGCTGGCACTCCCCGACGCTGCTCGACGACCTCGCCGCAGCCCTGCCGATGCCGGTCGAGTACGAGAACGACGTCAACCTCGCCGCCGTCGCCGAACAACGGCTCGGCGCGGCCCGCGACCACGAGGACTTCGTCCTGCTGTGGAACGAGGGCGGTCTCGGCGCCGCCCTCGTCCTCGGCGGCCGGCTGCACCGCGGCTGGACCGGCGGCGCGGGCGAGGTGGGTTTCCTGCCTGTTCCGGGCGCACCCCTGGTCCGGCAGGTGACCAAAGCCAACAGCGGCGGCTACCAGGAGCTGGCGGGCTCGCAGGCCATCCCCGAGCTCGCCCGGGAGCTCGGCATGACCGGCATCCCGTCCGGACCGTACGCCGAGGTCGCAGCCGGGCTCGTCGAGCGGGCCGCCGCGGAGGACACGGTCCTGCACCGGCTGCTGCTCCAGACGTACGCGACCCGGCTCGCGACCGGTCTCGCCTCGCTCGTCTCCGTACTCGACCCCGAACTCGTCGTCCTCAGCGGCGCCAGCCTGACCGCCGGCGGCGAGACACTGCGCGCCCTCGTCCAGGCCGAGCTGGAGGAGCTGGCCGCGTCCCGGCCGAAGCTGGTCATGGGCGACGTCACCGAACAGCCCGTCCTGCGCGGCGCACTGGAGAGCGCGCTGGCCGCCACCCGCGACGAGGTCTTCGACACCTCGCGCTAGCAGCACCCGCTCCCGCACCTCCCCTTCGCCACACCCCGCACGTCACCTGACGTGACACCTCACACCTCACACCTCACTGCCCTGTCCCTGGAAGGCTCCGCCATGCCCACACGCATATCCGAAGTCGTCCGAAAGGCGGCTTTTGCCCTTACCGCCTCCACGGCCCTCCTGCTGAGCACCACCGCCTGCACCGGTCAGTCCGCGGCCGGCGCCGACGACGACGCGTCAAAGGAAACAACCCTTACCTTCTGGCACGCCTGGAGCGCGCCGAACGAGGTCAAGGCCGTCCAGTCGCTGATCTCGGGCTTCGAGAAGACGCACCCCAACATCCATGTGAACGTCGTCGGCAACATGACCGACGACAAGATCAACCAGGCGCTGCGCGCGGGCGGCAGCAAGGCGCCGGACGTGATCTCGTCGTTCACCACCAACAACGTCGGCAAGTTCTGCTCGTCGGGCGCCCTGATCGACCTCAACCCGGACTTCAAGAAGGCGGACATCGACCCGTCCACGACCTTCCCGAAGGCGATGAACCAGTACACCCAGTACGACGGCAACCGCTGTGCCGTCCCCCTGCTGGGCGACGCGTACGGCCTCTACTACAACAAGACGGCGTTCAAGAAGGCGGGCATCACCTCCCCGCCCAAGACCTGGACCGAGTTCGAGGCCGACGCCAAGAAGCTGACGATCCCCGAGGGGAACACGTTCAAGCAGCTCGGCTTCATGCCGGACTACCACGGCTGGGAGACCACCACCGAGCACTACCTCGGCCAGTTCTCCCCGACGTACTTCGACACGGCGGGCAAGTCGACCATCGCCACCGACCCGGCCGTGGCTGCCGCCTTCACCCTCCAGAAGAAGCTCGTCGACGAGCTCGGCGGCTTCAAGAAGCTGGAAACCTTCCGGTCGACGCTCGGCGACGAGTGGGGCCCGAAGCATCCTTTCCAGACCGGCCAGGTCGCCATGCAGCTCGACGGCGAGTGGCGCCTGGGCATGGCCCTGGACGCCAAGCCGGACTTCGAGATCGGCGTCGCCCCGCTGCCCGTCCCTGACGACCAGGCGGCCCAGTACGGCAAGGGCTACATCACCGGCACCATCGCCGGTATCGCCGCCACCAGCAAGAAGCAGAACGCGGCCTGGGAACTGGTGAAGTACATGACCACCGACACGTCCGCGGTGGTCGCCTTCTCCAACGCCATCCACAATGTGCCGTCCACGCTGGCCGCCCTGAAGTCCCCCGACCTGAAGTACGACCCGCGCTTCAAGACCTTCCTCGACATCGCCGCGAACCCGAACTCGACCACCTCCCCGGCCTCGGTCAACGGCGGCGTCTACCTCACCACCGTCCAGCAGCTCGGCTACGACTACGAGAGCGGCAAGGTCACCGACCTGCAGGCAGGCCTGAAGAAGGCGGCCGCGCAGATCGACACGGACATCGCGCAGGCGAAGTAGCGATGGCGGCCACCCACACGTTGCGGGCGAAGCACCGTCGCTCGACGCTGCGCACCCTCGCCTTCCTCTCCCCCTGGCTGATCGGCTTCACGGTCTTCTTCGCGTACCCGATGATCTCGACGGTCTACTTCTCGTTCATGCACTACGACGGCTTCCGGCCGCCGACGTGGAGCGGCACGAAGAACTGGACGTACGTCTTCGAGCACTATCCGTTCTTCTGGCCGGCCCTGCGCAACACCCTCTGGCTCGTCGTGATCATGGTGACCCTGCGGGTCCTGTTCGGACTCGGGATCGGCATGCTGATCACGAAGATCAAGACGGGTACGGGTGTCTTCCGGACCCTGTTCTACCTGCCCTACCTCGCCCCGCCGGTCGCCGCGACGATGGCGTTCGCGTTCCTCCTCAACCCTGGTACGGGCCCGGTCAACTCGATCCTGGAGAAGATCGGCATCCCGGCGCCGGCCTGGTTCAACGACCCGAACTGGTCCAAGCCGGCCCTCACGCTGATGTTCCTGTGGGGCGTGGGCGACCTGATGGTCATCTTCATGGCCGCCCTGCTCGACGTGCCCAGGGAGCAGTACGAGGCGGCGGAGCTGGACGGCGCGTCGGCGTGGCAGCGGTTCCGGTTCGTCACCCTTCCCAACATCTCGCCGATCATCATGTTCGCGGTCGTCACCGGGGTGATCGCGGCGATGCAGTGCTACACCCAGCCGCTCGTCGCCGGAAAGGTCGCCTCGGGCGTGATCCAGGGCGCGGGCACCATGTTCGAGCCCGGCTACCCCGAGCACTCCACGCTCACCCTCCCCCAACTCGTCTACAACCTCGGCTTCCAGCGCTTCGACTACGGCTCCGCCTGTGTCGTCGCCCTGGTCCTGTTCGCCCTGTCCATGGCGTTCACCGCGCTGTTGATGCGGCGCCGGGGCGGTCTCATCCAGGCAGGTGACTGACATGGCCCAGGACACGGCCCACGACACGGCCCAGCGCACCGCCCGAGTACCGGGGCGGCCGGTGGAGTCGAAGGCGCCCGTCTCGCCCGCCGAGCGCACGGCCCGCCGCAGGGCGCTCCTGGAATGGATCGCGGTCCACTCCCTCGGCGTCGCGGCAGCCCTGTTCTTCACGCTCCCCTTCGTGTTCGTCTTCCTGACCTCCCTGATGAGCGACTCGCAGGCGCTCAGCCGGGACCTGATCCCGCACACCTGGGAATGGGCCAACTACCGGAAGGTCTTCGACACCCCCGGTTTCCTCACCTGGTGGAAGAACACGCTGATCTACGCCGGACTGGGAACAGTCCTTACCGTCGTGTCCTCGGTCCCCGTCGCGTACGCGCTCGCCAAGTTCCGCTTCCGGGGCCGCAATCTGACGCTGATGCTGGTGATCTCGATGATGATGCTGCCTCCGCAGGTGGTCGTCATCCCGATGTACCTCTTCTGGGCGAAGCAGCTGGACCTGTCGGGCACCCTGTGGCCGATGATCATCCCGCTGGCGTTCGGCGACGCGTTCTCGATCTTCCTGTTGCGCCAGTTCCTGATGACGATCCCCAACGAGTACGTGGACGCGGCGAAGGTGGACGGCTGCGGTGACCTGCGCACCCTGCTGAAGGTGGTCCTGCCGATGGCCAAGCCGGGCATCGCGGCGATCGCGCTCTTCCAGTTCTTCGCCGCCTGGAACGACTACTTCGGCCCGCAGATCTACACCTCGGAGAACCCGGCCGCCTGGACCCTCTCCTACGGCCTGGAGTCCTTCAAGGGCGCGCACCACACCGACTGGAACCTCACCATGGCGGCCACCGTGCTGGTCATGGCCCCCGTGATCCTCGTGTTCTTCTTCGCCCAGAAGGCGTTCGTCGAAGGTGTCACCCTCACCGGAGTGAAGGGTTAACAAGGCATGAAACTCACTGTGGTCGGCGGCGGCTCGACCTACACACCCGAACTGATCGACGGCTTCGCGCGCCTACGCGACACGCTGCCCGTCGAGGAACTGGTCCTCGTCGACCCGGCGGCCGAACGCCTGGAACTGGTGGGCGGGCTGGCCCGCCGCATCTTCGCCCGCCAGGGCCACCCCGGGCGCATCGTCACGACATCCGACCTGGACGCCGCCGTCGAGGGCGCCGACGCCGTCCTGCTCCAACTCCGCGTCGGCGGCCAGGCGGCCCGTGAGCAGGACGAGACCTGGCCCCTGGAGTGCGGCTGCGTCGGACAGGAGACGACCGGCGCGGGCGGCCTGGCGAAGGCGCTGCGCACCGTCCCCGTGGTCCTGGACATCGCCGAACGCGTCCGGCGCACCAATCCGCACGCCTGGATCATCGACTTCACCAACCCGGTCGGCATCGTCACCCGGGCCCTGCTGGGGGCCGGACACAAGGCGGTCGGCCTGTGCAACGTGGCGATCGGCCTCCAGCGCAAGTTCGCCGGCCTGCTCGACGTCACCCCGGCCGACCTCCATCTGGACCACGTGGGCCTCAACCACCTCACCTGGGAGACGGGGGTCCGCCTGGACGGCCCCGAGGGCGAGGACGTCCTGCCGGACCTCCTGACCAACCACGCCGACGCGATCGCCGCCGATCTGCGGCTGCCCCGCGAGGTCCTGGACCGCCTCGGCGTGGTCCCGTCGTACTACCTGCGCTACTACTACGCGCACGACGAGGTCGTACGGGAACTGCGCACCAAGCCGTCGCGGGCGGCCGAAGTCGCGGCGATGGAACGCGAGTTGCTGGCGCTGTACGCCGACCCGGCGCTGGCCGAGAAGCCGGCGCTGCTGGCGAAGCGCGGCGGCGCCTACTACTCGGAGGCGGCGGTGGATCTGGCGGCGGCCCTGCTCACCGGCTCCGGCAGCCCGTACCAGGTGGTGAACACCCGCAACAACGGCACGCTGCCCTTCCTCCCGGACGACGCGGTGATCGAGGTCCAGGCGGCGGTGGGCCCCAAGGGCGCCTCCCCCCTCCCCGTACCGCCGGTGGACCCCCTGTTCGCGGGCCTGACGGCGAACGTGACGGCCTATGAGGACCTGGCCCTGGACGCGGCCCTGCACGGCGGCCGCAACCGCGTCTTCAAGGCGCTTCTCTCCCACCCGCTGGTCGCCCAGTACGAGTACGCCGAGCAACTGACCGACCGACTGATCGCACACAACCGGGAGCACCTCGCGTGGGCCTGACGGCAAGTGTGCTCGCCATCGACGCGGGCAACAGCAAGACCGACGTCGCGGTCGTGGCGGCCGACGGAGAGGTCCTCGGCACGGCCCGCGGCGGCGGCTTCCGCCCGCCCGCGGTGGGTGTGGAGACGGCCGTCGACGCCCTGGCCGACACCGTCACGCGCGCGTACCGGACAGCCGGCGTCAGCACGGCGACCCATGTCTCCGCCTGCCTGGCCAACGCCGACCTGCCGGTCGAGGAGGAACAGTTGGCGGCGGCCCTGCACGCGCGCGCGTGGGGCGCGTCCGTGGACGTCCGCAACGACACCTTCGCGATCCTGCGGGCGGGCGTGGCCGACCCCCTGGGCGTGGCCGTCGTCTGCGGCGCCGGCATCAACTGCGTGGGCATGCGCCCCGACGGCCGCACCGCCCGCTTCCCGGCGCTGGGCCGCCTCTCCGGCGACTGGGGCGGCGGCTGGGGCCTGGCCGAGGAGGCCGTCTGGCACGGGGCACGGGCGGAGGACGGCAGGGGCGCCCCCACGGCCCTGGCCCGCACGCTCCCGGCCCACTTCGGCCTGCCGTCCATGTACGCCCTGATCGAGTCCCTGCACCTGGAGCACATCCCGCCGTCCCGCCGCCACGAACTGACCCCGGTCCTGTTCGCGACGGCGACCGCGGGCGACCCCGTGGCCCGCACGCTCGTCGACCGCCTGGCGGAGGAGGTGGTCACCATGGCGACGGTGGCGCTGACCCGCCTGGAGATGCTGGAGGAGGAAACGCCGGTGCTGCTGGGCGGAGGAGTTCTGACGGCGGGCCACGCGCAACTGGACGACCGGGTGCGGGAACTGCTCGCGGCCAGGGCGCCGAAGGCGGTGCCGAACGTGGTGCGCGCCCGTCCCGTGCTGGGGGCGGCCCTGCTGGGTCTCGACCGACTCGGCGCCGGGGCTCAGGTGCAGCGGTCGGTGCGGGCCTACTTCGAGAACCCCGGCCCTGCCGTCGTCCCGAGGGAACCGAATGTGCGCCCACGACGTATTCATGAGCAGGGGTGACTGCGATCTGATCAAGATCCAGTGAAGGCCGGTGCGCACAACACCTCCCGCCAGCGATACTTACCGGCGGGAGCTGACCATGGGGGAGGTCAAACAGTGGCAAGCCTGGCGAACCCGCCGACCAGTACGACACCACCGCCGACACGCCGTACGGCATTCGCCGAGGGCGTTGACAAGGCGCGCGCCGCGGCGACCACGGAGCCGGGCCGACTGCGCATCATCGGCGCCTTCCTCGCCCTTCTCGTCCTCGCCTTCGGCGCCGTGACGGCCTGGCAGACGACCGACCGCGAGGCCGCCGCCGACGACGTGCTGCACAAGAGCCAGCCGCTCAGCGCGGCCGCCGCCGACATCTACCGCTCCCTCGCCGACGCCAACACGGCCGCCTCCAGCGGCTTCCTGGCGGGCGGCCAGGAGACGGCGGAGTCCCGGCAGCGCTACGAGGACGACATCGACAAGGCCGCCTCCAAGCTCGTCACCGCGGCCAACAACGCCGACCCCGACTCCCCCTCCACGGCGGTCATCACCAAGCTGAACAAGCTGCTGCCCGAGTACAAGGGTCTGGTGGAGCGCGCGCGGACGTACAACCGGCAGGGCTTCCCGGTCGGCGGCGCCTATCTGCGGTACGCCAACCAGAAGATGCAGCAGGACATGCTCCCGGCGGCCGAGGATCTCTACAAGAAGGAGAACCAGCGCCTCCAGGACGACTACGGCCACGCCACCCCCTACCCGTGGGCGGCGATCGCGCTGGGCGTCCTCGCGCTGGCCGGTCTCGCCTGGGCGCAGCACCGCAACTACCGCCGCACGAACCGGGTCCTGAACCACGGCCTGGTCGCCGCGTCGGGGGCCACCGCTGTCGTCCTGCTCTGGCTGGTCGTCGGCCACAGCGTGGCCCGCGCGGGTCTGAACGACTCCTACGACAACGGCGTCCGTTCGCTGAACGTCCTGCACGACGCCCGGATCGCCTCCCTCAAGGCGCGCGGCAACGAGAACCTGACGCTGGTGGCGCGCGGCGCCGAGACGGTGAAGGTGTCGGCCGACGGCGCAGATGTCACGCTCGACAAGTACGACCACGACTTCGCCACCGACATGACCGCCCTCGGCAAGGGCCTCACCCTGGCGGCGAAGCTAGCCGACGACCAGTCGGGCGAGAAGCCGGTCGCCTCGGCCGAGAGCAACATGGCGGAGTGGAAGAAGCGCCACACAGCGGCCCGCTCGCAGGACGACAACGGCAACTACGAGCAGGCGCTGGCCCTGGTCATAGGCGGCAAGGACGCGACGGGTGCGTGCTTCGACAGCGTCGACCAGAACCTCGCGGACGCGCTGGCGCACGAGCAGGTCGAGTTCCAGCAGGCGGCCGGGGACGGTCTGGACGCGATGACCGGCCTGGCGGTCGGCGCCGCCGTGCTCGCCGTGCTGGGCGCCGCGGGCGCGGTCCTCGGCATCGGCCGCAGGCTGTCGGAGTACCGGTGAAAGGGGGCGTGGCGATGCGTGCGCAACGTATGCGGGACGGCCTGAAGGGCTGGGGCGGCGTGGGGGCCATGGCGGCCGTCTGCGCCCTCGCGCTGGCCTTCGTGCTGCTGCTGCCGTGGGCGCACTCCCACGGCGACGCCAGTGCGGGGCGGGGCGGCCGGGGCGCCGCCGAGGGCAGCCCGGTGGCCGACGCCGCCTGCACGGCCCCCGAGAAGCAGACGCTGGCGCCGTCGAGCGCGGACGGCCCGACGATCGCCGCGATCAAGGCCCGGCAGGGCGAGAAGCGCAAGCTGATCGTCGGCGTCGACCAGAACAGCTACCGCTGGGGCTACCGCGACCCCAACAACGCCGGCGCGGAGCTGGAGGGCTTCGACATCGACCTGGTCCACCGGATCGCCCAGGACATCCTCGGCGACCCGGAAGCCGTCCAGTTCAAGGCCATCCCGACCAACCAGCGCATCCCGGCCATCCAGGAGGGCCGGGTCGACATGGTCGTGCGCACGATGACGATCTCCTGCGGCCGTCTCTCCGACGTCGCGTTCTCCGCGCCCTACTTCAAGACGGGCCAGCAGGTCCTCGCCCCCAAGTCCTCGACGATCACCGGCTACAACGACACGCTGGCGAAGAAGAAGATCTGCACGGCGACCGGTTCGACGGCCAACACCAAGCTCGACGACGACAAGAAGGCGAGCCGGCTGCCCGCCACCGTCGACATCCGCACCACCGTCCCCAACCAGCTCGACTGTCTGGTCCGGTTGCAGCTCGGCGAGGTCGACGCGGTCGTCACCGACGGCGCGCTCGCGGCCAGTCAGGCGGCCCAGGACCCGACAGTCGAGCTCAAGGGCGCCCCGTTCACTGTCGAGTACTACGGCGTGGCGATGAAGAAGGACGCGAGCGATCTGGTACGCCGGGTCAACCAGATCCTGGTGGAGTACCGCGCGAGCGGCTGGCAGGCCTCGTACGACAAGTGGCTGTCGGCGACACTGGGCAGTGACGCGACGACGTCGAAGCCGCCCACGCCGCCGCAGTACCTGCGCACGAGTTGACGGACCGACGGGCAGGCAGAGTACGCAGGGTACCGAGCGTGGAACCGACAAGGCAGCGAGAGGTGATCGATGGGCGTCACGGGACCCCCCGGGCCGGTGATGGACCGGGACGAGGTCGACCGTGCGCTGGCGCGGCTCGGCGCGGAGCACGAGGCGATCGAGACCTCGCTTCTCGCCCTGCAGGACCACGCGGGCCGCAGGCTGCTGGAGGGCGCCGAACTCACCGGTGTCACCAAGGAGCGCTGGGCGTCCGCGGAGGCGTCGATCACGCTGCTGTGGGCGTACTTCGACGCGTACACGGACGCGCTGCGCGGCGCCCGCGAGATCCGTTCGCGCCGCCGCTGGTCCAGCCGTGAGGACCTGGTGGAGCTGACGGAGCTGCTGCGCGGGGAGTCCGTCACCGTCGCCGGATCGATCGCGGGATCGGTCGCCGGGCCGCTGGCCGGATCGGCCGCCACCCTGGCCGGCGCGCCGACGCTGCACGGCTCGGGCAAGCTCAGCCAGAGCTTCTCCCTCACCACCCTCGTCGACCGCATGAACGAGCTGTACGCCTCGTCGCTGGACATGATCGTCGCCGCCGACGCGGTGTGGTCGGCGCTGCCCGCGCGGATAGATTTACTGGCCGCAGAGCTCCAGCGCACCCGCCGGCTCGCCCACTCCGTCGGCGTGCGCCCGGGCGAGCACCCGGCGGGCGACGACCTGGAACGCATCACGCACACGCTGACCGCCCTGCGCGAGCAGGTGGTGTCGGACCCGCTCGCGTACTGGGTGCGCGCGCAGGGCAGTTCGGCCCCGGGCGGCGGCCGTCCCGACACCACGGTGTACGACCGTGAGGCGCGCGCCCTGGAGGACGTGCGCCGGGAGATCGACGCTGTCCTGACGGTCCGTCAGGACGCCGAGCAGCGGCTGGTGAAGCTGCGGGACATCCTCAGCCGCGCCGACCGCACACTCGCCGAGGCGCGCACCGCGCGCGGCGAGGTGCTCGCGAAGATCGCCGCGACCGAGGTGCCGGTGGTCAGCGGACCGCCGACCGTGCTGCAGGAGCAGCTCGCGACGGCCGCCGAGTACCGCAGGCAGGCCCAGTGGCACCGTCTGTCGCCGCTCCTGGAGACCCTGGAGCAGAAGGCTGAGGACGAACTGCTGCGTGCCCGCGAGTCGTTGACCGCGGTCACCCAGCCGTTGGCGGTCCGCGCGGAGCTGCGCGGCCGCCTCGACGCGTACAAGGCGAAGGTCGCCCGGCACGGGCTCGCCGAAGACCCGTTCCTCATCGAGCGCTACGACGCGGCGCGCCGCATGCTGTGGAGCGCGCCCTGCGATCTGCGCGTCGCCGGACAGGCCGTCCTGCGCTACCAGCAGGCCGCCGCCGAACTGCTGGCCGCCCCGCGCGTGCCGGATCAGGGCGGCTTCGAGGACCGTAGGGGGGAGCAGTAGCCATGAGTCAGGCAGGGCAGTCGTGTCAGCGGCCAGGCTGCGAGGGGTCGTACGAGGACGTGGGCGGGGGCGAGCTGTACTGCGACACCTGCGGTCTGGCCCCGGTCGTCTCGTCGAGCGGCATGGTCGGCTCACCGCCGACCGGGGTGACCGCGGGCGGCAAGGGCTCGGCGGCCAGCGGGAGTTCACGCTCCGGCTCGCACAGCTCCCGCAGTGCCCGCAGTTCCCGTACGTCGTCGCAGTCGGCGAAGTCGCGGCGCTCGGTGTCGGGGCGGCTGTCGCGCTCGCTGTCGGGCAAGTCGACGGGCCGCTCGGTGTCGGTGCGCTCCTCCGGCTCCGCGGCCGGCTCCTCCGGGCGGGCCCGGCTCGGCGCCGGCCTGGTCTCGGTGCCGCAGGTGCCGAGGCCCGACCCGCGCGAGATGGTCCTGGAGAACCCCGAGGTGCCCGAGCGCAAGCGGTTCTGCTCGCGCTCCGACTGCGGGGCGCCGGTGGGCCGTTCGCGCGGCGAGCGGGAGGGGCGTACGGAGGGCTTCTGCACCAAGTGCGGTCAGCCTTACTCCTTCGTGCCGAAACTGAAGGCCGGCGACGTCGTGCACGGCCAGTACGAGGTCGTGGGCTGCCTCGCGCACGGCGGTCTCGGCTGGATCTACCTGGCCATCGACCGCCCGGTGGGCGACCGTTGGGTCGTCCTGAAGGGCCTCCTGGACACCGGTGACCAGGACGCGATGGCCGCGGCCATCTCCGAGCGGCGCTTCCTCTCCGAGATCGAGCACGCCAGCATCGTGCGGATCTACAGCTTCGTCGAACACCTCGACCAGCGCACCGGCTCCCTCGACGGCTACATCGTCATGGAGTACATCGGCGGCAAGTCCCTGAAGGAGATCGCCAACGATCGCCGCACACCGCAGGGCAAGCGGGACCCGCTGCCGGTCGAGCAGGCGTGCGCGTACGGCATCGAGGCCCTGGAGGCGCTCGGCCATCTGCACAGCCGCAACCTGCTGTACTGCGACTTCAAGGTCGACAACGCGATCCAGAGCCAGGACGAGCTCAAGCTGATCGACATGGGCGCGGTCAGACGCATGGACGACGACGAGTCGGCCATCTACGGCACGATCGGCTACCAGGCGCCGGAGGTCGCCGAGGTCGGCCCCTCGGTCGCCTCCGACCTGTACACGGTGGGCCGTACGCTCGCCGTCCTCACCTTCGACTTCCAGGGCTACACGACCGTCTTCGTCGACTCCCTGCCCGACCCCGACAACATCGAGGTCTTCCGCCAGTACGAGTCCTTCTACCGGCTCCTCGTCCGCGCCACCGACCCCGACCCGGCCCGCAGGTTCGCCTCGGCGCAGGAGATGGCGGAGCAGCTGACGGGCGTGCTGCGCGAGGTCGTCTCGCTGCAGAGCGGCCGGGCACGGCCCTCGCTGTCGACCCTGTTCGGGCCCGAGATCAAGGTCACGGACACCGAGCTGTTCCCGAAGCTGGACGGCGAGGTGTCCCGGCTGGGGAGCCGGGTCGCGGTCAAGTCCCGGCGGCTGTTCGGGAGTCCGGGAGCCACGACGGCCCTCGGCGGCGGCTCGGGCGGAGCTGCGGGCGGGACGGGTGGTGCGGGCGGGACGGGTGGTGCGGGGGGTGCGCTTGGGCCGTCCGGCGGCGCCGTCCCCGCTCTCGCCTTCGCGGGCGCCCCCGGCGGCGCGCTGCCGACGGCCGGCACGGGCATGGGTGCGGGTACAGGTACAGGTACAGGTACAGGTACGGGCGGTGTCCCGGTGTCGTCCGGCGGCGGGTCCGGCGTCGTTCCCGGTGGCTTGGTGAAGACCGTCCCCGCGCCGGCCGCGGCCCTCGCGCTGCCCGTGCCGCACGTCGACCCCACCGACCCCAACGCGGGCTTTCTCGCAGGCCTGTTGACGTCCGCGCCGGGCGAGCTGATCACGGCGCTCGCCGCCGCGCCGGCGCCGTCGGTCGAGACCCGGCTGCGGCAGATCCGCGCCTGGCTGGAGAACGGCGACCACCAGGCCGCCCTCATGTCCCTCCAGAAACTGGAGGACGAACAGCCCGACGACTGGCGGGTGGTCTGGTACCGGGGCGTGGCCTCGCTGGTCACCGGCGATCACGAGGGCGCCGCGCTCGCCTTCGACGCGATCTACGACGCCTTCCCCGGCGAACCCGCGCCCAAGCTGGCGCTCGGCCTGTGCGCGGAGGTGCTGGGGCAGCTCGACAACGCCGCCGAGTACTACCGTCTGGTGTGGTCGACCGACCCCAGCTATGTGAGCTCCGCGTTCGGCCTGGCGCGCGTCCAGCTCGCCGCCGGGGACCGCAAGGGCGCCGTACGGACGCTGGAGTCGGTGCCGGAGTCCTCCATCCACTACACGGCGGCCCGGGTGGCGGCCGTGCGCGCCCGGCTCCGGCAGCGGACGGCGCTCGCCTCCGACGTACCCTTCCTGGAGGACCTCACCGCCGCCGCGGCCCAGGTCGAGGCGTTGGACGCGTACGGTCTGGATCCGAAGCGGCGCGAGCAGTTGTCCGCCGAAGTCCTCGGCTGCGCCCTCGACTGGATACTCTCCGGTGGCCGGGGCGCGGGACCGGACGCCCGGCGGGCGCTGCTCGGCAGCGAACTGGACGAGCGGGGGCTGCGCTTCGGCCTGGAGCGCTCGTACCGCACGCTGGCCCGGCTGGCGACCGGCGGTGAGGAGAGGATCGACCTGGTGGAACGTGCCAATCGTTACCGCCCCCGGACGTGGGTGTAGTTGATGTCGCAGATGCCCCGGCAGGCCGCCCTGTCGACGTGTCCGAGCTGCGCGGAGCCGCTCGACGCGGCTGACCGTTTCTGCGGTGCGTGCGGATACGACCTGTCCGCCGTGCCGCCCGGCCCGGACGACCATCCGACCCTCACGATGAACGGCTCCACCGAGCCGGCTCCCGCGGAGGGGACCCCGGTGAGCGGTACGACCGTGTCGGGCACCGGCGTGACCGCCGTCCCCGGCGTCGGCGGCGTGCCCGGCGTGGGTGCCGTCCCCGGCGTCGGCGGCGTGCCCGGCGCGGGTGCCGTCCCCGGCGTCGGCGGCGTCCCCGGCGCGGGTGCCGTCCCCGGCGTGGGTGCCGTGCCCGGTGTCGGTGGTGACTCCGGCGCGGGCGGTGGCAGCGGTGTCTCCGGGGTGCGGTTCGACCGGCCCTCGGAGCCGGACGAGTACGCCCTGCAGGCGCCGGACCCCCGGGTGGCCGCCGAGGCCGCCGCGGTGGCCGAGACCTCCAAGGTGTGCGTGGCCTGCCGCGCGGGCCGGGTCGACGACGACGGGTACTGCGAGAACTGCGGGCACGCCCAGCCCCGCGAACGCGACCACATGGAACTGGAGTCGGGCCCGCTGGCCGCCGTCAGCGACCGCGGGCTGCGCCACCACCGCAACGAGGACGCCTTCGGCCTCGGCCGCACCGCCCTGCCCGACGGCTCCCCCGCGCTCGTGGCGATCGTCTGTGACGGCGTGTCCTCCGCGACCCGCCCCGACGACGCCTCCCTCGCCGCGTCGCAGGCGGCCAGCCAGTCGCTGCTCGCGGCCCTGCCGCAGGGCACACACCCGCAGCAGGCCATGCACGAGGCGATCGTCGCCGCCTCGTACGCGGTCAACGCGCTGGCCGACGAGCCCGCCACCGCCCGCGAGCACGCCCCGCACCAGAACGCCCCCGCCTGCACCCTGGTCGGGTCGGTCGTCACGCCCGGGCTGCTGGTCGTCGGCTGGGTCGGCGACAGCCGCGCCTACTGGGTCCCGGAAGACCGCAGCTCACCCCCGGCCCGGCTCACCGAGGACGACTCGTGGGCCGCGCAGATGGTCGCCGCGGGCCTGATGAACGAGGCGGAGGCGTACGCCGACGAGCGCGCCCACGCGATCACCGGCTGGCTCGGCGCCGACGCCTACGAACTGGAGCCGCACACCGCCTCCTTCAAGCCCGACCGGCCCGGTGTGGTGGTGGTCTGCACGGACGGCCTGTGGAACTACGCCGAGGCGGCGGAGGAGATGGCCGAGGTCGTCCCGCAGGACGCTTCCGTACGCCCTCTGCACAGCGCACGCGTTCTCGTCGGTCACGCCCTGGACGGCGGGGGCCACGACAACGTAACAGTGGCCGTCGTGCCGTTCCCCGCCCCCGCACAGGGGGCAGGATCGGCCTGAGGGCCGCAAACCGGAAACACGGGGAAACACAGGCAACACGGGGAAGCACGCGTACGGACCGGTGGGGACCGGTCCGTATCCAGACATCACTCCACGAGGGTGGGGTTTCCGAGGGGGATTTGAGCAGGCATGGCCATTTTCTCGAAGTCGAACGTGCCGCAGTTCTCGGTGGACGTCTATCAGAACGAGTATCTGCCGGAGGGCGGGCGCGAGGTCAACGCGATCGTCACGGTGACCGCCACCGGCGGCGGCACGGTGGGCAGCGCGGTCGCCGCGCCGCACCTCTACTCGCCGGGCCAGGGCCCGTCCGCCGCCGTGGCGATCATGGTGGACTGTTCCGGCTCGATGGACTACCCGCCGGCCAAGATGCGCAACGCCCGCGACGCCACCGCCGCCGCCGTCGACACCCTGCGCGACGGCGTGCACTTCGCGGTGATCGGCGGAACGCACGTCGCCAAGGAGGTCTACCCGGGCGGCGGCCGGCTTGCGGTCGCCGACGCGACCACCCGCGAGCAGGCCAAGCAGGCGCTGCGCCGGCTCAGCGCGGGCGGCGGCACAGCGATCGGCACCTGGCTGCGCCTGGCCGACCGGCTGCTGTCCACCGCCGACGTCGCCATCCGGCACGGCATCCTGCTCACCGACGGCCGCAACGAGCACGAGGCGCCGCAGGACCTCAAGGCCGCCCTCGACGACTGCGCCGGACGTTTCACCTGTGACGCCCGTGGCGTGGGCACCGACTGGGAAGTGAAAGAAGTCACAGGGATCGCTTCCGCGCTGCTCGGCACCGCCGACATCGTCGCCGACCCGACCGGCCTCGCCGCCGACTTCACGCAGATGATGGAGACGGCGATGGGCAAGGAGGTCGCGGACGTCGCCCTGCGGCTGTGGACCCCGGTCGGCACCACCATCAAGTTCGTCAAGCAGGTCGCGCCGACGGTCGAGGAACTGACCGGACGCCGCGCGGAGGCGGGCCCGCGCGCGGGCGACTACCCCACCGGTTCCTGGGGCGACGAGTCCCGCGACTACCACGTGTGCGTCGAGGTCCCGACGGCGAACATCGGCCAGGAGATGCTGGCCGCACGGGTGTCCCTGGTCATTCCGCAGTCCGACGGCAGCGTCCAGAACCTGGGCGCGCAGGGTCTCGTACGGGCCGTGTGGACCGACGACATGGCCGCCTCCACGTCGATCAACCCGCAGGTCGCCCACTACACGGGACAGGCCGAACTGGCACAGGTCATCCAACAAGGGCTCGACCTGCGCAAAGCGGGCGATATGGATGGAGCAACGGCCAAACTGGGCCGGGCCGTTCAGCTCGCGAGCGTCTCGGGGAACGCAGATACTGCGAAACTGCTTGCGAAGGTGGTGGACGTGGTCGATGCCACGACAGGTACTGTGCGACTGAAGGCGAAGGTCGCGGACGCCGACGAGATGACGCTCGAGACCCGGTCCACAAAGACTGTTCGTGTAAAGAAGTGACCTGAAAGCGCTTTTGGGACACCGAAGGAGAGAGGGGGACGCGCCGACATGCCGACCTGCCCGAACGGACACCAGTCGGGTTCCGACGACTGGTGCGAGGTCTGCGGTCACCGCATGGCCGGTGCCGTGCCTCCGCCCCCTCCCCCGCCGCCCCCCACCGCCGGCGGCGGCTACGGCTTCCCGCCGCCCCCGCAGGGCCCCGGCCAGGGCGGCCAGCCCGGGCCGCCCGGCGGACGGCATCTGTCCTCCGTACCGGATCACGAGCCCGAGCTCTGCCCGCAGTGCCGTACGCCCCGTGAGGGCGGTGCGCCGTTCTGCGAGGAGTGCCGGTGGAACTTCCTGACCAACACGGCGACCTCGTACACCCCGGCCGCACCGCGCCCACCGGCGCCCGGCCCGGGTCCTGGTGCCGGTCCTGGTGCGGGACAGGGTTTCGGTCCCGGGCCCGGAGGGCCGGGTCCGGGTGGCGGCGGTCCCGACGCGCGCTTCCAGCCGCCGCCTCCGTCGTACGGGGGCAGTGATGCGTTCGATTACCAGAGCTCCCGTCCGTCACAGGTGAATCGTCCCGCCGAGCCGATCCCGTCGGGCCCGCCGTTCGGCGGCGACCCGTCGGGGCGGACCGGTGGTCCTGGCGGCCAGGGCGGCCCCGGTGGCCAGGGCAGGCACGGCGGACCCCCGCCGGGTGCCTTCGGACGTGACCCTTCCGGTCCGGCGGGTCCGGGCGGCGACCCCTTCGGCCCGCCTTCCGGTCCTGGTGGCCGTCCCCCCGGCCCGCCCGGGGATCCCTACCGGCGTGAGCAGAACGGGCAGTCCTCCGACCCCTTCGGACGCGAGCCGTCGGGTCCGTCCGGCGACCCCTTCGGGCGTGAGCCGTCCGGCCTGGGCGGCCGCCCTCCGGGCCCGCCCGGCCCCGGCCCGTCGGGTCCCGGTGGCCCTGGAGGTCCCGGGGGCCCCGGTGGTCCGTCCGGCTTCGGCGGCGACCCGTCGCGGCCGGTTCCGCCGCCGCCCGGGCCCACGCCCACGGTCGGCCCCGGCTTCCCGGGCCAGGGAGGCTTCGGCGGCCCCGGCGGCCCCGGCGGTCCTGGGGGTCAAGGTGGTCCCGGGGGTCAGGGGCGTCCCGGAGGGCAGGGTGGGCCTCAGGCTCCGCAGGCGTTCCAGCCGTCCGGTCCGTCGGCCCCGTCCGGGTACCCGCAGGAGACGGGCCGTCCGCAGCAGGGCGGTCAGCCCTTCGGCGGCGGTGACGACGACTGGGTGATCTCCCCGCCGTCGAACACCGGCCCCGGGCAGGGCGACCCCAGGAGCCCCGGCGGCCCCGGCAACGCCCAGGGCGGCGGTGGCTACGGCTACCCGCAGCCCGGCGCCACACAGGCCCCGCCCCCGCCCGGCCCGGCGTTCCCGCAGCAGCCGGCGACCTGGACGGCGACCATCGGCCCGGACCGCTCGTACTTCATGGCGATGATGCACCGCTCGGGCCCCGAGGCCGCGGGCCTGAACCTGCCCGCGTACTCGCCCGAGCAGCAGCGCACGCTCACCGGCAACCAGATCACCATCGGCCGCCGCCGCCACTCCACTGGCGAGACCCCCGACATAGACCTGTCGGTGCCGCCGGAGGACCCGGGCGTCTCGCACCAGCACGCGGTGCTGGTCCAGCAGCCGGACGGCAGCTGGGCGGTCGTCGACCAGAACTCGACGAACGGCACGACGGTCAACGGCTCGGAAGAACCGATCCAGCCGTTCGTCCCGGTACCGCTGCAGGACGGCGACCAGGTGCACGTGGGCGCCTGGACGACGATCACGATCCGCCGCGGGTGAACAACGCCGCGGGTCGGTCCGCCTAGACCTCGACGAGGCCGGGGGCGGACGAACCGGGCAGGGGCCACGCGTACGGGCCCTCCGGTTCGTCCAGCCACGCCCACGCGTGCTCGGCGCCGACCGTGATGCCGTAGCGCTCCCGTCCCGGCCTGCCCTCGCGCTCCCACAGGGCGAAGGCCTCCTGGGGGTCGAGGGTGCCCCGGGTCAGGGCCAGCAGGAAGCCGAGCAGCTCGTTCTCCCGGGCCCTGCGCGGCACCCCGGCGAGCTCCACCGGCTCCGGCTCGGGCCGCTCCGATCCGCGCAGTGGCACGAAGTAGGCCGCAGTGGGCAGGAAGCGTCCCTCGCCGTATCCGGCGTCCCGCACGGTCAGCGCGATCAGCCCGGTGGCCAGCGGCGCCAGGATCAGGGCGCCGGGGGTGCACTGGGCGAGCCAGGCGCGCGGGATCGACGTCAGCGTGCAGGTCGCGATGATCCGGTCGAAGGGGGCGCGTTCGGGAACCCCGCGCGCCCCGTCCCCGGTGACGACGGTCGGCCGGTATCCGGCGGCGGCGAGGTGCCGGCGGGCGGACTCGGTGATCTCGGGGTCGAGGTCGACGGTGGTGACGTTCTCCTCGCCGAGCCGGTACGACAGCAGCGCCGCGTTGTACCCCGTCCCCGCCCCGATCTCCAGGACCCGGTCGCCGCCCTCGACCCGCAGCTCGGCCAGCATCAGCGCCATCAGCGAGGGCTGGCTGCTGGAGGAGAGCAGCACGCCGTCGCGCAGCCGGGTGGCCAGCGGCACGTCCTCGTAGGCGCCGCGCACCCAGCGTTCCCTGGTGCGCGGGTCGGGGCTCTCGCCCCAGCGCCGGTCGCAGCCGCCGCCGCTGACACCGCCGCTGACGTAGTAGTACGGCACGAAGAGATGGCGCGGGACCGTCGCGAAGGCCGCGCGCCAGCCCGGGTCGGCCGCGAACGCCCCGCTCGCCTCGATCTCACGGACCAGCGCGGCCCGCGCCGAGACGGCGAGGTCCTCCAGCTCCCTGTCCACCACGTGGGCGCCCATGCCTCCACTGTGCGGCGGAACCCGCCCCGAGGCGAACGTGGTGGTACTGGGCCGCGCGGTTGCCGGGCCCCGTGGTCCTAAGCCTTCAGTCCTCCGTCCACCCGTCTGAGACCATGGGTGACGTGAAAGAGATTCGGCGCGGCACGCTTCAGGAGCAGACCTTCTACGAGCAGGTCGGTGGGGAGGAGACCTTCCGCCGACTGGTCCACCGTTTCTACCAGGGAGTCGCCGAGGACCCGATCCTGCGGCCCATGTACCCGGAGGAGGACCTGGGTCCGGCCGAGGAGCGGTTCGCGCTGTTCCTCATGCAGTACTGGGGCGGTCCGACGACGTACAGCGACAACCGCGGCCATCCGCGCCTGCGCATGCGTCACGCCCCGTTCGTCGTGGACCGGGCCGCGCACGACGCCTGGCTGAAGCACATGCGGGACGCGGTCGACGAGCTCGGCCTGTCCGAGGAGCACGAGCAGACGCTGTGGAACTACCTGACGTACGCGGCGGCATCGATGGTGAACACCCCGGAGTGACGGCCTCGGCGCGCATGGGCCGGTTTCGGCGCGCATGGGCCGATTTCGGCCGGTGCATCCCGGACAGCCGATATTCGGCCGGGTATCCGGCGGTGTCGGTCCGGGGCCGGGTCAGCGGACGCTGACGTCGAGCATCCCCAGCCGTCCCGTGCGCCGTACGGCGATCGACCCGTACGGGGTGCGCAGCCGCAGCCAGCCGCCGAGCGAGAGCAGCCCGAGGTCGCCCGCGCTCGCCGAGGGCCGCAGGAATCCGAGCGACTGGGCCGCGTGCACGGCCCGCACGGGAAGGCCGGTGTCCCCGACCGTCCGGGACCAGATCTCCCGCCCGATCCGGTCGAGTTCGGCGCGCGTGCGCAGCTCGTCCGCCAACTCCTCGGTACGGGACCGGAATTCGCCGACGGCCGCTCCGACCAGCGCCCGCAGCGCGTCGGGCTCGGGCAGTCCCGGCTCAGGCCGCCATCCGCCGCGCGGCGGCAGCACTCCGGCCCACGGCGGCCCCGTGACGGCCTCGGGGACTACGGCCGTGGCGGCGCTCTCGTCGACGGACTCCAGCAGCTCGCCCGCCGACACCGTCACGTCCAGCGTGACATCGAGGCCGTTCTCGTACGGCTTGGCCAGCCGGACCGCGCGGATCGCGAGCACCTCGAAGGACGGCGGACGCCCGAAGACGGCGAGCGCGGTGCCGGCCGCCTGCAGGCGCACCGCGGCTCCACGGTCGTAGTGGAGCAGCCGGGAGAGGAAGGCCGCGAGGTCCGCCGCCTCCCCCTCGTCGGCGAGGTGGAGCACCGTCATGCGGCGACGGCCTCCTTGTCGGCATCCTTGTCGTCGTCCCGGTACTCGGCGAGGAACTCCCGCTCCTCGGCGGTGAGCCGACGCGGCCGCTCGGCCTCGAAGTCGAACGGCACGACCACCGTCGACGCCCGGACGTAGACCTGGTCGTCGTCCTTCACCTCGTAGGTGATGGTGAAGGACGCCGCCCTGATCTCCGTGATCCACAGCTCGATGTCCACGGGCGTGTGCCGGTGGACGAGCTGCCGCTTGTAGTCGATCTCGTGGCGCGCCACCACGGACCCCTGCTTGAAGTCCTTCTCCGGGCGGAACAGGAAATCGATGCGGGCTTCTTCCAGGTAGCGGATGAAGACCGCGTTGTTGACGTGACCGTACGCGTCCATGTCCGACCAGCGCAGCGGGCAGCGGTAGAGGTGGCGCAAGACCGATCAGCCCCGGGTCAGCTTCTTGTAGGTGGCGCGGTGCGGACGCGCGGCGTCCGGCCCCAGTCGCTCGATCTTGTTCTTCTCGTACGACTCGAAGTTGCCCTCGAACCAGAACCACTTGGAGTCACCCTCGTAGGCGAGGATGTGCGTGGCGACCCGGTCGAGGAACCACCGGTCGTGGGAGACGACCACGGCCGCACCCGGGAACTCCAGCAGCGCGTTCTCCAGGCTGCTGAGGGTCTCGACGTCGAGGTCGTTGGTCGGCTCGTCGAGGAGCAGCAGGTTGCCGCCCTGCTTGAGGGTGAGCGCGAGGTTCAGCCGGTTGCGCTCACCGCCGGAGAGCACCCCGGCCGGCTTCTGCTGGTCCGGGCCCTTGAATCCGAAGGCCGAGACGTACGCGCGGGACGGCATCTCGACCTGCCCGACGTTGATGTAGTCCAGTTCGTCGGAGACGACGGCCCACAGCGTCTTCTTCGGGTCGATGTTCTCGCGGCTCTGGTCGACGTAGGAGATCTTGACGGTCTCGCCGACCTTGATCGAGCCCGAGTCCGGGGTCTCGAGCCCCTGGATCATCTTGAAGAGGGTGGTCTTGCCGGCGCCGTTCGGGCCGATGACCCCGACGATGCCGTTGCGCGGGAGCGTGAAGGAGAGACCGTCGATGAGGACCTTCTCGCCGAAGGCCTTGGAGAGGTTGTCGACCTCGACGACGACAGAGCCGAGCCGCGGGCCCGGCGGGATCTGGATCTCCTCGAAGTCCAGCTTCCGCATCTTGTCGGCCTCGGCGGCCATTTCCTCGTAGCGGGCGAGACGGGCCTTGGACTTGGCCTGACGTCCCTTGGCGTTGGACCGCACCCACTCGAGCTCTTCCTTGAGCCGCTTGGCGCGCTTGGCGTCCTTCTGCCCCTCGACCTTGAGACGGGTCGCCTTGGTCTCCAGGTAGGTGGAGTAGTTGCCCTCGTAGCCGATGGCGCGGCCGCGGTCGAGCTCCAGGATCCAGCCGGCGACGTTGTCGAGGAAGTACCGGTCGTGGGTGACGGCGACGACGGTGCCGGGGTACTTGGCGAGGTGCTGCTCCAGCCACTGCACGGACTCGGCGTCCAGGTGGTTGGTGGGCTCGTCGAGCAGCAGCAGGTCGGGGGCCTCCAGCAGCAGCTTGCACAGCGCGACCCGGCGGCGCTCACCACCGGAGAGGTTGGTGACGGGCCAGTCGCCGGGCGGGCAGCCCAGGGCGTCCATGGCCTGCTCCAGCTGGGTGTCCAGGTCCCACGCGTTCGCGTGGTCCAGGTCCTCCTGGAGCTTGCCCATCTCGTCGAGCAGCGCGTCCGAGTAGTCGGTCGCCATCAGCTCGGCGACCTCGTTGAACCGCTTCAGCTTGCCCATGATCTCGGCGGCGCCGTCCTGCACGTTCTGCAGCACGGTCTTGGACTCGTCGAGCGGCGGCTCCTGAAGGAGCATGCCGACGCTGTATCCGGGCGACAGGAACGCGTCGCCGTTGGAGGGCTGCTCGAGCCCCGCCATGATCTTCAGAACGGTGGACTTACCGGCGCCGTTCGGCCCGACCACACCGATCTTCGCGCCGGGGAGGAAGCTCAGCGTCACGTCGTCAAGGATGACCTTGTCGCCGTGCGCCTTGCGCGTCTTGCGCATGGTGTAGATGTACTCAGCCAAGAGAAACCGTCCGGCAGCTTGAAATCAGGCAGTGGGCAGATACACCCCATCTTGCCGGACTGCTACCCCTGGGGGGAAACCCGATTGCCCGGCAACGGCTGACCTGGCCTTTCAACACGGACGGCTACGGCCCGGACCGTCGCTCCTCCGTCGCGTAGACCTGCCCGCGGCCTCACAGACGCGGACTTCTCCGCGATCAACGGCTGGCTCCGCGGTGTCAACGGGCCACCGCACTGGGGACAGGTTGGTACGGACTCGGTCGGCATCCCGGCAACGTACGTCGGCCGCGGGTGTACGGGGACAGGGCTGTCACCCGGACAGGTCTTCCAGCAAGCGGCTGGTTGCCGGGGCGCACACGATTCTCTTGCAGTCTCGACCCACCATCCGACCCACTGTGAGGGAGTCACCATGTCCCGCATGCCCAAGATCGCCGCACTTGGTGCCGCTGTCGGCTTCCTGCTCGCCGCGAGCGCTGGAGCCGCAGCCGCCGGAGAAGGCGGAGGCGGGGGCGGCGGAGGCGGCTTCACCACGCAGCAGGTTGAGGGGCCCGCAGTCGTAGTGCCGCCCAATGCGTTCGGCAGCGCTGACGCCACGTGCCCGGCAGGAACCACTCTTACCGGCGGCGGTTTCGGAACGATCAGCCCGGCTCTGGAAGTGACCGGGTCCTATGGCGCGGGGCCGGACGGACCAGGGGGGCCGAACACGTGGAGGGCGGTGGCCGTCAACACAAGCCAGACGAACCAGACGCTCACCGCTTTTGCCATCTGCGCGACGCTCGCAGGCCCACACAAGTGAAGCCCCCGGCCGGGTGTCTCGTGAGCAGCCCGGCCGGGCTGTGTACCGGGGCGAAGCGTCGGGCTTACGAGCTGGCGTTCCACGAGTGGGCGACGTCGACGATCAGGTGATCGCCCGACTGCATCACCCGGAACGGCAGCCGGGCCCGGACGCCGACTCCCACCCGTGCCTCGGATTCCAGGGCGTCCGCGTAGCGGGTGTCCCGGAAGGTCTTGTAGCCAGTGACGTTCACTCCGGGCAGCGGTTGGCCGTGCTGCCCGGGGTAGGACTTCGTGCCGGTGGCCGGGTCGTAGTTCGGGTCCACGGCGATCTGCAGGATCGCCCCGCCCTCGATGGGGATCTCTCCCGTCGCGGGCGTCGTCAGTTTGTCGACGTACTTGACCTGGTAGCCGGTCGCGCCGGTCGAGCCGCCCTTGAAATCGAGGACCATGCGGTCGAAGCACTCGTGCTGCCCGGTCCTGATGTTCGTCAGCGGGGGCTTGTGGTCGTCCGCGGACCACAGGTGCTTCTCGAGGCTTCCCCACCCGGTCTCACACACTGCCGACTCCGACGCGGCGGTGGCCGACGCGGCGGTGGCGGCCTGCGCCGTACCCACCGTTCCCGCGAGCCCGGCACCCGCCAACACGAGCGCCGCCAGTGTGATTCCGAGCCGTCGCATGCTTGCTCCCCATGATCGAGTACCCGCCCCTGAGAGGCCGTGGTGAGCAAGGCTGGGCTCGCAATGTGACCGGACCTGGCCCGGACGATCACGAAACGGCATCAGCCGACCGGTGGGCGGAAGTCCGGTCAGTCCCGCGCGCCGTTCTCCTTTCGGCCCACGAGGATCAGGGCCGCGCCGCCGATGACGACCAGACCGATGGCGGTGCCCGCGATGAGCGGGGTGGCGCTGGTGCCGCCCGTCGCGGCGAGATCGGTGTCGTCCGCGGCGGACGTGCCGCCGACCGTCGCCGGGCTCGGCTCACTGAGGGTCTGGGTGGTCAGGCCGGCGGTCTCGTCGGCCTGCGTCCTGCAGTCCAGGACGCCGGTGAAGCGGTACTGGACGCCTTGCAGGCCGTTGATCGTGAAGTCGTAGGCCTGGTCCTCCTGCAGCGGGATCGTCACCGTCTGGGACGCTCCGGCCGGGATGGTGTGCCGGATGCCCATCAGCTCGAAGGAGAAGTCCGCGTCGCCCTGGTTGGCGGCGGTGATGTCCACGCCGCTCCCGGCGCAGTTCTTCGCCGCGGACAGCGCCGGTATGGCGCCCTGCTTGGCCCAGGTCGCGCTCGCCGTCGCCGACACCGTCGACTCGCTGGAGCCCGCCAGGATCTGGGTCTGGCTGCGGTTCTCGGAGGTGAAGGCCCGTCCTACCGGGACGGTGGTCGAGGCCTGGACGGTCAGCTCGGCCGAGCCGGCGGCCGCGTCGACGGGCACGTCGAAGAAGAGCTGGCTGCCGTCCGTCACGGACGTGACCGCCTTGCCGTCCTTGCCGACGATCCGCACCCCGCTGGTGGCGGCGTCCAGCGGCGGTGTCACCGTCACGCCGCTCGCGTCGGTGTGCACCGTCACCGGGCCGAGCAGTTCGCCGGGGTGGCCGGAGACGGCGGGCGCGTCGAGGGTGAGCGACGCCGCGGGCTCCGGGACGGCGCGGGCGGCCTTGTGCAGGTAGTCCGCGAGCCGCTCGGCCTGCGGATCGAGGGCGTCGACGGCCGCGCCGTCCGAGTAGCGCCAGATGGCCACCTGGGTGCCGGCGGCCGCGTCCTGCTCGGTCAGGCCGCCGTCGATGCCGGCCTTGTCCGCGAGTGAGGCGAGGTCGTTGACCTGGGGGTAGGAGTTCTGCAGGATCCAACCGATGCGGCCCGCGTCCTTGTTGGCGCCCAGCGAGGTGCCGCTCCACGGCGTCTCGTGGTACTTGGCGTCCTTCTGCGTCGGGTTGTAGAGGTCGATGCAGTAGGTCTGCAGGGTGCCGCCGCCCTCGACGGACATCTCGAACAGACCGGCGGGGACCTCCTGGTCCCCGGTGTCGGCGTGGATCACGGCGGCGCCGTACGTCTTGAGGCCGCCTATGGTCGCGGTGGCTCCGCCCTGACTCTGTGTCATCTCGGCGGCGACGGCCGTGCCCGCACCGGCGATCACGCCCACGGCGACGAGGCCGGACACCAACGTCGCCGCGGCGAGGCGAACCACCCCTCGCCCGCGTGCGAACGGCGCGGAGAACGAAGAAATCACGCAATTCCCCTTCGAGCAGGACACGTTGATGTGGGGGGTACGGTCCCACCAGCAGAATCAGAAGCCCCGTGAACCACGTCCGGCATCCTAGAGACGCCGCGCACCACGCTTACCGGTCATCTCATCGGATCACCGATCCGACTCGTAATCGTTATCCCCAAGATCGTCTATGGGGGTCCCGCGAACCCGGCCTATCGACAAATCCACTCGGTCGTTCGGAGTGCATCCGTCGATAAGCCGTAGTTCGGTCAGTGACGGCTCTCAGGCGTCGATGACGCCCCGTCACCAGCCGGTCCGCTCACGTCACTCCCACCGGTTCGCGTCGCGGCGAACCGCCCGGCTCCCGCTCTCGCTCCGGCCCCCGTACCGGCCCCCTTACCGACCCTCGTTCCGGTCCCGGCTCCGGCTCCGCCGCCCGCTCCGATACCCGTTCCGCGGAAGTCGCTGCCGGGGTCTCCCAGTCGGGTTCGGGCTGCGCCGGTGCGCCCGCGGCCATCGGCTCGGGGCGGCCCGAGCGCCGGAACGCGGACGTGCCCCGCGCGATGTCGTGGCCGATCGCCACGGCGTCGATGTCCGCCGACGTCCAGTTCTGCTGTCCCTCGCGCTGCTCCGTGCGCACCTTCAGCCTGCCCTGCACGATCACCGGGTCGCCGACGTTCAGCGAGGCCACCGTGTTCGCCGCCAACTGCCGGTTGGCCCACACCGTGAAGAAGTTGGTGTGCCCGTCGGTCCAGGTGTTCTTCTCCCGGTCCCAGTAGCGCGAGGTGACCGCCAGCCGGAACCTCGCCGAAGCGCCCGCCGCCAGGTCCCGGTAGACCGGCCGCGTCGCCACGTTGCCGACCGCGCAGACCATCGTCTCGTTCATGCGAACCCCTCCCTCGCCGGACGGTCGTACCGCCCGGATACGCGCACGGGCCCGTCCCGTACGGCTGCGTCCGTCGCGACGGTCACGGTCGTGATCGCCGCGATCGCCGTGAAGCCAGACTGCCTCCGTTCGGGCCGAGCCCGCCGAGCCCTGTGGATCACCGTCCGCCTGTGGAAAACTCCGCCACCCGGACGAGTGACCACCCTCCCCCTCCCTGTGGATCACCCCTCGTCCCACAGCCCCCTCCCGCCACACCCACACCCACACCCACACCCACTTCCACACCCACTTCCACAACCGCGTCCACACTCACCGCCCCACCCGCCTCCACAGCCCTCCAACTCACCGCGCCCCCGTCCCCGTCGCCGTCCCCGTCGCTGCCCCCGCCCCCGCGCCCGTGACCCGCCCGTACTGCTCCCGGACCTCCCGGTACCGCAGCAGCTCCGCGGCCAGGGGATCCAGCACACGTGCCCGGCCGCACCCGGCCGCCGCCTCCCGCAGCCGGCGTTCCGCGTCCTGCCCGTACCGCCGGGCCGGTCCCCGTGCCGCCATCCGGCAGCTCCACTCGACGAGCGGGCCGCCGATGATGCCCGCCACCATCAGCAGCACCGGAACCCCGAGGTTCGGCGCCATGACCCCGACGATCTGTCCGACCAGCCACAGCCCCCCGACGACCTGGAGCAGGGTCATGGACGCCTGCGCCAGCACGGCTGCCGGCCACCAGCCCGGCCGCGGCGGCCGCCCCGGCGGCAACCCGGCCCGCGCCGCCAGCTCGTCCAGCGCCTCGGGCAGCCCCTGCGCCCCGCGTACGGCCGCCTCCCGCACGGCCTGCGCCCACGGCGCGGGCAGCCCCGCCGAGGCCCGCTCGGACACGGTGCGCACCGCCTGCTCGACGCGCTGTCGTGCCGTGGCCTCCTCGTCGGCCTGGGCACGGACCGGCAGCCGTCCGGTGGGAGGCTCGCCCCGGTCCTGCTGCCAGCGCCACAGCCACAGCCACGGCGTCCCGCACGCCCGGCCCGCATGGCGCAGCCAGGCGCGTTCGGCGGCCTCGCCCGCCGCGGTGGCGCCCACGGCGTCAGCGAGCCGGTCGGCGAACGCGTCCCGCGCCTCCTCGCTGAGCCCGGTGCGCCGACCGGTGGCGTAGACGGGCCGCAGTCGCCACGCGGCGGCCTCCAGATCGGCCGAAACTCGCCGTGCCGCGGCCCCGCGCTCCGCCACGAACTGGCCGAGCAGCTCACGCAGTTCGCCGATCCCGTCCCCGGTGAGCGCGGACAGGGCGAGCACGGTCGCGCCCGGTTCGCCGTACTCGCCGAGGGCGACGCCGTCCTCGTCGAGGAGGCGTCGCAGGTCGTCGAGGACCAGCTCGGCGGCCTCGCCGGGCAGCCGGTCGACCTGGTTGAGGACGACGAACATGACCTCCGCGTGCCCGGCCATGGGCCGCAGATAGCGCTCGTGGAGGACGGCGTCCGCGTACTTCTCCGGGTCGACGACCCAGATGACGGCGTCGACGAGCCCCAGCACCCGGTCGACCTGCTCGCGGTGCTGCACGGCCGCCGAGTCGTGGTCGGGCAGGTCGATCAGCACGAGCCCGCGCAACTGCGCCTCCGCCTCCGGGCTCTGCACCGGCCGTCTGCGCAGCCGGCCCGGAATGCCGAGCCGGTCGATGAGGGTCGCCGCGCCGTCGCTCCAACTGCACGCGATGGGCGCGGCGGTGGTCGGACGTCGTACGCCCGTCTCCGAGATGGTCACTCCGGCCAGGGCGTTGAACAGCTGCGACTTGCCGCTTCCGGTGGCGCCCGCGAGGGCCACGACGGTGTGCTGCCCGGAGAGCCTGCGCCGGGCCACCGCCTCGTCGAGGACCCGGCCGGCCTCGGCGAGGGTCCTGCTGTCGACCCGGGTGCGGGAGAGCCCCACGAGCTCGCGCAGCGCGTCGAGTCGGGAGCGCAGGGGGCCGTCGTACGTGAGCGGGGGCGCGGGCAGGGCACTGCCGACGCCCCCTCCCCCGCCACCGCCCACGCCGCCACCGCCCACGCCCACGCCCATGCCGCCACCGCCGCCGCCACGGCCACCGCCACCGATCCTGCTGGCCACGGCGGTGGCCTCGTTCACGCGGCGAGCGATGAGCCCGTCGTCCCAGGCTCCGACGGCGTCCTTTGACGCCGTCCTGGACGTGGACGACGACGTCGCCGCCGCCGTCGCCGGCGCGGTCTCCGGGTTCTCCTCCCCCGGCGTGCCGCTCTCCCTCTGCTCCTGTCGTGCGTGCTGTTCCAGTTCCTGTTTCTGCTGTTCCCGCTGTTCCTGCTGTTTCTGACGTTCCTGGTGCTCCTGCTGTGGCTGCTGGTCCCTGTTGTCCGTGTGGTCCTGGTCAGTGACGGCGGTCACCGGTCACCTCTCCTTCTGCAGTACGGACAGCGCGGCGATGAGTTCGGCCTGGGGTTCGGGGTGGACGTCGAGTCCGTCGAGGGGGGCGAGGCGGCGCTCTCGTTCGTTGTGCATCACGCGGTCGAGATGCTCGGCGAGCAGTCGTCCGGCCCGGTCGCGCAGCCGCAGCGCCCCATGGGCGCCGATCCGCTCGGCGAGCCCCTCGCCCGCCGAGCGCGCCCTGCGGCCCCCCAGCACGGCGGTGGCGACGAGGGCGGCGACCGATTCCGGATCGGGCGCGACACCGCGTTCCAGGCCGCGTACCTCGTCCTCGGCGTACTCCTCCAGCTCGCGCCGCCACCGTCGTACCGCCAGGCCGATGCGGTGCTCGGCGTTCTCCGGCGCGGTGTCCCGGTCGGTCAGGGAGGGGGCGTTCGCCGCCGGTTCGCGCCGCCAGGCCTCGTCGACGCGCTCGTCGGCGGCGGTGACGGCGCACAGCAGGAGCGCGCCCAGGCTCTCCACGAGGGCGTCGAGGAGTTCGGCGGCGGTGCAGTCCAGCGGGAAGGCCCGCCAGCGTTTGAGCGCGTCGCCGGCGAGCACGGCGCCGCTCTGCAGACGGCCCCGCACGCGCGTGTACTCGCTGTCGTACGCCCCGTCGACGGCCGACGTGAGCCGTAGCGCGGCCGCGTACTGGGCGGCGGTCGCCCCGGCCAGCTCGGGCAGCCGGGCCTTGAGGGAGTCGAGGACGCCGTGTGCCGTGCGGGTCAGGGCGTAGCGGCGGGAGTTGGGATCCTGGACGTGGTGGACGAGCCAGGTCCGCAGCGACGCGACGGCGGTCGCCGGAAGCAGCCCGCCGCCCCAGGCGGACTCGGGCAGCTCGGGCACCGTGAAGCGCGGTACGTCGCCCAGCCCGGCCTTGGTGAGCAGAGCGCCGTACTGCCGGGACACCTCGCCGACGACCTGGTGGGGCACCCGGTCCAGGACGGTCACGAGCATGGCGTCGTACTCCTTGGCGGTGCGGAGCAGATGCCAGGGCACGGCGTCGGCGTAGCGGGCGGCCGTCGTGACCATCACCCAGATGTCGGCGGCGCAGATCAACTCGGCGGCCAGGACGCGGTTGTCGGCGACGAGGGAGTCGATGTCGGGCGCGTCGAGGAGGGCGAGGCCCGGGGGAAGGCTGTCGGCGGTCTCGATGCGCAGCACGCGTCTGCCGTCCTCGCCGGGCAGCAACAGGTCGTCGGCCGACTCCTGATGGGGCGCCCACACGCGCGTGAGGCCGGGTAGCACCCGCATGCCGCTGAACCAGTGATGGTCCTCCGGATGGCAGACGAGCACCGGCGTCCGTGTCGTCGGCCGCAGCACGCCCGCCTCGCTGACGCGCCGTCCTACCAGCGAGTTGACCAGGGTCGACTTGCCGGCGCCGGTGGAGCCGCCCACGACGGCCAGCAGCGGCGCTTCGGGCTGCCTGAGGCGGGGCACCAAGTAGTCGTCTAGCTGGGCGAGCAGTTCGTCGCGGTTGGCACGCGCGCGTGGGGCCCCCGCAAGAGGCAGCGGGAAGCGTGCGGCGGCGACACGGTCGCGCAGGGCGGAGAGTGCGTCGAGCAGCTGAGGCCGTACGTCCAAGGTCACCACATGCGAAGAATGCCCAATTTTAGGGGATTTATGAAGCATATAGGCATGTCTGCGCGCCGATAGGACACAAGGGACGGAAGGCGCGACTGGGACAGAGGCGCAGCCCAGGCATAACGAGTACACAACACCCGTGGCCGTGGACGCCAAAAGCGATGCACGATTCGTACCTGCCTGCGATTATCAGGACCGCTTCACCGAACCTCCACATTGAGCCACGGAGGCGAAGCAACCGGGACAAGGAACCGGGAGCCCTATCCTTGTCCCCGGCAACGTCACGGATCAGCCCACACCCGGGCAGCACGTACGAGGCCACCACACCCGGCCCCCGTAGCTCAGTGGATAGAGCAGGCGCCTTCTAAGCGCTTGGCCGCAGGTTCGAGTCCTGCCGGGGGCGCAAGTCTCCGCCCTCCCTTTGGGAGGGCATTTTTGCTGGTCAGAGCATGTTTCGCGAGGCACGACGAAGCCCCGGACACTCCCCCGATGATCATGGGGAAGGTCCGGGGCCGTCCGGCTGTCACCGGGTTTTGGCGGGTGGCCCTGTCGAATACGTGTCGAAGTTTTCCGCGAGGTGCGTCAGCCCGCACCGGGCGGCTCGGGGAGATCTCCCGCGGCCTCCAGGCGCCGTTTCAAGTCAGGCAGCTGCCCCTCGACGCACCGGGCGTAGGTGGCCAGCAATACCGGCACGCTGTTGCCGGCCCATTCAGCCACCTGGGCGGGTGGGATCCCGTCGTTGAGCCACTTCGTGAGGCGCGTGTGCCGGTTGTCGTACACCCGCTTCCCCGTGGGCGACTCGAAGACGTGCGGGGGCAGGACGGCCTTCCGCGCACTGCGCCACGCCCGGCGGATGACCGAGCCCGCGAGAATGCCGCCCGTCTCCCCCTGGAACAGCAGATCACCGGGCTTGATCTGCTCCTCCTCGACGTGCTGCCGCAGGATGCGCGTCAGGGCGGGATGCCCCGGTACGGTGCGCGTCTCGCCCTCGGCGCGGCCCTTCAGATCGCGTTCCTCGTGGATCTCCCCGGTGTCGGTCCACCGCTTGCCGACCTCCGGAGTCGCCGTGTGGATCAGCAGCTCACACCACTGGTCCCCGGCGTCGGGCCCGGGCAGCGTCACGTCCTGCACTCGCATGGCCACGGCTTCCTCAGGTCGTAGAGCGCAGTAGTACAGCGTGGCGAAGAACGCGTGCAGCCGCATTCCCCCGCGTGGGCGGCGACGGATCCAGTCGAGGAGCGCCGCCGCCTGGTCCGCGTTCATCAAGGACCGCTTGTCCACGGCGTTGCTGGTCTTGGTGACGGCCGTCGACTCCTTCCCCTTGGGCAGTGGATTGGTCCGCAGGACGCGCCGCCGGATCGCGTGCTTCATGACGACGTTGAGGATCCGGCGGTTGCGCTTCCGGGACCAGGCCGCCGCCTGCTTGCCGTCGAGGCGCGTGTCGACGGCTCGCAGGACCTCATCGACCCTCTCCGACTCCTCCCAGACCGAGACCGGCAGGGAGTTGCGCTCCACCCACCTGAGGATGGTCACCACGTCCCGCGGGGCATCCGCACGGCGAGCCGAATTGAACGCCCATTCGCGCAGAGCGGTCCGCACGGCCACCGGGGCGAACTGGGTCGGCTGGGCACGCAGCAGCGCGATGGTGACTGCCGTCAGGGTCTTGGCGGTGTTCTTACGGCTGTTGCCGCCGAGCTCCGCCCAACGGGCGTCCACGTACCCGACGGCGAACGCGTACCAGCTCATCGAGGCCGACTTGGAACGGTGGGACACCGGCAGCCCGGTGGCGATGACGAAGGCTTCGCCCTTCCCCGTGGCCCGGATCAGTTCGGAACGGAAACCCTCGGCGAGCGCGACGGTGCCGAAGGGCTCACGCCAGCGCTTGCCCGCGACCTCCCAGCGCACGGTGTACGTGGTCTTCCGGGCACCCTTGTACGTGAGGATCTTGTAGACCTTCACGTCGTACGTGGTCTCCATCAGGCGGCGTCCTCACGGTCGTCGAGCCAGTGGTCGAGATCGCTCCGCCGGATCCGGAGGTCGCCATTCGGGAGCTTGATGCAGCGCGGCGCACGCCGCTTCGCGCGCCAGTCGTAGAAGGTCGAGCGCGAGACGCCCAGCTCCTCGCAGACCTCCGCGAGGGTCAGCATGCTGCGCGACCGGACAGCCGTGGTCATTCCGTGTTCCCTTCGCTCCGGAGGACTTCGCGGGCGGTCTCGCGGTTGGTGTGCAGGTCGCGCGCGATGGTCGCGGCGAGGGCGGCTTCACCCGGGGTGTGGCCGTGGCCGGCGTACTGCCAGTCGGTCAGGACGAGGACGGTGTCCGGTTCGCGGTCGTCGAGGCCGAGGAGGGACGCCTCCTGCGCGGCGCGGAAGTCGGCGCGTTCCTGGCGGAGGGCGCCGAGGGTGGTGGAGTAGGTGCGCGACTTGGACGAGAAGTGCCCGCGGAAGCCGAGCATGTGCGCCCAGGCCCAGAGGCGTCGGTCCGGGTACAGGACGTCGAGGTCGCGGCATGCGGTGATGAGCCGCCGGGTGTGGTCGGGAACGCCGTGGCGGTCGAGTTCGGCGAGTTCGCCGATGCGGCGGTCCAGGGTGCCGGTGTTCTCGGCGGCCTTGGTGGCGTACTTGGCCACGTACGAGGCGACGGCCTGTTCCGTGATGTCGGAGCCGTCCCCGAAGGCCTTGACCGGGCGGACGTCGAGCTGTCGGCCCCATCGGAACGTCCGGGCAGGCTGGTCCTCGGCGGCCGGAACCGAGACGGACGTGTACGAGTGCGCGGCGGCGGCCCGTACCGCGTCCGTGAGCACGTCGACCGTGGCCCAGGCGGGCGGCGGTGTGCCAGGCCCGTCGGGGCCGTCGAGGCGCACGACTGCGTGGAAGTGCAGAGCCCCGCGCTTCTGGAACTCAGCCACCTTGCCGTACGAGACACGCAGGTGGTCGGCGAGTTCCCGGCGGGCCAGGCCGCCGCGGGCGGCGAGTTCGCGGCGCAGGCGGGTGGTGAAGCGCTGCCAGAGCTGTCCGGCGTAATTGTTGAACAGGACGGCGCCCGCGTAGTCGTAGGCGTCCGGGTCGAGGGCGGTGCCCAGCTCCGGGGCGTCAGGCGCGTGCCGGTCGCCGCAGCGGCAGGGGCCGCCGTGATCGGGTCGGTTGTGGACCGGGCCGAACGAGGGGGCCGTGAGGGTGGCGAAGACGCGCGGATGATCGCGGACGTCGGCGGGGATGTCGCGGCGGTCGTCCCCGGCCAGGCCGGCGCGGATCAGGTGGTAGGTGTCGCCCGCGTAGGTCCAGGCGCAGGAGGGACAGCGAGAGGCCCGGCGGTTGCCGCAAGCGAGGCGGAGGCGGCCGCCCGGCTCGTTCTCGGTGGAGTAGTGGTGCAGCGTCTCGCCGGTGGTCTTGTCCTTGGTGAGCGTCCAGCCGGTCAGGTGAATTGGGTCGGAGCAGCCGCCGGTACGGCGGATCTGGTCCTCCCAGCGGGTGTAGTCGGAGGCCGAGGCCACCCGGAGGATGTCTCCGAGGATGATCGGATCGAGCGATTGGACGGGCGTATGCGTCTTCTGTGCCGCAGGTGAGGCCCGGTGGGCCATGCTGGAGGTTCCTTCCGGTTGCGAGATCGATCGGTGGGGACAGCTCCCGGGCGGCGGATGCTTGGCGGTATCAGGGCCGCCCGGGGGCCGGTCAGCGACGCTTGGCGTCGGCGGTGATCAGGGAGCGCAGGACGACGGCGCAGACGGCGACGGACACGCCGGTGATGGCGACCGCCAGGAGCAGCGAGACCAGGACGGCGCCGAGGACGAGGACCATAGCCGTGCCAGCGCCGACGAGCGCGAGCGCAGTGCCGGGGGTGAGCTGGACGACCGGGCGGGACGGGACCGGGGCGACGGGCGTCGACGGCGGTACCGGAACGCCCGGGGTGACGGTGGTCGGCTCGACGGCGGCGGGCCGGGAGACGATCCCGGTCGGGGTGGGCATGGTGGGGATCTTCGGGCGGAGCATGACGGGTCCCCCTACTTGGTGATGGCGGTGTCGATGACCGGGGCGAGCAGGCTGTCGGCGATGAGGTAGCCGCCGAGGAGCAGCACCAGGACCAGCCAGAGGGGCGGGCGGAAGAGCTTGCAGCCGAGGTAGCCGACGACGGCGAGGGCGAACCAGAGCGGGACCTGCATGATGGTGTCTCCTAGCGGACGCGGCAGCGGTGGGTGCGGGCGGCGAGCTGGGCGGCGGTGCCGCTGGAGTAGTCGGCGGACCATCCGCAGCGGTCGGCGGTGCAGACGGCGGCGTGCTTGGTGCGGCCGTTGCGGTCGCGGTGGGTGCCGATCTGCACCGGGCCGATCCGCATGACGGAGTGGAAGTTGTCGCGGGCGGGCATGTCAGTCGGTCTCCTCACGGGTTGCGGTCGGGTCGGGGAAGCTGGCGCGGATGCCAGCGGCGGTGGCCGGGTCGGTGGTGCGCTGTGCGGCTTCCTCGGCAAGCAGGTGGGCGAGGTAGGGCCGGTCGGCGGCGGTCATCTCGCGGGCGCCGTCGAGGTAGTCGGAGGCGGTCAGGTCGGCGGGGTCGGAGGTCATCTGTCGTCCTGTCTTCCGGGTCAGGTGAGCTGGGCGGCGATGGCGTCGGCGAGGTGCGGCGGGACACCGAGGCGGGCGCGCAGGGTGTCGGTGTCGATCGGGGCGCCGGTGCGGTCGCGGTAGTCGGCAGCGACCTTGCGGGCGTGGTCGACGAGGACGGCGGGAACCGCGGGGGCCGGGTCGGCGGGCGGAAGCGCCGGCGGTTCCGCCACCGAGGTCGGGGTGGGCGCCGGGTCCGGCACGGGTTCGGCTTCTGGCTCGGGGTCTGTGACGGAGTCGGTTTCCGGTGCGGGTGCCGGCTCATCCGGGAGCCGGTGTTCGGCGGAGTGGGCGAGGAGGGTGCCGCCGAGGAAGGCGAGGGCGGGCCATCCGGCGATGCCTAGGCGCAGCAGGGCGGGCGGGTCGGCCAGGTCGAGGAATCCGGCGGTGGCGACGTTGGCACCGAGGGAGGCGAACAGGGCGATGAGGAACCAGCACCAGGCCAGCCGGGACGGTCCGTCAGAGCGGAGGCGGCGCCAGGCGGCGACCATGAGCAGATCCACGCTGACCGGGTAGGCCCAGGCCTTCCAGCCGACCTGTCCGGCAGCGGCGGCCAAGTCGTGCAGGTGGGCGAAGGACAGGGCCCCGGCAATCACGGCCTGGACCAGGACGGCGTCGACACGTAGGACGTGACGGGCGGCCATCAGGACTCCTCCCCGGTCGGCGGCTCGGGAAGCGAGGCGGCCAGGGAGGGGCTGACGACGTCGACGAAGTCGAGGTCGGCGCCGCTGGTGTCGGCGTAGAGGGCAAGCTGGCCCAGGAGCAGGACGGTGCGGGCAAAGTCCTCGCAGTCGGGGCACATGACGCGAGTTCTCCCTTCATCAGGCATGGCGGGGGTAGGGACTTGGCGCGAAGGGCGGTCGCGCCGGCCGATGGGACGAGCGAGAGATCAGGCGGTGGCCGGAGAAGGATTGACCGACGGCAAGGGAGCGGCGGCGGGTCCGGCGAGGGCGGGCCGGAACGCTGCCAGTTCGGGCAGGGCCGGGGTCCGGTCGGCGTGCCGGTTGCAGAGGTTCACGGCTTGGCGGAGCGAGGTATGCGGAGCCCGGATGCGGTGCCAGCCGCCGGAGGAGTCACCCGCAATGGCGATCCCCCGCAACTCGGCTGGGATCTGGATGGCGGCGAGGACGGCGTCCGGGGAGATGTCGCCGAAGGCCATGTTGGCGCTGGTCTCGTCGTTGACGCGGTGGGCGGTGCGGCCGGTGAGCTGGGCGCGGAGCATGGTGATGCCCTTGCCGAGTTCGGAGCCGAAGCGCTGCCCGCAGATTTCGAGGTAGATGCCGGCCGCGCGGCCGAGCTGGGCGAGGCGGACCAATGCGGTGATGATCCGGTCCCGCCGCTTCTCCTCCTCCTTGCTTGCGTACAGGGCGAGTTCGGCAACCTCGTCGACCAGGACCACGATCGGGGTCGGACGCAGTTCGTCGGGCAGATCCCAGATGTCGGCGGCGATCTCCGCGTCCGGCACGTCGACCGTGATCCGCTGCTGGGCACGGATGAGCTGATAGACGTCTGCCATCCGAGTCACGAGCGCGTCGAGCAGTTCGGCGGCGGTGTCGGGGTTGTCGGCGAGGGCGGAGAACCGGCGGGCCAGCGGGAACAGCTCGACCCCCTGTTTGCAGTCGATGCCGACGAGCGCGACGTCCATGGGGGCGAGTCCGACGACCAGGTTGCGTTGGTAGACGGACTTGCCGGATTCCGTGGCACCGAGGGTGAGGGCGTGGGGTATCGCCCGGTAGTCGCGGTAGTGCACCGAGCCGTCCTGTCGCAGGGCAACGGGAACTCGCATGGGCCGGGTCTCGGTCGTGGCGGGCATCTGCACCCGCTTGAGCACGTCGTAGCCGGTCATCCGCACCTCTACGACGCCGGACCGCAGCTCACGCGAGGAAACGCCGTACATCGAGAACGAGTGCCGCAGTCGGTCCGAGGCAGCGGCGACGTCGAAGGCGTCCTGTCCGGGGCGCAATTTGAGCCGCAGGACCAGGCCGGTGCGAGTCGGCCGGAGCCGCAGGATGCGCGGCGGACGGGACTCCGGCATAGGGCGGTTGGTGGCCCGTGCAAGGGCGAGCCGCCATCTCGCGGGCGGTACGGTCAGCCCGCACGCGTCCATGACGGAGCCGTACCGGATCAGAACCCGCAGCGTGGCCAGGGCGACCCCGAAGGCCAGCCAGTACCAGGCGGGACGCCGCCACCGCAGGAGACCCGCGGCGGCGACGACCAGCACCAGAGCGACCGTGAAGCCGGTCATGATCAGGCCGCCTTCGGCCCTGCGGCGGCGTTGACGTTGGCGAGCGAGGTGACCGCGACCGCGCGGAACGCGATGCCGTGCCGCTTCTGACCGTTGAAGTCGTTCTCCCAGGGCCGGGCGACCAGGCCGGTGAGCGCGACCGGCGTGCCCATCGCCAGCTCGCCGCTGATCCCGGGCTCCGGGACGGTGATGGACAGGATCTCCACCTCCTCGTTCGCCGCGAACATCACGTCGACCGTCATCAGCTTCGAACCGGACTCGATGTCCATGGCGATCTCGCCCGTACGGCGGTCCTTGACCTTGGGCTGCGGGGTCTTGGCGACCATCACGATCGCGGCGGAGGTGTCGACGGGAATCTGACGCATAGCGGAGCACTCCTCTATAGATGCTGAACTCCGCCACTCATGTACATGAGTGACATGAAGAAGAGTGCACCACTCCTATACATGAGTCAACCCGCCGCGAAGAGGAACTCGCGACGGGCTGTGAGAAGTTGAGCGAGCGTCAGTCGTCGGCAGGGATGCGGTACTCGAAAACGAACTGGTCAGCGGCCATGAGCGTGTCGCACACCTCGATCGCGAGACCCGCGGTCGTACGGGCCTCCCGGATCAGGTGAATCACGGCAGCACCCGGGCTCAGCGCAAGCTCCGCGGCCTCCGCCTTCGAGGCCGGCCGCGCTTGCAGCGTCTCGACGAACTCCGCGAACTCATGGCCGTGGTCTTCGAGTCGGGCGTAGATACCGCCGCCGCCGGGGTTCTCGGCGAACAGCTCCGGGATCTCCTTCACGACGTCCCACGGCAGGTAGGACGTGGCGGTCTCGACCGGAACGCCGTTGCGGAAGTAGAGACGTCGGCGGGCCAGCACTTGCGCACCGGCAGGGACACCCAGCCGCTGGGCGGCGTCCTCGGGAGCCTCCATGGGCCCGATGTAGAGGACGCTCACCTTTGCGGTGGCGCCGGACTGCGCGGACTCCGCAAGGTAGGCCGCCTGCCCTCCTTGCCGGAGCGAGCGCCGGAAGCGGTCGGAGGAGCGGTGCCGCACAGGAGGCCGGTTCTTCACGATCGAACCCTTGCCGTGCCGGGTCTCGACGAGCCCACTCGCCCGCACCTCGGCCATCGCCTTACGGATCGTCCCGCCAGACACGCCGTAGCGATCCACCAGCTCGGATTCACTCGGCACCATGTCACCAGGCTTCAGAACCCCCGCCCGGATCTGCTGCACGATCTCTTCCGCGATCTGCACGTACCGAGGCCCGGCCGTGCCCCCTCCAGCAGCAGTTCCCATAGTCCTTCTCTGCCTCCTAAGCTCCTCTACATGAGTCAACCACAGGAAGCGACCACGCCTCCCCTGCACTCCGTGTCCGTAGCCGGAGTGGTGGTGCGCGAGGACGGCCGCCTCCTGGCGATCCGCCGAGCCGACAACGGCACCTGGGAGCTCCCCGGCGGCATCCTCGAACTCGACGAGACCCCGGAGGCCGGCGTCACCCGCGAGGTCCTGGAGGAGACAGGCATCCACGTCGAGGTGGACGAACTCACCGGCGTCTACAAGAACATGGTCCGAGGCGTCGTAGCCCTGGTCTTCCGCTGCAAGCCCTCCGGCGGCACCGAACGCACCTCAGACGAATCCACGGCAGTCTCATGGCTGACACCCAACGAGGTCAGCGACCGCATGTCCGAGGCCTTCGCCATCAGACTCCTGGACGCCTTGGACGGCAACGGCCCCCATGTCCGAAGCCACGACGGACAGAACCTCGTCCCAGAGGGATAAGACTTTCTCTCCTTCATCAAGGCCCGCGCACGGCGCGGGCGTGCGCCACCGGGCGCGGCCTGCCTCCTGTCTGCGCCCCGGCCGGCCGCGCCCGGCGGCGCGCTGGCGGCTATAGGAACGACGTGCGAGAAACCTGCAGTGCTGCTTATCCAACGTCTGAACCGAATAGCGCGGTTGAGGGCCGGTGGTGGGAGCGCAGGCACACGCACTCCTGGCCGTTCGGCGCGCCCGGCGTCGTGGCTGACTTTCTCGGGCTGAGGTTCAGACGGTGTCGTCGTGTTCCGTGCCCATTTCCCTTGTGGTCAATATGCATCGACGGATGGTGGGCGATTTTCCGTTTCGATTCGGAACTTCTCAAGAAGAGTCGGCGGAAGGACATCTCCCGTGACTGCGCTCGTCAGCCGATCGATGATCTCGATATGATCGTCTTGCGCGAGTGGAACACCAACGAATCCCTCGAATTGAGATAGCTTACCTGTAGCGTATGCCCCTCCGCCACTCAGCGTGTTATTCATGAGCCCCTTTGATACCGAAAGAAGCTCTTGCAGGAAATTTTCTACGCCAATCACTACAAGCTTTTGTGGGGCCTTTTCGACGGTCTCGAAGAATGAGTTGAAATAGTAGGTTGATCGGCCTGCCAGGAACTGCACAGCGCGCCATTCTCCGGAAATCTTCTTCCTATCGGGCGTGAAAGGAAGCCAGTACTCGTCGGCACTCTTCGCGGAGTCCAGCGCTGGCAAGGTAACCATCTGACTGAGGTCGGCCCTATAGTCTCCCAATACAACTGCAGTGCGCATTTCTGACGATCGCGCCTTTGAAAGTGACCGCCTCACTGATTCTGCTGTCACACTTACACGCGCTTGCAGATACGAGAGAAGCTTCGAAGCTGCCGCCTGCAGCCCCTCGCTGTCCTCAGTCACAAATTTCCTGGCAACCGAGAAGGCGATCAACTCACTAGTGTCTCGACCGTCCATCCACTCCTGCGGAGCGTCTATGTGGCGGACGCCACCCCGTTCTTCATCTTTGTTGAGAATCAACTGACTAAGAAGAGGTTCAGATATGAAAAGTTTCCTCGACTCTCTAAAGTCCTTCAGGGCAAGCTGCTCCATGCAGAAGTCACAAAAACAGTGCAGGGTGTAACCGACACGGCCTGACGTGACGGAATTTGGGAAAACATCGGTGATATCCAGAACCACCCCGTCTACTCCGACATCGGCCAGTTCCGAGATGAGATCCCCAATAATTTCCTGTGTCACCGGGTTCACCATGCAGACCTGAGGAAGCTCATCACCGAACTGATCCACAAGCCATAGCGCCGGATTCTCGAGGAATCCCAACTCCACTACGATCGAAGCCCAGACAACGCCATCTTCACCCAAAGCCTCGCGGGCTGCTGCTACCCACTGTGGGAGCAGGTTTGTACCGCTGAATGACTTCGGGGTCGGGTGCACAATGGAGTTAAAAAGAGGACCGGAGAACCCCACAGCTGGCAGAACAATTTCATTCGCTGATCGCTGCGTGAATTCGGCATACCTACGGAGCCAATGGCTTACCGGATGAAAGCGCAACATTTCCCCGGAAGGAATGTAGCAGATCGAGCGTGCCTCTTGAATCGCGGGTGACATCGCTTCAACCTCCCTATTCGATCTTTAGTTCGGAATACGCTGAAGCGTCTGTTGAAATTCCTGCACTGTGTCGTTAGGCGTGTGACCATCAACAAATCGAAGCAAGAGATTTCGTGCTTGTCGCGGTGCGTCACGGCCGCCTTCGTGACGAATAGGAATGACCCCCGGAGTGGGAACTGTTGGCTCCTGCTTCAACTCCAAGAAGTCAGGCCCCTCAAGGAGAGCTCTAAAAGTTATCGCCAGGGCATACACGTCAGAGGCAAAAGATATCTCCTCCGCCCCTGTTCGCACACCGACAGGAAAGAAGGCCGCCCTTCCTCCAACCAGAAGGCTGCCCGAGCCATGACTGAGCACTCCTTCTTCTACGATCTTTAGCAGGCCAAAATCGGCAAGCTTATAGAGATTCTCGCTTGCATCAAAGAGAATGTTCCATGGCGCGATGTCACTGTGAACCATACCACCCCGATGAGCAATTTTTACGGCATCAGATATTGCGAAGAGCGTTATCTTGGCTTGCGCCAAGGACATCTTCCCCATGTTCTGCGAGATGTCTACCCATGATTGTCCATTTCGCGGCTCGATCCATTCCATAACGAAGTACGGGACATTGTCCACCATTCCCAGATCATTTACCTTCACGATGTTCCGCGATACCGCACCGAGCCTTGCCCCGGCTTGCGCCTCCTTGATGAAAGCCCGTCTCGCGGTATTGTTAAGTTCCCAGTCGAGCATCTCATCAATTGTCTTGATAGCCACCCGACAATCAAACAAGAGATCATGAGCCTGCCAGACCTGGCCACACCCGCCTCTCCCTATCGGTTTTTCGGAGATGTCCACGTAGCGAAATACCCGGTCAAGTGCAGACCTCACGATCGTAACCATGGCAACTTCCCCAAATCGCATGACTCATCGCATCGACACTCGAAACAAGCGCCGCTTGCCGAAATTCGCTGGCTAATCTCCTCGGAAATGCAGGACCCGTAGGAAGCTCGCGGATTATGGGCAGGCATGTCCGCACCGCGGCCGAAGCTGAGGGTGGTGGTATGTGAAGGCGCGAGGTTGATAACTCATTTACTGGCTTCGTCGTTGCAGATGAAACTTGCTCTCACATCAGTGACTGCAATGCCCGTTGGGTTCACCACCACCGTGAGCACCTCCGCGCCGTCTAGCTCTATTCTCTCTCCGAAACTGAGCACTCGCACCTCGACTGGGCGCGTTCCGTGGCTTCGCAAGCACTTCCTGAGCCGTTGAGCGCTGCGGTGTCAGAAGGAAAGCCAAGCAGCGTGGCTGAGGCTGGCCGGGGTGCAACGAAACACACGCGTGCCTGACCGGTCGACATACCCGCCTTCGTGGCTGGCTGTCATCGGCTGAGGCTCGGACCTCCAAGGCCGAGGTTCCGCCCGGGGTTCTTCACAGCAACGGGTCGTGCCATTCACGTGCCAGATAGTGCGAGGAACTACTGGGAACAGCGGAGATTAGCCGCAGGTGGGACCAGGGTTCCAACACCTCCCCGCCGCAGATCTGCCCGGCAACTGCCGCTAGAAGAACGTCCCAAGCTGATAGCTCAACGTCGTCGTCACGGGCCGGCCGTCACGACTTGCTCTAGTCGACGGCACCAACAGCGTGGCTGAGGCCGGTGGGGGTGCAGCGAGGCATACGCGTGCGTGGTCGGTCGGCGCGCCCGCCGTCGTGGCTGACTGTCGTCAGCTGAGGTTCAGACAGGGCGTGTCGAAGGTGCGGACCGTCTGTCAGTGCGGCGTGAGAGCCTCCGGCCATGAGCTACGACCTGGCTGTGTGGGAGGGCGCGCGCCCTGCGGACGACAAGGCGGCCGCACGAGCGTTCACGAACCTCTATGAGCACTACGTCGACACGGATGTTGAGCATCCGCCGACCGAACGCATAGCGGCTTACGTGGCTGGCCTCCTGGAGCGGTGGTGTGACCTGACCGAGGACGAGGAGGACACCTCCCCCTGGTCGACGGGGCCGCTGATCGGAGAGGCATGCGGCCCGCTCGTCTACTTCCCGATGCGCTGGAGCATGGCTGAGGAGGCCTCCACCTACGCGGCGGCCCTCGCAGACTCGATGGGGCTGGTCTGCTTCGACCCTCAGCAGAACCGGCTCAGGCCCTGAGGCTGGGAGCGCGCTCCCGTCTCAGTTTCCGTCTCATTCAGCGCCGTTCACGGACGTTCAGACGGGACCGGAGGCGGTAGCCGCTCAGACGACCGACCGCTTATGAACGCAGGTGAACGGCCCCGTCCGAGGCCCCCGGGCCCACCACCACAGTTGGAAAGCGTGTACCTGGTGATATCGCTGGCGTATGGGCCGCATCGGTGCTCAACCCCACTGTCAGACTGGGGCTGTACGGTCCGCTCCATGGCTGAGAGACCTACGACGAACTGGCGCGACGGCATAGCCAAGGAAGCCGAAGAGCTTGCCGCCGGCACCCTGGCCCCTGAGTGCGCCTGCATGGCGGCACTGTTCCCCGAAGAACTGCTCACGTCGACCGATGCCGTCCTCGACACCTTCGAGAGGGAGCTTCCCGGGCTGAGCGAGGCAGACGACGCGCAGATCTTCGGCGTCGTGGAACGCGTCGTCCTGGCCCTGAACACCGTGAACGAAGCCCACAACGAAAGCGCCTACGAAACCGACGAGCGCGAGCAACTGTGCGACTTCATCGACCAATCGCTCACTGAGCACGGCATCAACATCGTCGCACTGGCCGCCCGGCATGGACTCGGCCGGTACCAGATCACGGACAAGTGGCGGAAGTGGTAAGCCGCTCGCTGGGCATCGTTCCTGACGCAGCATCACTGCCGCACCACAACCGCACCAGATCCAGCGGGGAACAGCGGGGAACCACGGTGAAAGCAGCCGAGCCCGACGATGCCGCACCCGAACCGTTCGCCCAGATCAGTGCCCCAACCAGCTCCAAATGCCCGCAGCTTCCCAGGCTGAGATCCTCGATACGTTCCATCAGGCCGTCTATCCAACCCACCACCGCCACTGGGCTTCATCGACGGTACGCGTACGCGGCTGTGAGCCTGCCACCCCGTATCCTCAGTCAGCTTTGAGGCCACCGTGCGGGCTACTGGGGGAAGCAATGAAGTGGTCGATCGGAAGTTGGATACGGGTCCGGCGTGCGCGCCAACAGCGCTGGGATGCAGACATCATCCGCGCCCTTAGGATCCCCGTCCCAAGGCTCACTGGCTTCGTAGGTGGCGGTTGACGCCACTTGTAGGTCAGTTCTGACTCCACCCGGTGCCTGGGGGGACCTGACTTTGTAGGTGCGAAATGACT